>NZ_JALHLF010000103.1 GCF_022832435.1 Novosphingobium organovorum | reverse complement strand
CGCCGCGAGCCAGGCCTCGGCCGCGCAGCGCGCGGGACGCGCCGCGCGGCAGGGGCCCGGCGTTGCCTACCGCTTGTGGGAAGAGGCCGCGCACGCCGGACGCCCGGCGTTCGACCCGCCGGAAATTCGCGTCAGCGATCTGGCGCCGCTCACGCTCAACCTCGCGCAGTGGGGAGCGGGCGATGTCGCGGCGATGGCCTGGATCGATCCGCCACCCGAACCCGCGATGGCGGCGGCGCGGCGCGAACTGGAAGCGCTCGGCGCGCTCGATGGAGGCGGGCGGATCACCGCGTTCGGCCAGCAGGTCGCGCAGTTGCCGATGGCGCCGGCGCAAGCGGCGATGATCCTCCACGCCTGCGTTTTCGGGGCCGAGGGTATGGCCTCGCGGCTGGCGCTGCTGCTTCAGGAACGCGGGCTGGGCGGACGCAGCGAGGACCTGTCGCAGCGTCTGGCGCGTTGGGACGCGGACCGCTCGGGGCGGGCGCAGGCGGCGCGCAAGCTCTCCGAGGGCTGGGCCCGGCGCGCGCGCAAGCTGGCGGGAGCGGCGAGCGAGCCTGAGAACGTACCGCTCGGCGTGCTGCTCGCGCTGGGCCAGCCCGCGATGCTCGCGCGTCGGCGCGAAGCGAGTGGGGAGAACTGGCTGTCGGCGGGTGGGCGCGGCTACACGCTCGACCCGGCTTCGCCGCTTGCCGCGCGCGAATGGATGGTGATCGGCGATGCGCAGGGGCAGGCGCGCGGCGCGCGGATCGTGGCGGGTATCCCGCTCGAGCCGGGCGAGGTCGAGGCCTGGCTTGCGGACCGGATCGAGCGCCGCTCGGTCCTTCGCTGGAATGAGGCCGAGGGGCGGGTCGAGGCGCGCCTGGAGCGGCGGGTGGGGGCGATCGTGCTGGCCACCGGGCCCGATCCCGCGCCCGATGCAGAGGCCATTTGCGCCTTTCTGGTCGAGCGTGTGCGGGCCAGGGGGCTCGAGCTCGTACCGCTGGGCAAGGCGAGCCAGGCGCTGCTGCGCCGCGCGCGCTATGCGGGCATTGCGGCGCTGTCGGATGCAGCGCTGCTCGCCGATCTCGAGGTCTGGCTGGCGCCCTTGCTCGGGCGGCGCCTCGAGGCGCTCGACAAGGCGGCGCTGCACGAAGCGCTACGCAGGCGGCTGACCTGGGACGACCAGCAGGCACTCGAGCGGCTGGCCCCGGCGGAATTTCGCAGTCCGGCAGGGACCGCGCACGCGATCGATTATGAGGACGAGGGCGGGCCGAGCGTGGAAGTGCGCGTTCAGGCGCTGTTCGGGCTCGACCGGCATCCGGGCTATGGTCATGAAAATCGCCCGCTTCTGCTCAAGCTGACCTCACCTGCGGGGCGCCCCTTGCAGGCCACGCGCGATCTGCCCGGCTTCTGGCGGGGGAGCTGGAAGGATGTCCAGCGCGACATGAAGGGCCGCTATCCGCGCCACCGCTGGCCCGACGAGCCGTGGACCGAAAATCCCAGCCTGAAAACCAAAAACGCTTTCGAGCGCACGCGGGGTGCATGATTTGAACTTGATTTCCGGCGCGATTCGGAGGCAAAGCGCTTGTCATGAGTGCACGCATCTATCAGCGCCCGAAGAACGCCATGCAGTCGGGCAAGGCCCTTCTGGACCAGTGGGTCCTTGAGTTCGAACCGGCTGAGGCCAAGAAGCCCGACCCGCTGATGGGTTGGGCTGGCTCGGGCGACATGAAGCAGCAGCTCCAGCTGCGCTTCCCCAGCGCCGAGGACGCCAAGGCCTACGCCGAGCGCTACGGCATTGCCGCCGAAGTGCACACCGTGCCGCCGCGCCGCCTCAAGATCCAGGCCTACGCCGACAACTTCCGCTGAGCGGCGGGGTCGCGATCGGCCCGGTCCGGCTGGCTTTCCCCCCTCGTGTCGCGCGGGTGTGGGAAGAGGGCTTGCAATCCGGAAAAAGCCTCGCCATAGGGGCCGCCGGGAGTCGGATGGACGTTTGCGTTCGCCAACCTGGTCAGATCCGGAAGGAAGCAGCCACAACGGATTGCGGCGGGTCATTCGGCTCCTTTTGAAAACAGCGCCTTTGGGCGCTGTTTTTGTTTGTGCGGCCCGAATGCGCCCGTTCCGGCCCGTTTTTTGTCCGTCTGGCGCTGTCCAGACTGTGGAGCACGCCGGTTCGGGACTGACATTGCGGCGCGCTGCGCCTAGTCTGGCGCGCGATGATCGATTCACAGGACACTTCCGGCGACACCCCGCCCTGGGACACCGAGGACGAGGGGGACGTGCCCAGCGCAGCCGAGCTCGAGGCGGCGGGCCAGGGCTCGATGTTTGGCGATCCCGCTCCGGCTGCGGTGGACGCTCCCGTCGCGCCGGTGCCCGAGCCGGTGTCCGAGCCGGTGCGCGAATCGGCCGCTGCCCCCAAGGCTGCGGCCGCACCTTCGGCCAGTGCGGTCCCGGCGCAGCCTTACCGTGTGCTCGCGCGCAAGTACCGTCCGCAGACATTCGACGAGCTGATCGGCCAGGAAGCGATGGTGCGCACGCTCGCCAACGCGATCAAGCGCGACCGGCTGGCCCACGCGTTCCTGATGACCGGCGTGCGCGGGGTGGGCAAGACCTCGACCGCGCGGCTTATCGCCAAGGCGCTCAACTGCATCGGCCCCGACGGGCAGGGCGGTCCGACGATCAGCCCCTGCGGCGTGTGCGAGCCGTGCCGCGCGATTGCCGAAGGGCGCCACATCGACGTGATCGAGATGGACGCGGCGAGCCACACCGGCGTCGACGACGTGCGCGAGATCATCGAGGCGGTGCGCTACGCGGCGGTCTCCGCGCGCTACAAGATCTACATCATCGACGAAGTCCACATGCTCTCGCGCAACGCGTTCAACGCCTTGCTCAAGACGCTTGAGGAACCGCCCGCGCACGTGAAGTTCCTCTTCGCGACGACCGAAGTGGACAAGCTGCCGGTTACCGTCCTCTCGCGTTGCCAGCGCTTCGACTTGCGCCGTATTCCGACCCCAATGCTGGCCGAGCATTTCGCGGGCATTTGCGCGAAGGAAGGCGTCGAGGCCGAGCCCGAAGCGCTGGCGATGGTCGCGGCCGCCGCGGAAGGGTCGGTGCGCGATGGTCTCTCGATCCTCGACCAGGCGATCGCGCACGCCGACCTTGACGGTGAAGGCCAGGTTCGCGCCGAAAAGGTGCGCGACATGCTCGGCCTCTCGGACAAGAGCGTGCAGCGCGAACTGCTGGCCCAGCTGCTCGACGGCAAGGGCGCGGGCGTGCTGGACATCGTGGCGCGCCAGTTCGCGCTCGGTGTCGAACCGGTGGCGCTGCTGCGCGGTCAGATGGAACTGGCCCACCGCATCGCGCTGGCGCAGGTCTCGGGCGCCGAACCCGACGCCCATTCAGCGGAAGAGCGCGCGGCGATCGCGAGCTGGGCGCAGACGCTCACCGCCGGGCAAGTCCACCGCTTGTGGCAACTGCTGCTCAAGGGGCACGAAGAGGTCAAGAGCGCGCCCGATCCGCTGGTCGCCGCGCAAATGGCGTTGCTGCGCATCATGCACGCGAGCGACATGCCCGATCCCGGCGCGCTGGTGAAGCGGCTCGAGGGCCTGGCCTTGCGGATCCAGACTGCGCCGGCGCCTGTGTCGGCGCCGACCGCGCCCGCTCCGACGACGCCTGCTGGCAGCGCCGCCATGCCAGTTCCCGCGACCTTGACGCATGGGGCCGGTGGCGAACCTGCGGCCCGCCCTCTGGACGAGCCGGCGCCAGCCACCTCCGCAACGCCGGAAGTGCCGACAGCTGCCGATGCCGCGCCATCACCGGCCGCCGTGCCTGCCCCCGCGCCGAGTATGGCTCTGCCCGCGCATCTCGTCGCCGAGAAGTGGGACAGTCTGGTCGACGAGGCGGAGGAATTCGCCGGGCCCACCGTCGCCAACATCATGCGCATGCAGGTGCGCGTGATCGAACTCGCGCATGGTCTGTTGCGCTATGAACACGCGCCCGGTTTTCGCGATGACATTACCGCGCTCTTGCGCGATGGCCTTGCCAAGACCACGGGGCAGCGCTGGGAAGTCGAACGGCGCGAGAGTGGCGGTGCGCCGACCATCGTCGAGCGGGCCGAGGCGGCGAAAGTCGCAGCCTCACAGGCGCTGCGCGCCGCGCCGCTGGTGGAGGCGACCCTGGCCGCCTTTCCCGGCGCCGAACTGATTGAGGACGAACGGCCCGCAGCCATCGGCGGTGGCGGCAGGGGCCGGAACTGGAGACGTTGAAATGAAGTCGATGGAAGAAATGATCCAGGCCGCGCAGAAGGCGGCCGAGACGATTCAGAAGCAGATGACCGAAACCCAGGCCAAACTCGATTCGATGGAAGTCGAAGGCCTCTCGGGTGGCGGCCTGGTCAAGATCCGCTGCTCGGCCAAGGGCCGGGTGCTTGGCGTCGCGATCGACGACAGCCTGATGCAGCCCAGCGAAAAGGGTATGCTCGAGGACCTTATCGCGGCCGCCTACAACGATGCGCGGGTCAAGGCGGATTCGGTCGCCAACGAGGAAATGGGCAAGGCGCAGTCGGGCATGGGCCTGCCGCCGGGCTTCAAGATGCCGTTCTGATCGCCTTGTTTTTTCCGCCTGCCGGCCGCGATGCGCGCGCGCCCGACAGGCGGCCACGACGGGAGCGATGCCGCGCGGGTTAGGGGAAACGCCCCTGGCTGTTTCAGCACTTCAACAGGGTTTGGGGTGTAGGTCCATTGCGCAATGGTAATTCGCTCCCATATCGTGGGTCACTTAACAGTTCGGGGCCGTTTCGGCCCCTCGCGCGCAAGACCAGATGGATAGCCCTTTGAACCTACTTCCCCTCCTTCCGCTTCGCGATATCGTGGTCTTTCCCGGCATGGTCGTGCCGCTGTTCGTGGGGCGCGAAAAATCGGTCGCAGCGCTCGAGGCGGCGATGGCGGGCGACAAGGACATTTTCCTGCTCGCCCAGCTTGATCCGGGGTGTGACGATCCCGATCGCGATGATCTTTACGACACCGGCGTGATCGCCAGCGTCCTTCAGCTGCTCAAGCTGCCCGATGGCACCGTGCGCGTGCTCGTCGAAGGGCAGGAGCGCGCGCGGCTCGAACGCCTGCGCGCCGAGCAGACCGACGATGGCGAGATGCTCGTCGCCGAAGTCGAGAAGATCGCGGCGGTCGAGCCCGACAGCACCGAAACCGCCGCGATGATGCGTTCGGTGATTGACCAGTTCAACGAATACGCCAAGCTCAACAAGAAGCTGAGCCAGGACGCGGGTGAGCAGCTCGACGATATCGAGGATGCCGCCAAGCTGGCCGATACGGTCGCCGCGCAGCTTTCGGCCAAGGTCTCCGACAAGCAGGCCGTGCTGTCCGAGGACGATCCGCTCAAGCGGCTCGAGATGGTCTTCTCGTTCATGGAGGGCGAGCTTGGCGTGCTGCAGGTCGAGCGCAAGATCCGTGGCCGCGTCAAGCGCCAGATGGAGAAGACCCAGCGCGAATACTACCTGAACGAACAGCTCAAGGCGATCCAGTCCGAGCTGGGCGGCGGCGAGGGCGATGAAGCCAACGAGCTGCAGGAACTTCAGGAAAAGATCGAGAAGACCAAGCTTTCCAAGGAAGCGCGCGAAAAGGCCAACGCCGAACTCAAGAAGCTCAAGTCGATGCAGCCGATGAGCGCCGAGGCGACCGTCGTGCGCAACTACCTCGACGTGCTGCTGGGCCTGCCCTGGGGCAAGAAGAGCAAGCTCAAGCGCGATATCTCGACCGCGCAGGACGTGCTCGATTCCGATCACTACGCGCTCGACAAGGTCAAGGACCGCATCATCGAATATCTTGCGGTCCAGGCGCGCACCAACAAGCTCAAGGGGCCGATCCTGTGCCTCGTGGGGCCTCCGGGCGTGGGCAAGACCTCGCTTGGCAAGTCGATTGCCAAGGCGACGGGCCGCGAGTTCATCCGCCAGTCGCTGGGCGGCGTGCGCGACGAGGCCGAGATTCGCGGCCACCGGCGCACCTACATCGGCTCGCTGCCGGGCAAGATCGTTTCGAACCTGCGCAAGGCGGGCAAGTCCAACCCGCTGTTCCTGCTCGACGAGATCGACAAGCTGGGTCAGGACTTCCGCGGCGATCCGGCTTCGGCGCTGCTCGAAGTGCTCGATCCCGAGCAGAACGCAAAGTTCCAGGACCACTACCTCGAACTCGACATCGACCTGTCGGACGTGATGTTCGTGTGCACCGCGAACAGCCTCAACCTGCCGCAAGCGCTGCTCGATCGCATGGAGATCATCCGTCTGGAGGGTTACACCGAGGACGAGAAGGTCGAGATCGCCGAGCGTCATCTGGTGGCCAAGCAGATCGAGGCACACGGGCTCAAGGCGGGCGAGTTCACGCTGACGCAGGAGGCCCTTCGCGACCTCATCCGCTACTACACCCGCGAAGCGGGCGTGCGCACGCTCGAGCGTGAAGTCGCGCGTCTGGCGCGCAAGTCGCTGCGCCAGATCCTTGAAGGCAAGGCGACCAGCGTGACGATTACGCCCGAAAACCTCGCCGACTATGCGGGCGTGCGCAAGTTCCGCCATGGTAACTCGGAAGAGGAGAATCAGGTCGGTGCGGTGACGGGTCTGGCCTGGACTGAAGTTGGCGGCGAACTGCTGACCATCGAAAGCGTAACGGTTCCCGGCAAGGGCGAGATCAAGGCCACCGGCAAGCTGGGCGAGGTGATGAACGAATCGATCCAGACCGCCTGGAGCTTCGTGAAGGCCCGTTCGACCGCCTATGGCATCAAGCCCAGCGTGTTCGGCAAGCGCAACATCCACATCCACCTGCCCGAAGGCGCGGTGCCCAAGGACGGGCCCTCGGCGGGTATCGGCATGGTCACCTCGATCGTTTCGACGCTGACCGGGGTCGCGGTGCGCCGCGACGTGGCGATGACCGGCGAGGTCACGCTGCGCGGCCGGGTGCTGCCGATCGGCGGGCTGAAGGAAAAGCTGCTGGCCGCGCTGCGCGGGGGGATCACCACGGTGCTCATCCCCGAGGAAAACAGCAAGGATCTTGCCGAGCTTCCGGCCAATGTGAAGGAAGGGCTCGAGATCATTCCGGTCAGCCATGTCGACGAGGTGCTGTCGCGCGCGCTCGCCGAGCCGCTGACCGCGATCGAGTGGAGCGATGCGGACGAACTGGCCGCCGCGCCCGCGCACACCCCGTCGACCGGGGCGACCGCGCACTAACAGGATTGCCCTCGCGCCGTTCTGGCGCAGGCTGTGGAACACGCGAACCCCGGCAGGGCGTCACAGCCCGTGCCGGGGTTTCGTCGTTTCAGGCGGCGCGGGCTGTGGGAAGGCGGGCGCTGGCTCCGGCGCCTTTGCCGGTATCGAATCCGGCGACGAGGCGGGCCAGTTCCTCGGCTTCCTGCGCCAGTTGGCGGGCGGTGCCCGAGCTTTGTTCGACCACCGCGCCGCTGTGGCCGAGCATCCGGTCCATTTCGGCGATGGCTTCCTTGATCTGGTTGACCTCGCTCGCCTGGGTTTCGGCGGATTGGGAAATGGCGCCGGCAAGCGTGTTGATCTCGCTCACCCGTTCGACGATCTGGCGCAGCATCGCGCCGGTTTCGGCGACGAGCGAAACACCGGTCTTCACTTGTTCGCTGCTCTTGGTGATGAGCGCGCCGATGTCGGTCGCGGCCTGTGCCGAGCGCTGGGCAAGCGCGCGCACTTCGGTGGCGACGACGGCAAAGCCCTTGCCTGATTCGCCCGCGCGTNCGCTGCTCTTGGTGATGAGCGCGCCGATGTCGGTCGCGGCCTGTGCCGAGCGCTGGGCAAGCGCGCGCACTTCGGTGGCGACGACGGCAAAGCCCTTGCCTGATTCGCCCGCGCGTGCGGCCTCGACCCCGGCGTTGAGCGCGAGGAGGTTGGTCTGGAAGGAAATCCCGTCGATCACCGAGATGATCTGCGTGATCTCGCCCGAGGAGTGGTCGATGGCCTGCATCGCCTCCACCGCGCGCTCGACCACCTGGCCGCCTTCGTTGGCGACGCGTTCGGTCTCTCCGATCCCGCGCGAGACGCGCCGCGCGCCGCGCGCGGTTTCCTGCACCATGTCGGTGACGCGGCCCATCGCCTCGCTGGTGCTGCGCAGCGAGGCCGCCTGGCGGTGGGTGCGCTGCGAGAGGTCATCGGTCGCGCTGTTGATCTCGCCCGCGCTCGTGCGCACGCGCGCCGCGACGCTGGAGACCACCTCGATGGTCTGGTTCATCGCCGCGACCGATCCGTTGAAGCTTTCGCGCAGCGGTTCGTAATCCTCGCGGAAGCGCGCATCGATGCGGCAGGTGAGGTTGCCGCTGGCCAGTTGCGCCAGCCCGTGGGTAATCTGGTCGACCACTTGCGCGGTCTCGGCGAGATCCTGGACGAGTACGAGCAACGCGTCCTCATCCGCGATGCGGGTCGGGATCAGGGTCACGAGAATGCGCACGAGCGTGCCGTCGCGGCGCTGGTTGTGCCATTCGAAGCGCGCGTGCCCGGCGCGCTGGGCCTCCTGCAGCCGCTCGCCGACGTGGACCGGGGAGGGGCGGCCATCGGCTTGCACGGGAGCCGAGAAGTCGAGCGGGCTGGCTCCCATGATCCGGCTGCGCGGCGCGTCGTAGATCCGTTCGGCGGCGGGATTGCAGCCGATGAAGGCGCCGCCGCGCATGATGAGCATGCCGTCCGGTGACAGCGCGAAGAACATTTCGGCCAGAGCGGCATCGTTCGTGACCGGGCGGGTCCGCTTGCGGAACATCGTGGGGTGCTCCCATTCGCTTTGGCCCGCTTGTGCCATGGCATGGTGCACGTCTTGCCTAAGCGGGGCTGGTAAAAGGTCCTTAGGTGCAATGCCGGATCGTGCGCGATAGCGCACGTTCGTTATCGATGGCGCGCTCCGTGCGAAACGAAGTTCGTGTATTTTTCGTAATTTACGCAATCAAACCGCATGGGCGCTTGTCAAGGCGTGGCGGACCCTGTAACGGCCCGCCTTCGCGTCGGGCAAATGTCCGCCTGCGCGTTTTTGCTAAAAGGATCTTGAAATGGGTTACCGGGTAGCCGTCGTCGGCGCGACCGGAAATGTCGGCCGCGAAATGCTGAGCATCCTTGCCGAGCGCGAGTTCCCCTGCGACGAAATCGCAGCGGTCGCTTCGTCGCGTTCCACCGGCTCGGAAATTGATTTTGGCGAGACCGGCAAGAAACTCAAGGTCAAGAACATCGAGCATTTCGATTTCACCGGCTGGGACATTGCGCTGTTCGCGGCGGGCTCGGGCCCGACGGCGATTCACGCGCCCCGCGCCGCCGCGCAGGGCTGCGTGGTGATCGACAACTCGTCGCTCTACCGCATGGACCCGGACGTTCCGCTGATCGTGCCCGAAGTGAACCCCGATGCGATCGACGGCTACACCCAGCGCAACATCATCGCCAACCCCAACTGCTCGACCGCGCAGATGGTCGTGGCGCTCAAGCCGCTGCACGATGCCTTTGGCATCAAGCGCGTCGTCGTCTCGACCTACCAGTCGGTCTCGGGCGCGGGCAAGGCGGGCATGGACGAGCTGTTCGAGCAGAGCCGTGCGATCTTCGTGGGCGATCAGGTCGAGCCGCGCAAGTTCACCAAGCAGATCGCCTTCAACGTGATCCCGCACATCGACGTCTTCCTCGACGATGGTTCGACCAAGGAAGAGTGGAAGATGGTGGTCGAGACCAAGAAGATCCTCGATCCCAAGATCAAGCTGCACGCGACCTGCGTGCGCGTGCCGGTCTTCGTGGGCCACTCCGAAGCGCTCAACATCGAGTTCGAGCGTGAGGTTTCGGCGACCGAAGCGCAGGACATCCTGCGCGAGGCGCCGGGCATCATGCTCGTCGACAAGCGCGAGGACGCGGGTTACGTTACCCCGATTGAATGCGTGGGCGACAGCGCGACCTACATCAGCCGCGTGCGCGAAGACCCGACGGTCGAGAACGGCTTGGCGCTGTGGTGCGTCTCGGACAACCTTCGCAAGGGCGCTGCGCTCAACGCGGTGCAGATCGCTGAACTGCTCGGCCGTCGCCACCTCAAGAAGGGCTGAGCGTCTCTTCCAGGCGGAACTTCGAACAAAGGCCCGCGCAGCGATGCGCGGGCCTTTCTCGTTGAACGAAGACGTTTCCAAGCGGGCACTCGCCCTTTGCCTCATCCCAGCCGCGCCAGCAGCGGCGGCCCGAGCGTAAGGAGCCCGATCGCCCCGGCCGCGAGCGCGGCGATGAGGACGGCGCCGGCGGCAATGTCCTTGATCCGCCCGATGGCCGGATCGAACGCGGGGCAGATCCGGTCGCACAGCGCCTCGATCGCGGTGTTGACCGCCTCGGCAAACCACACCAGCGCGATGGCGAGCACCAGCCAGCGCCAGTCGTCGGCCCCCAGGTTCAGCACCAGCGCACAGGCGATGACGGCGATCGTCGCGGCAAGGTGGAGCCAGGCGTTGTGCTCCTGCATCAGCAGAACGCGCAGCCCCCTCGCGGCGTAAGTGACGCTCTTCAAGCGCGCGGTAAGCGCGAAACGGGGGCGTGTGCGCTCGGTTTCGGGAGGAAGAGGCATCGCGGTCAAAAGCTCCGGATGAGAGGTGGGCGCAGGATAGGGAGCGCGCTCGCGGGGGCAAGCCGGTTTGCACCGTGGCCGATGCGCGCCGGGAAAACACCGCGTGGATCGGCACTTTTTTGACTTCGCGCAAGGCGACAGGGCCTCGCGTACAGGCAGGAAAGGGGCACACGAGGAGACCCACGCGATGGCAAAGAGCAATTTCGAGGATTGGCCGCAGATGGCCCGCGCGCTCAATCCGGCGATTGGCGAGCTCAGGAAGAGCACGCCCGGCCCGATGCAGGCCTTTTCCGAAATGGGACAGGCGGCGCTGGCGCCCGGCGCGCTCGATACCAAGAGCAAGGAGCTGATCGCGCTGGCGATCGGGGTGGCGGTGCGCTGCGCCCCATGCATCACCTATCACGCCTCGGGCGCGCAGCGCGCCGGGGCGAGCCGGGAGGAAATCGCCGAAGCCATGGGGCTGGCGGTCTACATGGGGGCGGGGCCTTCCGCGATGTACGCCGCGCAGGCGCTCGAGGCGTTCGATCAATGGGCCGAGAAGGCAACGGACTGATCGGGGCGCCGCGCGTGGACGCAAGCTGAACCTCGAGCGTTCCCGCACGGCCTTGAAAGATCCGCCGCCACGGCCCAAAGACGAGCCGGGAGAGGCAGGAGCGCGCCGCCATCGCACGCGTTCCTGCCTCTTTTTGGTTGGCCACAAAAGCCGGACGAGCAAAAAGAGGTTGTGCGCGTGAGTGAGATCGAGACCCGGTTCATCGAAGGATTTGCCGATACCCGGCTGGCCGTCCACTGCACGGGCGATGCCTCGGGGCGTCCGTTGGTGCTGCTGCATGGGCTGTTCTCCAGCGCTTACGTCAACTGGATCAAGTATGGCCACGCGGACCTTCTCGCCGCGGCGGGCTTCCGGCTCTACATGCCGGACCTGCGCGCCCACGGCGAGAGCGAAGCGCCGCACGATCCGCGCGCCTACCCCGAGGACGTGCTGGTCGCCGACCTCAAGGCGACGATCGCCGAACTCGAGCTGAAGGACTACGATCTGGGCGGTTTCTCGCTTGGCTCGCGCACCTCGGCGCGCGGCGTGCTGGCCGGGCTCAAGCCGCGTCGGCTGGTGCTGGCGGGCATGGGGCTTTCGGGGCTTGCCGGGTGGGCGCGGCGTTCGGCGCATTTCATCGACGCGATTGACCGGTTCGGTTCGATCGAGCGGGGCGATCCGGCGTTCATCGCGCAGGCCTTCATGAAGACGATGAAGATCGATCGCGAGGCCGCGCGCCTGCTGCTGGGCTCGGTCGACGATACCGCGCCCGAGGCGCTGGGCGCGATCACCATGCCGACCTTGTGCGTTTGTGGCGGCGACGACCGGGACAACGGTTCGGCGCCCGAACTGGCGCAGACACTGCCCGACGCGCGCTATGTCGAGACGCCGGGCAACCACATGTCGTCGGTCACGTTCAAGGAAATGGGCCGCGCGATCGCGCAGTTCCTCGCCGAATAAGCGGCGTAACGGCGGTGCGGGACCTCCACCATGCCCGCACCGCCGTTCCCGCGCTTCCTTCGCCCCCGAATTAGAGCGCGGGGCGGGGCGCTTCGCCGCCGGATTGTCCGGCGGGCAGGGCGCTCCATACACTGTCGCGCGGGCCGCTGCGGGCGCGGCGCAAGGTGGCTTTCCAGGCCCAGCCGAGCAGTCCGGCCAGGATCAGCGCCACACCGTCCACCGCCCGGACCCGTTCGGGATGAAATCCCGCGCAGGCCAGCGACATGGCCGGGATCGCCAGCATGGCAAGCGCGGCGCCGGGCAGCAGCTCGATTGCGCCGCGCGCCGAACCACGCAGCAGCGCCCAGCCGACGAAGGCGAAGAACACCGCATGGTAGATCGCGCTGTGCAGGCCCGGTGTCGCTGCCGTGCCGAGCGGCTTGGCGGCCGCCAGCGTCACTGCAACGCCCGCGATAGAGCCCAGCGGCACGCCGACGGTGAGCGCGCCCAGGATGCAGGTTGCGCGCGTCTGCTCGACCGCGCCCGCCTTGCGTTCGCGCCGCCGGCGGCTTTCGACCCAGAGCAGGTTCCCGGTGTAGAAGATCACCGCGCCGCTCAGGCCCAGCAGGAAGTAGGCCCAGCGCACCGGAGCCCCGCCAAAGCTGCCGAAGTGCAGCGTGAAGAAGGCGGTGAGCGTCGCGCCCCAGCCGTCCTGGCGCCCGCCGAGATAATCCGCGCCGGTGACCGCGCCGGTCGCCGGATCGAGGATGGCGAGGGTGAAGTTCGGCCCGCGCAGGCCATAGCGCGGGTCGCTGCCCTGGACGCGCAGGCTCGGCTTGCCGTCGCGGCCCTGGCCATAGGCCAGGGTCAGCGGGGTGAAGCCGGGAACTTCGCGCGCGAGGCTCTGGACCACGCGCTGCGGGCTGGCCATCGCGACGCTGCCCGTCGCCGCGCTGTCGGCCGCAGCG
>NZ_JALHLF010000102.1 GCF_022832435.1 Novosphingobium organovorum | reverse complement strand
GGCCGACCGTGGCGACCGCGTCGCCCCCCTCGGCGCAGGCCGCTTCCTCGGCGGCGAGGATCATCTCGGCCGCGCCCGGCAGCGGATCGCGGCGCAGGCCCATCGCGCTCGTCCCGGCGTGCCCGGCCAGACCCTTCACGGTAATCGCGTAGCGCAGCTGCGCGGCAATGCCGGTGACCGTGCCGACCGCCAGTTGACGCGCCTCGAGCACCGGGCCCTGTTCGATATGCGCTTCAAGATAGGCGAACACCGCGCCGCGCGCGCGCTTCGCTGAAAGGTAGCTGTCCGCATCGAGCCCCGCCTTGCCCAGCGCCTCGGCCAGCGCCACGCCCGCATCGTCGGCAATGGTGAGCGCTTCGGGCAAAAGCGTTCCGGCAACCGCGCGGCTGGTCAGCATGGCGGCGGGAAAGCGCGAGCCTTCCTCGTCGCCAAAGGCATAGACTTCGATCGCGAAAGGCAGGCGCCGTCCGCGCGCGTGGAGCGCGGCGACGCATTCGATCCCCAGCATGATCCCCAGCGGCCCGTCGTAAGCCCCTGCATCGCGCACCGAATCGAGATGGCTGCCGATCACCAGCGCGGGCGCGTCAGGACGGTCGCCTTCGTAACGGCCGACGAGGTTGGCCGCCGCGTCGCGCTGGACGGCCATCCCCGCCTCGGCCATCCAGCCCGCCAGGGCCTCTTGTGCGGCGGCGTAGGCCGGGGTCAGGTAGGCGCGCAGGAGCCCGCCTGCCATGTCCGAATAGGGCGCGGTGCGCAGCGCATCACAGCGCGCCACGGCGCGCGCGCCGCCGGGGTGAAGGAGCGCCTCTACCATCCCGCCGCCGCTCCATCGCTGCGCGGGTCGCTGGCGCCTTCGAACGAACCATCGGCAAGGCGCACCACCGCGCCCGCGTGGCCCATCATCGCGGTCAAGGGGCCGACCCGCTCGACATCGTGCCCGGCCTCGGCAAGCTGGGCGTAGAGCCCCTCGTCGAACCCGTCCTCGAGCTTGAGCGAGGTCGTCGCATCGCCCCAGGTGCGTCCGAGCAACCAGCGCGGCGCACAGATCGCCTCCTGCAGATCGACACCGAAGCGCGCGTAGCGGCTGAACAGCGCCGCCTGCGTCTGCGGCTGGCCCTCACCGCCCATCGTGCCGTAGGCCATGATCCGGCCATCGTCGAACAGGGCCAGCGCGGGGTTGAGCGTGTGGAAGGGCTTGCGGCCGGGCCTCAGCGCGTTCCAGCCCTTCTCGGCGAGCCGGAACGAGGAGCCCCGGTTCTGCCAGGTGATCCCCGTCTGCGGCAACACCAGCCCCGAGCCGAATTCGAAATAGGTCGACTGGATGCACGAAACCACGCGCCCGTCGCCATCGGCCGCGCCGAACCAGCAGGTATCGCCCCACTGCGGCGGCTGCGGCCAGGCCAGCGCGCGCGCCGGATCGATCCGCGCGGCCAGCGCGTCGAGCGCGGCGGGATCATCGAGCAGGCCCTGAAAATCGTAATCGGTATAGGCCGGATCGCCGACGTGGGCATCGCGCAGCAAAAACGCCTGCTTGGTCGCCTCGACGAGGCCGTGGACGTGCGCGAAGCCATCCACTCCGCTCGCCTGCAAACGGTCGAACAGCGCGAGGATCACCAGCGAAGCGAAGCCTTGCGTCGGCGGGGCGGCGTTGAACAGGCGCGCGCCGGTGATGGCGACGTTGAGCGGCGCGGGCCGGGTCGCGCGATGCGCGGCAAGATCGGCCAGCGCAACCGGGCTGCCCAGCGCGTCGAGATCCTGCGCGATGCGCTGGGCCAGTTCGCCCTGGTAGAAGCTGGCCAGCCCCTCGCGCGCGAGCGTGCGCAGCGTCTGCGCCATCAGCGGCTGGCGTAGCACCTCCCCCACTTCGAGCGGGCGTCCCTCGGGCTCGAACACTTGCGCGTAGGCGCCGGGCTGGACGCGCAGTTCGCCGCCCTTGTCGCGCGCGATCTGCGCGCCGCCCGCGGTCACTGCAACGCCCGCCTCGGCCGCCGCGATGGCATCGCGCAGCAGACGTTCGAGCGGGAGCTTGCAGCTCTCGTCCGCCAGCGCCGCGTCCCAGGCCGAGATCGTGCCCGCGACGGTATTGGCGGCGAGCGGGCCGCGCGTGGGCACCGCGTCCAACCCTTCGTAGAGCGAAAGGTCAGCGCGGGCCGCCGCACCGCCGCAACCGTGGATGCCGTGGACGCGGCCATCAGGTTCACGAATGACCCAGAAGCCGTCGCCGCCGATCCCGGTCATATGCGGGTAGACGACCGTCAGGCTCGCCGCGATGGCGACGCACGCCTCCACCGCCGTGCCGCCATCGGCGAGCACGCTGCGCCCCGCCTGGGCGGCGGCGTAGTGGGGCGCGGTGGCGATCCCCTTGGCGGCGGTGACGGTCTTCATGCCCGGTTCTCCTGCGATCAGTCGGGCAGCGCGGCGAGGAACGCGCGCACGACGTGGGCGGAATTCACCGAGGCGAGATGCTCGAAGGTGTCTTCCATGTTCTTGTCCTTGTCGCCGCCGGCAAGGTCGGACAGGCTGCGGAAGATGATCGTGGGCACCTTGTTGGCGTAGGCCACCTGCGCCACCGCGCCGCTTTCCATGTCAAGCACGCGCGCGTGCCAGGCCGAGGCGAGGTATTCGCGGAATTCGGCGTTGTCGGCATAGACCCCGGCGGTAACCCCGGTGCCGCCCACGACGATCTTGGGCGCGGCGTTGAGGCACAGCTCGCTGCCGGGCAACTGGTGCTCGGACGGGGGCACGCAGCGCTCCATGGTGACCGTGGGCGCGACCTTGCGCGCCAGCGCCAGCAGCCCGGGGTCCATCGCGAAGGTGTAGTGGCGGGTGGGCTTTTCGTCGGCGTTGCCCACCGTCACCCCGCGCGGGAACATGAAGTTCCAGTTGAGCGGGGCCTTGGGATCGACCGCTTCGGGCGAAGTCCAGCCGCCCGGACGGGTGCGCGCGAAGTTGACCTCGAGATACTCGCCCCAGGCGTCGGCCACGAACACGTCGCCGATCGAGAGCGCGGGATCGACCCCACCGGCGATGCCCGAAAAGACGATCCGCTTGACCTTGAAATGGTCGAGCACGAGCTGGGTGTTCATCGCCGCGTTGACCATCGAGACGCCGCTCTGCATCAGGATGATCGGCTTACCTTCCAGCGTGCCGGTAAGGTACGTGCCCCCGTTCAGCGTGTAGCTGTGCGGGTTCTTCACGTCGTGGACCATCGCGTTCCACTCAGGCGAATAGGCGGTCATCACCAAGGTACGCGCGGTGGCATCGAGTTCGTCGGCCAGGACCGGGGTCGCGGCCAGCGCGCACAGCGCCGAAAGACAGATAATCAGGCGGCGCATCAGGCGGCTCCCATCCAGATGAAGCGGGCAACGAAAAGCAGGGCAAGGACGAGGAGGAACCAGTCGGTCTTCTTCACCGTGCCGCGCACGATCTTGAGGATCGCGTGGGCGGTAATGCCAAAGGCCAGGCCATTGGCGATCGAGAAGGTCAGCGGGATCATCGCGACGGTAAGGAACGCGGGGATCGCCGAGATCGGATCGTCCCACTCCACCTCGATCAGCGGCAGGCACATCATGCCGCCCACGATAATCAGCGCGGGCGCGGTCGCGGCGAGCGGAATGAGCTGGGCGTAAGGGGCGACGAACATCATCGCGAGGAACAGCACGCCGGTGACGATCGCGGTCAGGCCGGTGCGGCCGCCCACCTGAACGCCCGCCGCGCTCTCGACGTAGCTGGTCACCGTGCTGGTGCCGGCCATCGAGCCGACCACGGTGGCCACCGCGTCGGTCACCAGGATGCGGTTGAGGCGCGGGATCTTGCCGTCAGGCCCGATCAGCCCGGCGCGCTTGGTCACCGCGACGAGCGTGCCGATATTGTCGAACAGATCGACGAAGAGGAACACGAAGAGGATTTCGAGCAGGCCCAGGCCATGGCTCCCCGAAACGCCGAACACGCCCTTCAGATCAAGCTGGAACAGCGTGCCGGTCATCGCCTGGAGCGAATAGGGTTCGGGCTTGAACGTAACGAGGCCAAAGACCCAGCCCGCCAGCGTGGTGGCGACGATCCCGATCAGCATCGCGCCGCGCACGTTCCACACGCTCAGCCCGCCGATCAGCACGAGGCCGAACAGCGCGAGCGCGGGTCCGGGCGACTTGAGATCGCCCAGCGCCACGATGGTGGCCGGGTTGGCGACGACGATCCCGGCATCCTTCAATCCGATGAAGCCGATGAACAGGCCGATACCGCCCGCGACCGCCGCGAAGAGATAGGGCGGGATCGAATGGACGATCAGCTGGCGAATGCCCGTCGCGGTCAGCACCAGGAAGGCGACACCCGAAATGAACACGCAGCCCAGCGCCACCGGCCAGGGAATGCCCATCTGCTGCACCACGGTAAAACTGAAGTAGGCGTTGAGCCCCATGCCCGGCGCGAGCGCGAGCGGGGTGTTCGAGGTAAAGCCCATCAGGATCGAGGCAAAGGCGGCGGCAAAGCAGGTCGCGGCGGCCACCGCGGCCACCGGCATCCCCGCCGTCCCCAGGATCGCGGGGTTGACGAGGACGATGTAGGCCATCGTCAAAAAGGTCGTAAATCCGGCCAGGACTTCGGTCCGCGCGGTCGTTCCGCGTTCGGACAGGGAAAAGCGGCGTTCGAGCCGTCCCTTCCATCCCGGTATTTCCATGGCATCACTGTGGCTCACACTTCACCCCCTGTTACAGTCCATCGCGCCTCGGCGCGCGGCTGTGTTACCCCGATTGTTCCCTGCTCTTCCAGCGCCTTCGCAAACGCAAAAAGCGCAGCCTCGCCACCCGGCTTGCCGATCAGCTGCAAACCGAGCGGCAGGCGCCCCGGACGGCGCAGCGGAACCGCGAGCGAGGGCAGGCCGAGGAAGGTGATCGCCTGCGTGTGAATGCCAAGATCGGCGCGCGCCGCGCTCATCGCGCCATCGATTGCGATGCGCGGATCGGCGATTTCGGGCGCGGTGCACGGCGTTGCCGGGGCAAGCAGGACGTCGTAGTGCGCGATCAGCTCGAGCACGCGCGCGGTGTAGGCCGCACGGAAGGCCTGTGCCTCGGCGTAGAGCGCCTCGGGCAGCAGCGCTCCGGCGAGCAGCCGGTCGCGCACTTGCGGATCGTACTCCATCGCCGCGCGCGCCAGCGCGGGACGGTGGAGCCGCCCGCCTTCACTCGCGGTGATGAGGAACGCGGCCGAGCGCGCGCGGGCGATCTCGGGAATTTCGAGCAGCGGGGCCTCGGGAGCGATCGCGTCGATCGCCGCGGTCTGGTCGGGATCGAGGTTGACGCGAAACCGCCCCCCCAGCCGCGCCAGGCGCACCGGGGCATCGACGGGACGGACCGGCGTGTCCGCAAGCACGTCCCACACCCGCGCCATGTCGGCCAGGCTGGTGGTAAAGGGGCCGATGTCGTCGAAGCTCTCGGCAAAGGGGAACACGCCGCCGAGCGGCAGCGCGCCGTGCGTCGGCTTGATGCCGTAAAGCCCGGTCAGGCTGGCCGGTACGCGGATCGAGCCATTGGTGTCCGAGCCCAGCGAAAAGGGCAGCAGCCCGGCCGCGACCACGGCCGCCGAACCGCCCGAGGAACCCCCGGCGAGGCGGGTGAGGTCGTGCGGATTGCAGGTCGTGCCATAGCGCGCGTTGATCGTCGCGAAGCCATAGGCGAATTCGTCCATGTTGAGCGTCGCGACCAGCACCGCGCCCGCCGCCTTGAGCCGGACGATCGCCTCGGCATCGCGGGTTGCGGGCGGCGCCTCGGCATAGAGCCCCGAACCGGCGGTGGTGGGCAGCCCGGCGACGTCGAACAGGTCCTTCACGCCGTAGGGCACTCCGGCGAGCGGGCCGGGGTCCTGTCCGGCGGCGACCAGCGCATCGACCCGCGCGGCCTCTTCGCGGGCGCGGGTTTCGAGCACGCGCGTCACCGCGACCAGCGGCCCGGCGCGCGCCGCCAGATCGGCAAGGCAAGGCTCGATCACGTCGCTGGCCCGCAGCGCGCCGCTGCGCACCGCCTGCGCGAGCGCGATCACGCTGGTCGGAACCGTTTGCGCCGTCCCAGTCATGCCTGACCCGCTTCCTCGCCGCGCAGGCGCGCAACGTGGCTTTCGAGCAACGCCAGGTTCGCCGCGACACCCGCCGCGCACGGTTCGGGGATGGTCAGGCCGCATGCCGCAGCCGCTGCGGCAATTTCCTCGGCACTTCGCGGTACGGTCGCGACGGGCGTCGAGGATGGGGTGTCGGCATCGTCCATAGGTTCACTCGTCCGGGCAAAGTGACCCGCCAGCCAGGCGCAGACGAAGAGCTGCAACTGGTGGAAGATCATCAGGGGAAGCACGATCATACCCACTTGCGCGGGCGCGAAAAGCGCGCCCGCCATCGGCACGCCCGAAACCAGGCTCTTCTTCGAACCACAGAACAGCAGGACCACCAGATCCGCGCGCGCCAGCCCCGCCAGCCGCCCGGCCAGCAGATTGACCAGCATCACCACGGTCAGGATCACCCCGCTCAGCACCAGCACGCAGACCAGATCGCCCATGCCCAGCCGGTGCCAGATCCCCTTGACCACCGCCGCGCTGAACGCGGAGTAGACGATGAGCAGGATCGAGCCACGATCGACCGGGGTCAGGATCGCCTTGTAGCGGGTGACGAAGCCACCGATCCACGGGCGCAGCAGATGCCCGCCGAGGAACGGCACGAGCAATTGCAACACGATGCTTTCCACCGCGTGCCAGTTGAAACCGCCGCCCGCCCCGGCGGTGCGCAGGAACAGGCTGACCAGCAGCGGGGTGAGGAAAATGCCCAGGAGGTTGGACAAGGACGCGCTGCACACCGCCGCCGCCACGTTGCCCCGCGCCATCGCGGTAAACGCGATCGAGGACTGCACGGTGGAGGGCAGCAGGGTCAGGAACAGCAGCCCTGCGATAAGGTCGGGATTGATCCACCCGCCGATCAGCGCGACCGTGGCCAGCCCCACCGCCGGAAACAGGCCATACGTCGACGCAAACGTCAGCGCGTGGAGGCGCAGGTTGCCCAGCCCCTGCCAGATCGCCTCGCGCGAGAGCTTGGCGCCGTGGAGGAAGAACAGCAGCACCACGGCAAGATCGGCAAGACCATCGACCACCCGCGCGCCCACGCCGTGGACGGGCAGGAGCGAGGCCGCCGCGACCACGCAGACGAGGCACAGCAGGAAGGGATCCACCCTGGGGATGTACGAAACGCGTTGCATGCGCCTTTCGTCCTGCCCGCGCCCACCCTATCTAACAAGCGCAATGATCTGGACGGATCGTTGCAAAATTTAGATCACTTAGCGGTTTTCCGGGGGTTCTCCGACCGGGCGTGCCCAGCGTGGCACACAGGGCACACCCTCCCTTATTTTGGCAACACCTCGTGATATTCATTGCGTTTGCCTGCACGGCACCGGGCGCCTAATTGTATCGTCCTAGAAAAGCACGAAGTTCGGCAAGATTCCAAAAAAGACGATGGAATTTGGTCACCCGTCGGACTCACCGGGGAATGGGGAAACGCGAAAAGGCGAAAGTTTCAGGGGGGGTAGTCGCGTGGTTTGCGGCTGTCTCGCGATAACATGAGGGGCACGTAATGCTGAATTTCAACCGGCCTTCTGGCCGTTCGCGCCGTCGTGCGGCGTTCACGCTGGCGGCTGGCCTGCTGGGTTGCAGCGCGCTGACCAGCCCGGTCTTCGCGCAGGACTCGTCGAGCTCCACCCAGAGCGACTCGGACGTCGCCAAGGAAATCGTCGTCACCGGCTCGCTCGGCGCCCTGCCGACCGCCGACGTCGGCTCGGTCTTCGGCTTCGACAAGACCATCGTCGAAACCCCGCGTTCAGCCTCGACGATCAGCTCGGAGCAGATGGAACGCTTCGGCATCACCGACATCTACGACCTCGTCGCGCAGGCGCCCGGTACGTTCACCAACTCGTTCTTCGGTGTCGGCGGCGCGCTCGACATTCGCGGCACGCCGGGCGAAGTCTACTTCCGCGGCATGCGCCGTCTCGACAATCCGGGCAACTACCCCACCCCGATCGCCGCGGCCGAGCGTATCGACATCGTGCGCGGCCCGGCCTCGCCGATCTACGGTCCGGCCAAGACCGGCGGCTACATGAACTTCGTGCCCAAGTCGGCGCGCGTGGCCGGCGGCTCCTACCTGTCCGAGCCCGAGGGTGAGATCACCTACACCGGCGGCAGCTGGTCGAAGAACAACCTCAAGGCGGAAATCCGCGGCCCCGGCAAGCTGGGCACGCAGGAATTCGGCTACAGCCTCTACGCCGAGATCGAGGATTCGGGCAGCTACTACCGCAACATGTCGACCCGCAACGACGTGCTGCAGGCCGCGTTCGACACCGACCTGGCGCCCAACCTGCGCCTTGAATTCGGCGGCATGTACCAGAACTACAAGGGCCAGCAGAACGGCGGCTGGAACCGCGTGACGCAGGACCTGGTCGACAACGGCACCTACATCACCGGCAACGCGCAGGACATCGACGGCGCCTACGGCAATGGTGACGGCCAGATTTCGGCGAGCGAAATCTACAACGCCTACGGCAGCCTTGCGGTCTACGGCGGCTACGCCTGCGGCAACTCCAACTCGCCCTACCCGACCGCGTTCACCGACGCCTGCCTCAAGCAGTACTACTCCTACCTCGCGCTCGAGAACACCGGCACCACCAAGCTCAGCCGCCGCGACGTGCTGACCGGCAAGGACGACCGTCTCGACAACAAGTCGACCACGCTCTACGCCGACCTCGTCTACACCGGCGACGGGCCGTTCTCGATCAAGAACCAGATGTTCTACGACAGCTACGAGAACATCAACGAGAACACCTACGGCTTCTCGCAGTGGCACGATTCCTACGTCTTTGAAAACAAGGTCGTCGCCTCGTTGAAGTTCGAGAACACCGTGGGCAAGTTCGAATTCCAGCTCTCGCCCTCGATCCGCTACACCCACTTCAAGCACGCGGACGACTACACCTACGAATACTTCAACCGCGTCGATCTCTCGGTCGGCTACACTTCGGCCTCGGACCGCCTGCTGGCGACCGAATGCCCGTTCAGCGACGAGGCGGGCTACACCGCCAAGGACTGCGGCTACACCAACGACGTCGCCGGTTCCTACACCGACACCTCGTTCGCCGGGCTCGCCGATCTCGACTTCGCCTTCGGCCTCGACCTGACGCTGGGCGCGCGCTACGACCACATCAAGGCCAACTCGCACTACCTCACCCAGTACATGCTGGACGAGACCCAGCCCGACGTGACCTCGGCCAAGGACAGCAAGGGCGCCTGGTCGTGGACGGCCAGCGCCAACTACAAGCTGCCCTACGGCCTGATCCCCTACGTGACGCTCTCGCGCCAGTCGACGATCATCGCCGGCCAGGGCGCCGAAGTCTACGCCGAGGACCTTGCCGACGGCACCTGGATCACGGCCACCAAGATGAAGGAAGCGGGCGTCAAGGGCTCGTGGCTCGATGATCGCCTCTACGCCGCGCTGTCGGTCTACCAGCAGGAGCGCACCGACTACAACCGCCAGTCGATCACCGTGAACCAGGCCGTCAAGACCAAGGGTCTCGAAGCCGAAATGCGCTGGTCGGTCGATGAGCACCTGCTCGTCACCGGCGCCTACACGCGCACCAAGGTCTACAACCTGACCGCGCTCAACTCGGGCTCGCTGTTCAGCTTCTTCGGCGCCGGTGACCTCGTCAACGTCTCCGATCCCTCGCTGTACTTCGGCGGGCAGCTCGAAGGTTCGGTGCTGGTCGACAGCAAGAGCCTCTCGCGCCGCGCGGGTATTCCGACCAACCTCTACTCGCTCACCGCGACTTATGCCTTCGACATGGGCCTGGCGCTCGCCGCCAGCGCGGTCAAGGTGGACTCCACCTATTCGAGCCAGTCGCAGGTCGTGAAGCTGCCGGGCTACACCAAGGTCGATCTTTCGGCCTCGTACACCACCGGCCCGTGGCTGTTCCGCGGCGTCATCAAGAACGCCACCAACAAGAAGTACTTCCGCGCCAACTTCACCGAGATCTTCGGCGCGACGATCGTCCTGCCCGAGCTGCCGCGCAGCTATCAGGCCTCGATCACCTACAAGTTCTGATCCCAACCGGCAGGGCGCCCTCGTGCGGGCGGCGCCCTGCACCCTTTCGAGCGGGGCCGGGTTCGCCCGTCCCCGCTCTTTTCATGTCCAGTATCGAGGTGTTTGCATGCGTACCTTCTCCCGGCCCGGCGTCTCCCTGACCGGCCTTGCCACCGCGCTGTGCGGTGCCCTGGCCCTGAGCGCCGCTCCGGCCCAGGCCGACTCGGCGAGCGATGCCGCGGCAGCGCAGATCGCCGCCTGCAAGCCCGCCCAGCCCTGCGCGCACCCGCTCCCGGTCAAGGTGGTCATCGTCTCGCTGTTCGAGATCGGCGCCGACGAAGGCGATACCGCGGGCGAATTCCAGCTGTGGAAGGAACGCCGCGGGCTGACCATGCGCATCCCCTTCCCGCAAAGCTTCCACGACCTCTACTACAACCCCGAGACCCAGGTCCTGGCGATGGTCACCGGCGTTGGCACCGCGAAGTCGAGCGCGGCGACGATGGCGCTCGGACTCGACCCGCGCTTCGACCTTGCCCATTCCTACTGGATCGTCGCCGGCATCGCCGGGATCGACCCGCACGATGCGACGATCGGCTCGGTGGCCTTCGCGCGCTACGCCGTCGACGGCGACCTGGCGCACGAAATCGACCCGCGCGAAATCCCCAAGGACTGGAAATACGGCTACTTCCCGCGCGGCACGCAAGGCCCCAACGACACCACCACCAAAGTCGAGCCGAGCGGGGAGCTGTTCACCATCAACCCCTCGCTCGAACGCTGGGCGTTCAACCTGACCAAGACCATCACGCTGCCCGACCGGCCCGAAATCGCCAAGGAGCGCCTGACCTTCACCGGCTACCCCAACGCGCAGAAGCCGCCCGTGGTGATGGAAGGCGACACGCTTTCGGCGATGACCTTCTGGCACGGCAAGCGGATGACCGACTGGGCCAACGACTGGGTCAAGTACTGGACCAAGGGCAAGGGCGAGTTCGTCACCTCGGCGATGGAGGACACCGGCGTGATGCAGGCGATGACCTACCTCGACGCTGCGGGCCGCGCCGATCGCGACCGCGTGCTGGTGATCCGCGCCGGCTCGAACTTCACGATGCCCCCTCCGGGCACCGACGCGGCCAGCTACCTGCTGCGCGAAAACGAAGGCTACGCCGGGCTCGAAGCGGCGGTGGAGAACGTCTACACGGTGGGCTCGGCGGTGGTCGACGAACTGCTGGCCCACTGGGACAAGTACGAAACGACGACGCCCTGAGGGCCCCGATGAGGAGGGTCAAGGGGCAGCCCCCCTTGACCCGGTGCCCGAGGGCGATCGCCCTCGGGACCCTGCCTCTCTTTCTTCGACGTCAAGCGGGCCTCAGGCGGCCTTGCGCGCGCCCTCGATCGCCTCTGCCGGCAGGAAGCGCGCCAGCGCGGGGTGCGCGGCCTCTCCGGTGAAGCCCCGCTCGGCGCACCAGGCGGCCTGGTAGACGGTCGAAAGGTAACGCTCGCCCGGATCGCACAGCAGGGTGACGACGCTGCCCGTTTCGCCATTCGCGACCATTTCCCCGATCAGCCCGATCGCGGCGTGCAGGTTGACGCCCGTCGAAGGGCCGACGCGGCGGCCGAGCACGCGCGAGAGATGCTGCGCGGCGGCGATCCCGCAGGCATCCTCCACCACGCAGACGCGGTCGATCAGGTCGGGCGAGAAGGAGAGTTCGACCCGCGCGCGCCCGATACCCTCGACGCACGAGACCGGCCCGTCGACGCTGAGCACGCTGCGGTCGGCGTAATGGCGGTGAAACACCGAGGCGGCCGGGTCGGCAAGGCAGACCTGCGTCGTGTGGCCGGTGTAGCGCACGTGGCGCCCGATGGTCGTCGCCGTCCCGCCGGTCCCTGCGCCGCACACGATCCAGTGCGGGTTCGTCTCACCGGACGCGGCAAGCTGTTCGAACAGTTCGAGCGCAATGTTGGCGCTGCCCCGATAGTCGCTCGCGCGTTCGGCGTGGGTGAACTGGTCGAGATGGTAGCCCCCGCTTTCGGCCGCGATGCGCGCGGCTTCGGCGCAGATCTGGCGCGGGTCGCTGGTGGTGTGGCAGGTGCCGCCGAAGGCTTCGATCTGCGCGATCTTTTCCGCCGCCGTGCTCGCGGGGACGACCGCCACGAAGGTCAGCCCGAGCAACCGCGCGAACCACGCCGCCGACACCGCGGTCGAGCCCGAGGAGGCTTCGACGACGATCGAATCGGGGCCAAGGCGCCCGCTGCACAGCGCGTGGAGATAGAGCGAGCGCGCCAGGCGGTGCTTGAGGCTGCCGCTGGGATGCGCGCTTTCGTCCTTGAGAAACAGCCGGATGCCCGGTGCGCCTTGCAGCGCGAGTTCGATCAGGGGGGTAGCCTCGGCCTCGGCCTGTTCGGCGCGCAGGCAGGCAATCGCCTGGCACTGCCATTCGCGCAGGGTCCGGGGGGCTTGATCGATCATCGGGACTTACTCCTTGCTGGTACCGCGCAGTCTAGAGCGCGCCCCGCGCGCCGTGCGCGCAAAGATCGCGCCCTTCACGTCCGATCTTGCCATTTTGACGCGCAGAATTTAAATTTTGCGCACTTTCAACGCTCCGACGCGCAAGACAGTGCGTGCACCACGCGGCAAAGCCCTGCTTCACGCCGCGCCCACCCCTCCCGTTCAAGGCCCCCACCCAATGCTCGACGACCGCGACCTCAAGATCCTCGCCCTGCTCCAGCGCGATGCGGACATGCCCGCGCACGCCATCGCCGAACAGGTCGCGATGTCGCCCTCGGCCTGTTCGCGGCGGATCGTTCGCCTGCGCGAGGAAGGCTATGTGCTGGGCACCGTGGCGCAGCTCGACCGGCACCGGCTCGACCTCGACACGACGGTCTACGTCATCCTGCGCGCGCGCCATTCGGGCGACTGGCTCGAGCGGTTCCGCACCCGCATCGGCGACATTCCCGAAATCCTCGAATGCCATCGTCTGGCGGGCAATTTCGACTATCTGCTCAAGGTCGTGGTGCGTGACGTGGGGCACTACGACGAAGTCTACAAGCGGCTGATCGCCACGCTCGATCTCACCGACGTCTCGGCCTATATCTCGATGGAGACGATCAAGGACGAGCACGCCCTGCCGCTCGGCGCGGCGCTGCGCCCGCCGCGTCCCGCCTCGCG
>NZ_JALHLF010000101.1 GCF_022832435.1 Novosphingobium organovorum | reverse complement strand
GCTGTCCGGCGCGGCGGCGGCGGGTGCGGGTGCTTCAGGCTCGGGTGCGCTGGCCACGGCGGGCGGGGCAAGCGATTCGGTGGCTTCCACCTCGGGAATTTCGGCATCCTCGCCGATCGCCAGCGCGCAGTCATCGCCGATGAAATCGAAAATCTCGCGAACCGTATCCTCGCCGACATCGGCGGGCATGGCGAAAGTCCAGCCCAGATAGCCCTGCGCGACATCGAAGCCATCGAGCTGCGGGATCTGCGAGACGTCGCAGTGGATGCAGCTTCCGCCCAGTTCGACCACGTCGCGCAGCATCAGCAACGGCTCGCTGCCATTGCGCATGGCACCCGCACGCGGGCGCAGATGCAGCTTCCACGACGAGGCCTCGGCCGAGGCCTCGCCGGACGGGGGCGGGGCGAAATCGGCGGTAAGGTCATCGAGCAGCGAATCGAGATCGATGCCGAAGCCTTCGTCCTCCTCTTCCGTGCCCGAGCCCCTATCCGAGCCCGTGTCCTGGGCCACCGTCTCGGCTGGCGGCTCGGCTGGTGCGGGCTCGGCGGCGGCCTTCCCGGCGTTGGCGGCCATCGCGCCTTCCATCTCGGCGATCAGCGCCGCATCGTCGGGCTCGTCACCCCCTTCGCGCGCGCAGGTCACATGGTCGGCCAGCGTGTCGAGCGCGCGCAGCAGCAGGTCGACCAGCGGATGCTCGATCGCCACCAGCCCCTCGCGCACGTCGGACAGCAGGGTCTCGAAGGTGTGCGTATAGGCCTGGAGCGCGGTGAAGCCGAAAGCGCCCGCACCGCCCTTGATCGAATGGACCGCACGGAACACGCCGTTGACGGTGTCCGAATCCTGCGTGCCCGCCTGACAGGCGGCCAGCCCCGCCTCGGCGGCGGCAAGCGATTCCTCGCACTCGACGAAGAAGATTTGCTGGATTTCTTCCGGGCTCATAGATCGTTCTCTTCGAACAGTTCGGCCTCGAGGCCGGTCAGACGGGCCGCTTCACGCAGCGCGGGCGAGGCCTGGATGTGCGCCCCTCCCCCGCTGCGGCGCGCCGAGACGAGAAGTTGCAGGACAGCCTGGCCGACATGCTCGACACCGCTGGCGTCGATCTGGGTCGCCTCGTTGCCGACCGCGGCGACGAGTTCCGGCCAGATCGCTTCGGCCGCGGCGCGATCGCACCGCACCGGCAGGGTAACGCTGCTCATTGCCCTTATTCCCCTCTCATGCGTGGTCGCGCCGGACCGTGCGCGCCCGAAGCGTGTTCGCAGCGCGCGCCGCGCCGTATCGTAACGGGCGGGCAAAAGGCACGTCAGTGTGGTCTTGCGGCATGGGGCCCCTCAAAAGCTGCTAAAGCGGCTGGTGCCCGACCGGATCGAAAGCCAGCCCCGGTCGGGCAACGCTCACGGTGATAGGAGGCAGCGTGCCAACACCCGGTTTGCCGCAAACTCAGGCCTTGTGCGTAGCCGGGCGAAGGGAAATCGTCGCACCCTCGGGGCTATGCCTCGCCAAACGGTTCCGTCACCCGGTTCAACTAGAGAGGTCTCAATCCATGCATGACGCCCGCGTCCTGGTCGTCGATGATTCAGCCGCCATGCGCGCGCTGTTTTGCGATGTGCTCGAGCAATCGAAGAATGTCCGCGTCATCGGCACTGCCGCCAATGCGGCCGAGGCTCGCGAACAGATTGCCGAACTCCAGCCCAACGTCGTGACTCTCGACGTCGAAATGCCCGGCATGAGCGGGATCGAATTTCTCGAGGAGATCATGACCAGCGGCAGCCCGCTGCCCGTCGTCATGCTCTCCAGCCTGACCCAGAGCGGCACCGAAACCTCGTTGAAGGCGTTCGAGCTGGGCGCGGTCGAGTGCTTTCCAAAGCCGCTCAAGGCGACCCCCGAACAGTTCGCCAAGACCGTCGGCAAGCTGGGCAAGATCGTCCTCGCCGCGGCCAATTCGAACGTGCGCGAAAAGCCCCGTCCCAAGGCCGCCAAGGCCGATGAGGACGGCGGCTATGCGGCCAGCGGCAAGATCGCGGCCTACAGCACCTCGATGGGCGGGGTCGACGCGCTGACCGAAGTGCTGGGCCACTACCCCAAGGCCTGCCCGCCCACGGTCATCATTCTCCAGACCGAGCCGATGCTGGCCGAGATGTTCATCGCCCGCGCCGACAAGGACTGCGCGTGCTCGGTCAAGGCCGCCGCCGATGGCGCCGAACTCAAGCCCGGCACCGTCCACATCGCCTACGATCCCTCCAAGCATGTCATCGTCGAGCCGGGGATGCCCGCCAAGCTGCGCCTTGTCGAGCGCGATCCGGTCGAAGGCTTCCGCCCTTCCGCAACGCTGCTGTTCGGCTCGCTCTCGCGCGGGGGGATGCCCACCATCGGCGCCGTGCTCACCGGCATGGGCGAGGACGGCGCCAAGGGGCTCAAGCTGCTCCAGGCGGCGGGGTGCCGCACGCTGGCCCAGGACCGCAGCACCGCCACCGTGCCCCAGGCCCCTGCCGCCGCGGTGGAAGCCGGGGCGGTCGACGCCGAGCTCAAGCTCGAAGACCTCGCCGCCGACATTCTGGCAAACTGCGCCCAGCCCGCAGCCTAGAGCATTTTCCAGTCAGGTGGAATCACATGACGGTTCAGAAAATGCGTCAAAACAAAAGGCTAGAGCGGTAGATCCGATGCAATCTGATCGAAAACCGCTCTAGCCCGCAGCCCAACCCGCAGCCCAACCCACGCTTGCCGCGTTGCACGAAAAACGGCCCGCGATCCGACAGGTGTGGATCGCGGGCCGTTTTCAGGTGGGACGCAAGAGGGGATACGGCACCGGCCACGCTCTTCCGCTCGCGTCAGTGCGGGGGGGGGATGGGGACGCGATTGGCCTCGAAGGCCCGGAAGGTGGGGGGATTGGGGTTCGCGTGAACCGGTGCCGCCCTTTGTCCGGCGCGTGCGCCGGAAGCTCTTGATTTCTCCTTCGATCAGTGGCCCGAAGCCGCCTTCATCCCACGCTTGGGACGCGGCGCCAGCCAGATCGCGAAAGCCGCCAGCAGCAGCGCCGCGGTCGAATAGTAGGAGACGTGAACCGTCGCCTGCGCCTGCGCCTGAAGCGAAAGGATCTGGTTGAGCGCGCCGCG
This sequence comes from Novosphingobium organovorum, assembly GCF_022832435.1. Classification (GTDB taxonomy): domain Bacteria; phylum Pseudomonadota; class Alphaproteobacteria; order Sphingomonadales; family Sphingomonadaceae; genus Novosphingobium; species Novosphingobium organovorum. Next base: position 10,390 of record NZ_JALHLF010000101.1, on the reverse strand, counting down.
CGCCACGTCGAACGGCATGCCCTGGTGCTGGAGCTGGCTGATCGTGCCGCCCACGTTGTTCATGCTCGCAACCAGATCGGCCCCGTCGAGTCGCTGCTGATCGGCCCACAGCGTGGTCACCACCGAAGTCCCGATGGCCCCGGCCAGGGTTCGCCCGAAATTGGTGATGCCCGCCGCCGAAGCGGTTTCCTCCGGGTCCACCGAAGCCAGCCCGATCGAGGTCAGCGGCACGATCATGCAGGCCATGCCCACGCCCTGGATCAGTTGCGGGAAGGCGATCTCCCACAAGGTCGAATCGGTCGACCAGTACGTGCGCAAGTACGCGCAGAAGGCCAGCCAGGAGACACCGGCAAAGACGATCGCGCGCGGATCGACCTTCTGCATGATCCTGGGCACGATCGGCGAGGCGATCAGCGCCAGGACACCAGCCGGCGCCATGGCGATGCCCGCCCAGGTCGCGGTGTACCCCATGCCCGCCTGCAACCACTGCGGCACGATGACCACCGCCGAGAAGTAAGTGGCGAAGGCCAGCGCCAGCGCAAAGGTCGAGGCGCTGAACCCACGATGCCGGAACACCGCCAGGTCGACGATCGGGTGGTCATCGGTCAGCTCCCAGATCACGAAGATCACGAAGAAGATCGCCGCGATCACGGCCAGGGTACAGATCAGGCTGTTGTGGAACCAGTCGCGATCGTGGCCAAGATCGAGCATGGTCTGGAACGCGCCGACCCAGATGACCAGCAGGAGCAGCCCCACCACGTCGATCGGCAGCTTGCGCAGCGGGGTAACGATCCCGCGCAGCAGCACGATCAGCGACACCAGCACGCCCACCACGATCGGCACGTTGATCAGGAAGATCCAGCGCCAGTCCCAGTTGTCCGAGATGTAACCGCCCAGGATCGGCCCCGCGATCGGCGCGACGACGACCGTCATCGCCCACATCGCCATCGCCTTGGGATGCGATTCCTTGGGGAAGATGCGCAGCAGCAGCGTCTGCGACAGCGGCATCAGCGGACCACCGCAAAAGCCCTGGCCCAGACGGAACGCGATCAGCATCGCCAGCGAGGAGGAAATCCCGCAAAGCGCCGAAAACAGTCCGAACCCGGCGATCGAGGCCAGGAACACGCGCACCGTCCCGAACCGGCCCGCAAGCCAGCCGGTCAACGGCACGCAGATCGCCTCGGCGACCGCGTAGGAGGTAATCACCCAGGTCCCGCTCTCGGTGGAGACCGCAAGCCCCCCCGAGATGTGCGGAACCGAAACGTTGGCGATGGTCATATCGAGCACGACGATGAAGTTCGCCATCGACAGCACGAAGGCGGTCAGCACGAGCTTGGCGCCGGAGAAGGTTCCCTCCTCGCCCGGCCCCGATCCGGCGGCGGGCCTTGCGCCGCCGGATACCGCAGGGGATGCGCCCGCCATTACTTGGAGCTCGTCAGGTCGATCTCGGCGTCCATCGACAGGCCGATACGGAGCGGATGTTCCTTGAGTTCCTTGGGATCGAGCTCGATGCGCACGGGGAGGCGCTGGACCACCTTGATCCAGTTGCCGGTCGCGTTCTGTGCCGGGATCAGCGAGAACGCCGCGCCCGTACCGCCCGAGAAGCCCACGACCTTGCCGTGGTAGGTGACCGAGCCGCCGTAGAAATCGGAGGTCAGCGTCGCGCTCTGGCCCGATCGGACCTTGCCGAGCTGGTTCTCCTTGAAGTTGGCGTTCACGTAAAGCTGATCGACCGGCACGATGACCATCGCGGCGGTGCCGTTCTGGATCTTCTGGCCGACCTGGATGGCGCGCTTGGAGACCACGCCGTCGATCGGCGCGCGCACCACGGTGCGTTCGAGGTCGAGCTTGGCGGCATCGACCTTGGCCTGCGCGAGCTGGATTTCCGGCGCAGTGTCGAGCGTGGTGCCGTCGGTCAGCGCGACCGAGGCCTGTTCCTGGCGGCGGGCGCTGATCGCGCTCGCCTGCGCCTGGGCGAGACTGGCCTGGCTCTGCGCGTAGGAGGCCGTGGCGGTCGCCAGCGCTTCGCGTGCGGCGGTCAGTTCCTCGCGCGACACCGCGCCCGTGCCCTTGAGCGCGTTGCGGCGATCGAAGTCGGACTGCGCCTTGTCGAGGCTGGCCTTGGCCGAGGCCACATTGGCCTTCGCGGTGTTGATCTGCGCCGTGTTGGCATCCGCCGCGGCCCCAAGGGCGCGGTTGGTCGCCAGCGACTGGCCGTACTTGCGCTTGGCCTGGGCGAGTTCGGCTTCGGCCTGCGACAGTGCGATCTTCTGGTCGGTGTCCTCGATGCGGAACAACAGCTGGCCCTTGCGCACCGGCTGGGTGTCGGTGACCAGCACCTCGACCACGCGGCCCGAGGTGAGCGGGGTCACTTCGGCATTGTCGCCCGCGACATAGGCGTTGTCGGTCTCGACCGAGCCGCTGGCGATGAACACTTCATAGCCGGTCCACAGCACGCCGAGCGCGACCACCGCCGCGCCGAAGCCGAGCAGGAGGTTCTTGCGCTTGCTCTTGTCGATTACGCTGCCCGAGCCTTCGCCGTGCCCGGTCTGTGCGCCATTGCCTTGCGCGTTGTCACTCATCGGTGGTGGCCTTTTCCTTGGTTTCGTCTGCGTATCCGCCGCCGAGCGCGCGCGTGAGCGCGACTTCGCTGGCCAGCGTTGCAAAATGGGCATCGAGCGCGGAGAGACGCGCGTCGAGTTCGGTATCCTGGGTGCTGAGCACGGTGAGGTAGGTCGAGAGACCCGCCTGGTAGCGCTGGTCGGCGAGCGTGTAGGCCGCTTGCGCTTCCTGCTCGGCCTCGTGCGCGTGGGCTTCCTGCGCGACCGCGGAGGTACGGCTGGAAATGGCGTCGGCCACGTCCTGCAGCGCGTCGATCACGGTGCTGTTGTAGCTGGCGACCATGCTGTCGTAGCCGCCACGCGCCATGCGGTACTTGCCCGAAAGCGCGCCGCCCTGGAAGATCGGCAGGCTGATCGCCGCACCGGCGTTGCCGTAGTCCGAGCCGCTGTCGAACAGGTTGGCGATACCCAGCGAGGTCACGCCGAGCAGGCCACTGAGCGAAATGTCGGGCAGGAACGACTTGCGTGCGTAGTCCTCGCCCTTGGCGCTCGCCTCGACCAGCGCACGCGCCGCGACGACGTCGGGACGGCGCCCGGCAAGCCCGATTCCGGCGTTGGCCGGCACGGGCGTTTCGGCAATCGCGGCGATCGGGCGCGGGGTGAGCGTGGCGGTGCGATCAGGGCCTGCACCCAGCAGGGCTGCGAGCGCGTGGCGGCGCAGCGCGATCTGTTCGGCGTTGGCCGCGAGGTCCAGCCGGGCCCGCGCGACTTCGGCCCTGGCCTGGCGCAACGGGCTTTCGGTGTCGAGCCCCTGGGCAAAGCGCTTGGCGTTGAGATCGGCGGTGCCGCTGCGGGTCTTGAGCGCTTCCTCGAGGATCGCCTGGCGTTCGATCAGACGCGCCAGATCGAAATAGGAGGAAACCACTTCGGAAGACAGCACCAGCTGCGACTGGCGCAGTTCGGCCACCGCAGCCTGGGTCGCCGAGGTCGCCGCGGCGAGCAGCGCCCGGTTCTTGCCCCAGATGTCCAGGCTCCAGCTGCCCGACAACGCGAGCGTGCCGTAGTCTTTCCACCCCTTGGGCAGGGCCGAGGCCGGCGTGCCGTTGTTGTAGCTCTGCTTGGCGACTTCGCCCGAGCCCTGGGCCCCGAGCGTTGGCAGCAGCGCGGAGCGCGAGGTCTGCAGCGCGCCGCGCGCCTGCTCGATCCGCGCGACCGCGCTGGCGAGGTCGGGCGAGCCCTTGAGCGCCTCGTCGACCAGGGCATCGAGCTGCGGATCGCCATAGGCGGTCCACCAGCGCTGTTCGGGCCAGCGGGCATCGGAGGCGGACGCCGGAATGGTGGTCGCACTTTCGAACGACGCGGGAGGCCGGACCTGGGCACGCGGACCAAGGTCCGGCGCGCAGGCGGCCAGCGAAATGGAAGCAGCCAAGACAGCGCTTGCTGCGACTCGGGAGGGGAATATCGTACTCATCAGTACACTTTTTATCGTTGCAGCCCTTGCAAGTGTCAACCAGAAAGTGTACCACTGAGTTCAGATATGGAAGAATGCATCGGAAAACGGGAGCTAAACAAGGCACGCAAGCGCGCCGCCATCGTGGCAGCCGCACGCGACGCGTTCCTTGATCAAGGCTATGCGGCCACCAGCATGAGCGCGGTGACCGACCGCCTGGGCTGCTCGAAAGCCACCATGTGGTCGCACTTCAGCTCGAAGGAAGAACTCTTCGCTGCGGTCATCGACGATCTGGTCGACACTTTCTCGAGCGACATCGACGAGGTGCTGACCAGCCAGACCTTCTCGCTCCCCGCGATGCGCCGGGCGTGCCTGCGCTTCCTGGAATGCCTGATGAGCGAACCCTCGATCCGCCTGTTCCGTCTCGTCCTGAGCGAGGGCAGCCGCTTTCCCGAAATCAACGAGATGTTCTACCAGCGCGGCCCGGCCAAGGTTCGCCGCGGCATTCGCGCTTTCTACGCCACACGCTTCTGCGATGCCGACGCCGACATGCTGACCCAGGTCGCCACCTCGGCGCTCACCGGCTTTCGCTCCGACATCCTGCTGCGCCCCGAAAAGCCCGGCCCCAACGAGAGCGAGACCTTCGTCGACAACCTCATCAACCTGATCGACTGGGACAGCCTTATCCCGCGCGCCGACGACTAGACGGCATCGGTTACGGGCGGGAGTTTCGGGCTGGGATCGGGGCGTGGATTCGGGTCATGGTTTCGGCCGTGGCTTCGGGCGGTCGCGCTCCAGCCCTCTTGCGCGCACGGTCGAAATGATGGATCGCACGCGGTCATGAGCCAGGAACCCATTCTCGTCATCACCACCGGCGGCACGGTGGACAAGCAGTACTTCGACGCGCTGAGCGAATACCAGATCGCCGACAGCGTCATCCCCAAGCTGCTCGCCACGGCGCGCGTCGCGCACCCGTTCCGCGTCATCGAACTGCTGCGCAAGGACAGCCTTGAGCTGACCGACGACGACCGCGCGCTGATCGCGCGCACGATCGAGACCGCGCCCGAGAAGCGCATCGTCATCACCCACGGCTCGGACACCATGACCGACACCGCCAAGGCCGTCGCCGCGATCGCGGGCAAGACGGTGGTGCTGTGCGGGGCGCTGTCGCCCGCGCGGTTTGCCGACAGCGATGCCCTGTTCAACCTGGGCATGGCCTTCGCCTGCGCGCAGTCGGCCGCGCCGGGCGTGTGGATCACGATGAGCGGAACCGTGTTCGACGGGCTCAAGGTGCGCAAGGATCGCGCCGCAGGCAAGTTCGTCGACCTTTAAAATTCCCCGAATTCAGGCCCCTGTCGCGTCTAAGGGGTAGCTCTTAGGCGCGCTTTGGCAACCCGCAAACCAGTCCTTCCTACTCTGATCGGTGTTCCGGCAACGAGGCCGTGCCGTAAGGAGGGGCACCGCTTCCACGCCGTTCGATCGCAGCCACTCCGGCTCGGTCTGGACATCGCGAAAGGGAGTGGGCGTGACGGTTGCGATTTCGTACGGTACCCAGTTTCCGGCAGCCCTGGTCCACGCGCCGATCGGGGCCCTGCTGCTCGAACGCAGCGGCGTCATCCTGGGCGCGAACCCCGCGGTAGCCGGGATTTTCAGCGAATCCGAGCCCGAAACGCTGGTGCACAGCCTGATCTATGTCTGGCTGGGCGAAAAGGACGCCGAAACACTGCGCCAGATGATCGAGATCCATTTCGATGCCCCGCCCGAGGCGCGGATCGGATGGACCCGGCGCATGGTGCTGCTGAACAACGAGGGCAGCGAGCATCCGGTCGAGATCACGCTGTCGCCCTGCCCCGATTCGCCCGCCGACCACGCGGTTCTCTTCGTGCGCAGCCTGATGCGCGTGCTGACCGCCGAAAAGCGCTTCGCCCAGATCTTCGAAACGCTGCCCGTCGGCCTGCTCGTGGTCGACATCCGCCAGCGCATCGTCAAGGCCAACCGCACGCTGGCCGCAGACTTCGGCTACACGCGCGAGGAACTGATCGGCCAGCCGCTCGAGATCCTGCTGCCCGTGCGCTACCGCGGTGCGCACGCGGGCCACGTGCGCAGCTATTCCGAAGCCCCGATGTCGCGCATGATGGGCACGGGACGCGATCTTACCGGACTGCACCGCTCGGGCCAGGAATTTCCGATCGAGATCGCCCTCACCCGCCACGAAAACGTGAGCCAGCCGCTGTTCATGGCCATCGTGAGCGACATTTCCTACCGCAAGCGCGCCGAAGTCGCGATGCAGCAGACCAACGCGCAGCTCGAAGAATTCACGTATGTCGCCAGCCACGACCTGCGCTCGCCCTTGCGCGGCATCGCCGATCTGGTCAGCTGGATTCGCGAGGACCTCAGCCATACCGAACTACCCACCGATGTAGAGCGCAATTTCGATCGTATCGCGGTGCGCATCGAACGCGCCGAGCAGATGATCGATGACCTGCTCAATTACGCACGCGTGGGCGTGCGCGACCCCCAGCTCGAAACCCTGCACCCGCAGGACCTGATCGACGAGGCGCTCTCGCTGGTCACCGTGCCGGACAGCTTCACGATCGAGGTCGAGGTCGCGGCGATGTCCCTGCAGGCCGCGCGCGCGCCGCTGTGCGCCTCGCTGCGCAACCTCATCAGCAACGCCATCAAGCACCATGGCAGCGACAGTGGCCGGATCTCGATCCGGGCGAGCGAGGAAGGCCGCTTCACCGTCTTCACCGTCGAGGACGACGGCCAGGGCATCCCCCCCGGAAACGAGGAACGCATCTTCAAGCTGTTCCATCGCGGCTCGACCCGTGTCGAAGGCGATGGCGTGGGCCTGGCCTTCACGCGCCGCATGATCAACGCCAACGGCGGGATGATTTCGGTCACCTCGCCAGGGCCAATGGGCGGTGCGCGCTTCGATGTCTACTGGCCACGCATCCTGCTCAGGGAATTCGACAATGATTGAGTGCGCCCCACGCCTTCGTGACTGCACCGTGCTGATCGTCGATGACGACGACGTGGCGATCGAGGGTGTGCTGCGCTCCTTCAAGCGGCATTCGGTACCGTGCCGCACGCTTGCCGCCAACGACGGGCGCGAGGCGCTCTCGATCCTGCGCGGCACCCATCCCGACAAGACCATCACGCCCCCCTTCATCATCCTGCTCGACCTCAACATGCCGGGGATGGACGGCTTCCAGTTCCTCCACGCGCTGCGCGCCGATCCCGAGCTCAAGCGCTCGGTGGTGTTCATCCTGAGCACGTCCTCGCGCGATCAGGACCTGGCCCGCGCCTACGACGAACAGGTCGCAGGCTACATGGTCAAGTCCGCGGTCGGCCCGCAGTTCGCCCGGCTCGCCGAATTCATCGAGAAGTATACCGATATCCACAAACTCCCGCGGGAGCGCATATGACCGACGAAACGCTTGAAAAGCCCACGATCGAGGACGCTGGTGCCCCCGAAGAGCCGCAAGGTCCGCTCCATGTCCTCATCGTCGATGACGACGACGTCGACCGTGAGAAGCTGTCGCGGCTGCTGCGGCGCTGCCCCTGGGACATCGAAGTGGAGGAGGCGACCTCGCGCTGCGAGGCGCTCGAACTGATCCGCGATCCCGATAGCCGCTTCGATATGGTGTTCCTCGACTTCGGGCTGTCCGACGGCGATGGCCGCGACCTGCTCCCGCCGATCCGCGAGGAGCTCGACCCCGATTGCCCGATCATCGCGGTGACCGGCCACGGCAGCGCGCAGATCGCGGCCGATTCGATCAAGCTGGGGATGACCGAATTCCTCACCAAGCGTATGCTGTCCACCGAGAAAGTCGCCGCCTCGATCCAGGAGGGCATGGCCTGGCGGCACGACCGGCGCGCGGTGCGCCGGGCCGAAGCCGAGCTGACCCACCGCAGCCTGCACGATCCGCTGACCGACCTGCCCAACCGCACGCTGTTCTTCGACCGGCTCTCGCAAGCCTGTGCCCGCGCACGGCGCAGCGGCGATTCCTTCGCGGTGCTGATGGTCGATCTCGACCGCTTCAAGGAAATCAACGACAGCCTGGGCCACGCCGCGGGCGACGTCGTGCTCCAGACGGTGGGGCGGCGCCTGCGCGCACACTTGCGCGAAGTCGACACCGTGGCGCGGCTGGGCGGCGACGAATTCGCGATCCTGCTCGACAATATCGCCACCGTCGATGCGGCGATGGCCATGGGCGACAAGATCAACCAGCTGATCGAGCAGCCGGTCCTGCATGACAACCGCGTGCTCTATGTCGGCGCCTCGATCGGCATCGCGCTGTGCCCTCAGCTCGGCTTCACCCCCAGCGCGCTGCTGTCCAGCGCCGATAACGCGATGTACGAGGCGAAGGCGGGAATCGCAAAAACCTGCCTGGCCCGCAGCCGCGAGCCCGAAGAGGCCGACGCGCTCGACCGCAAGGGCCTGCTCGACGACCTTGCCGACGCGATCGAGGCGCGCGCGATCACCTGGCACTGGCAACCCAAGATCGACTTGCGCAGCGGCGTGGTGACCGGCTTCGAGGCCCTGGTGCGCTGGCAGCCGGGCGGGTGCGGCAACGTCTCGCCCGAGCAGCTCATCCGCGTGGTCGAACAGTCGCCACTGATCGAACCGTTCACCGTGCTCTGTCTCGACACCGTGCTCGGTCAGTTCGCTTCGGTTCAGGACGACTGGCCGGGCACGTCGATCTCGATCAACGTCTCGGTCCGGATGCTCGAACGGCCCAGTTTCGTGGAAAACGTGCTGTCCGCGATCGAATGCCACGCCGTGCCGCCCGAACGCGTCGTGCTCGAGCTCACCGAGACCGCGCTCATCGCTCATCCCGCGCAGGCCCGGCGCGTGGTCGAGCGGCTCCACCGCCAGGGCGTGCGCCTTTCGATCGACGATTTCGGCGCGGGTTTCACCTCGTTCGGCTACTTGCGCGAATTCACCATCGACGAGATCAAGATCGACCGCTCGTTCGTCTCGCGTTGCACCGAGAGCACCTTCGACCAGTCGCTCATCAATTCGCTGGTGGTGCTGTGCGAGAGCCTCGGGGTCGATCTCGTCGCCGAAGGAGTCGAGGACGATGCGGTGCGCGCGCTGCTGGTCTCGCTCGGTTGTCCCTCAGGCCAGGGCTATGGCATCAGCCGCCCGCAATCGTTCGAGAACCTGTGCGCCTGGATGCGCAAGTGGAACGAGCGCCCGCACCCGGCCGCCGCCATCACGGCGCCCGCGCTGCGCCAGACCGCGCGCTGAATCGCAAGGCCAAAGCGCCCGGCAGCCGGGCAGGAGGCCATCCCCTGCGAGGCCCCGAGGGGTCCCGGCAAGGGCTCCTGCACAAGCTCCACAGGCTGGCCCCAGGAAGGGGAATCTGCGGACTTTGTCGCAGGTTCGGCACGCATGATCGGTGCCGTACCATTATTTACAACGGGGCGCTTGCCAAGAGCCCGATCGATGGTCCACTGCGTCGCGGTACTATTGCACACTTCTTGCAAACTTCTTGCACGCGTATCGTACACGTATTGCACCCGCCGTGCGTACGCCTCGCTCACGTCGTGCCCGCGAAAGGAATACCCGAAAATGAAACGCGCTCTGATGGTTCTTGCTCTGGCAGGCGCTGCCGTCAGCCTTTCGGCGACCGGCGTTCTTGCCGATCCGCCCTCGCACCAGGATGGTCATCACGACAACGACCGTCACGACAACGACCGTCACGACAATGGCCGGCATGAAGGCAAGCAGGGCGGCAAGCACGACAACGGCCGCCGCCCCGGCAACAACGGTCACGCGCGCTACGATTCGCGCGGTCGCTACGTAACCCCGCCGCGCATCGCACGCCGCTCGGACATGTGGCGCGGCAAGGACGGCCGGTACTACTGCCGCCGTGACAACGGCACCACCGGCCTCGTCATCGGCGCCGGGCTCGGCGCGATCGCGGGCAATCAGGTTGCCGGGCGCGGCGACAAGACCGTGGGCACGATCGTCGGCGGCGTACTCGGCGGCCTGATCGGGCGTGAGATCGACAAGGGCAGCCTGCAGTGCCGTTGATCTGACCGATCACACCACAACGACCAAACGCAAGACGGGGACAGCTGCCAACGGCCTGTCCCCGTTTTCGCATTCGCGCGGCCCGCGCATTGCCCCGCGCCGGGCGCGTCGCGCGGCGGCGCATTGCCCCTTCCCTCGCGCGCGTGGCTATGCTCCAATGCGCCCATGCCCGGTCGCACGAATTTGCAGGAAAGCCAACCCGTCCATCGGGTTAACAGCCGAACCCAGGCGCGCGCCACACGGCCCAGCGCAAACCGGCGATGGCCTGTGCGAGCCCGCCGATGAGCGCGCCGCGCCCGGCCGTTCTCGTCACCGGCGGCGCCAAGCGCATCG
>NZ_JALHLF010000100.1 GCF_022832435.1 Novosphingobium organovorum | reverse complement strand
TCCGCACCGCCCGCGCCCGCCGCGCCGGTGGCCAACGAATCGGCGCCGGTGCAGGCCGCCGCCGCATCGTCGACGGTCGAGGGCGGCGATCTGTCGAGCCGACTGCTCGCCGCCCAGCCGCCATCCTACCCCGTCGAATCGCGCCGCGCGCACGAACAGGGGACCGTGCAACTGCTCGTCCTGGTCGGCACCGACGGGCGGGTTTCGGAGATCTCGCTGGCCTCGAGCAGCGGCAGCGACCGGCTGGACAAGGCGGCGCTGCGCGCGGTGCGCCACTGGCGCTGGATGCCCACCCTTCGCGGCGGCGTGGCGGTGCTGGTGCGCGGCATCGTGACCATTCCCTTCGTGCTCAGGAGCGGACCGGTGCACACCGGATAGCCCATCCCGCCGGCAACGGCGAAGCTGCCCGCCGCATCGGGTCCGCGCAGGGCCGTCCGTGCGGCACGCGCTGGGGGCGCTCGCCTCGGCCAGCCCCAAACACCACCACGCTCCAGCCTGGCCCGAGCCGGGCCGCCCCACCAACACCGCGCGCTACGGCCAGCTTGCTTGCCGCGCACGCACCCACGCCCATTCAGCAACCCGCCTCACACCATGGCTATTGATGCTATAGCAAATCAGTCGCATTAGCATCAGCACATGAGGTAACATCTTAGGGGGAAATTCGTGTCCAATTCCACACCACGCCACGCGGGCGCGGCCATCGCTCCGGCCTGCCTGGCGCTCAGTCTCAGCCTGTTCGTCCCACCCGCGCTGGCGCAGGACGCCACCGCAAGCCAGACCGGCGTACCCAAGCTGGGCGGCGTAACCGTCACCGACACCGCGATCGACGACAGCGACAACGGCTACAAGGCCAAGACGTCCTCACCCAAGTACACCGCCCCGCTCGCCGATACGCCGCAGACCATCCAGGTCATTTCCAGGCAGGTGATCCAGGACCAGGCCGCCACCACGCTGACCGAGGCGATGCGCAACGTGGCGGGCGCGGGCACCTTCAACGCAGGCGAAGGCAACGGCGGCCCGCTGACCGGTGACGCGCTCTACATGCGCGGTTTCGACATGTCGAACAGCATCTACGTCGATGGTATCCGCGACCTCAGCGGCGCCTCGCGCGATGTCTTCAACACCGAACAGATCGAAGTGACCAAGGGCGCCTCGGGCTCGGACTACGGCCGCAGTTCGGTGGGCGGCTCGATCAATCTCGTGTCCAAGCAGCCCAAGCTGGACGACAGCATCGATGCGAGCGCGGGCTACGGCAGCGGCGACTTCTGGCGCGGCACGCTCGACATCAACAAGAAGCTGTCGGCGACCACCGCCGCGCGGCTCAACTTCATGGGCCAGGACGCGGGTGTCGCCGGGCGCGACCATGTCAAGAACGACCGCTGGGGCATGGCCGCCGCCGTCGCCACCGGCCTTGGCACCGACACCCGCTTCTTCGCCGGGCTCGAACACGTCGAGCAGGACAACCGCCCCGACAGCGGCCTTTCGACGGTGGGCTGGAGCGGTTTTTCGGGCACCGCCGCCGCGCTCAGCTCGGCCTCCAAGGTCAAGAGCAGCAACTACTACGGCGCCAGCGATTCGCACGACGATTCGAACATGACCAAGGTCACTCTCAAGGCCGAGCATGACCTCGCCGCGAACGTGACCGTGCGCAACACCTTTCGCTGGGGCAAGATCACCCAGAACTACCTGGCCATCACCGAAGGCGTCGCCAGCCTCGATACCGACGATGAAAGCGCCTCGACGACCAGCCGGCTGGGCGCGGCGAAGGATCTCAAGAACACGATCCTGACCGACCAGCTCAACCTCACCGCCAGCTTCGATACCGGCGGCCTCCACCACAACGTGAGCACCGGGGTCGAGCTGACACGCGAAAAGCAGACCAACTATGGCCTGACCAAGACCGGCACGATCGCCACGCTTTCGCTCTACGATCCCGAATACACCGCCAGCGGGCTGACCGTGGTGCGCAGCGGGCTCGATGCCTACTGGCAGACCGACACGGTGGCCGCCTACCTGTTCGACACGATCGACCTCACCGACCAGTTCCAGCTCGACCTCGGCGCGCGCTACGATCATTACAAGACGACCTACACGTCGAGCACCGCCGACCTTGAAGCCAAGGGCGACCTGTTCACCTACAAGATCGGCGCGGTCTACAAGCTGACGCAGCAGGGCAACGTTTACGTCAACTACGCGGTATCGCAGCAGCCTCCGGGCGCGACCGGCAGCTTTGGCGCCTATTCGCTGTCCTCGTCCGAAAGCAGCGCGAGCAACCCCAGCATGGACCCGCAGAAGGCGCGCACGCTCGAGGCGGGCAGCAAGTGGAACCTGTTCGGCGAATCGCTGCTGCTGACCGGCGCGGTGTTCCGCACCTGGGTCGAGAACGAGGTCTATGCCGAGGATGACGGCACCTACTCGCAGATCGGCAAGAAGCGCGTGACCGGGCTCGAGCTGACCGCGACCGGCCAGATCACCCCCGACTGGAACGTGATCGGGTCCTACACCCACCAGAAGACCCGGATCACCACCGGCGAGTCCGCCGCACAGGACGGTTCGTCTTCGCTGCCCTACGCGCCCGAGGACGCCGCATCGCTGTGGACCACCTACCGCACCCCGGTGGGCCTGACCGTGGGCGGCGGGGTGAGCTACACCGGCACCGTCAAGCGCAAGGCCAAGCTGGCCACCACGCCGGGCGAGATCCCGTCCTACTGGCTCGCCAACGCGATGGCCACCTACCGCTTCAACGCGGCGGCCGATGTCCAGCTCAACGTGTTCAATATCTTCAACAAGAAGTACATGACCTCGCTCAACTACCTGGGCTACCGCTACCAGCCCGGGCTCGAACGCTCGGCGCGCGTGACGCTCAACCTGCACTTCTGATCGCAGGACACGAAAACGGCCACGGTCCCGGTGCGCACGGTTGCGCCGGGGCCAGGGCAACGGCCAGGAACGACAGACCCATGATGCTTCATATCCCCGGCGTCCTCACCCGCGAGCAGGTCCGCGCGATGCGCGCCGCGATCGAGGCCGCCGACTGGATCGACGGGCGCACCACCGGCGGCACGCAGGGCGCGCAGGTCAAGCGCAACCGCCAGCTGGCCGAAACCGATCCGGTCGCGCTCGAACAGGGGCGCATCGTGCTCCAGGCGCTCCAGGCCAACGCCAGCTTCTTTCGCGCTGCCCTGCCCGCGCACTACATGCCCCCGCTGTTCAACCGCTACGGCGCCCGGAACACGGAAACGTATGGCCTGCACATCGACGGTTCGCTGCGCGGCGTGCCCGGATCGTTCTCCTGGCTGCGCACCGACGTTTCGACCACGCTGTTCCTGTGCGATCCCGATGAGTACGACGGCGGCGAACTGGTCGTCGTCGATACTTATGGCGAGCACCGGGTAAAGCTGCCCGCGGGCGATCTCATCCTCTATCCCGCCACCAGCCAGCACCGGGTCGATCCGGTGACGCGCGGCGAGCGGATCTGCTCGTTCTTCTGGACCCAGAGCCTGATCCGCGACGATGCGCGGCGCACGCTGCTCTACGAAATGGACCAGGCGATCGATGCGCTGCGCCAGCGCCACGGCGACACCGCCGAGACGGTCGCGCTGGCTGGCCAGTACCACAACCTCCTGCGCATGTGGAGCGAACCCTGAGCCACGGCCTGGTCAGCTCCTGCCAACCCTTGTGCACCCTTATGCCCCCCTTGTGCAGGCCCTGACCGAAACGCCTCCATTGCGACTGTCCGTCCACGGCGCGCTGCCGCTCGGAGAGCGTGCAAACCGATGGCGTTTTGTCTACCTCGCCTGCTGCGATCAGCACCTTGCTAGGCGGCAGGACCACCCCCCGCGTCCTCGTCGATCGCGGCGGGCTTGCCCAGGACCACGGCAAGAAGACACAGGACCGCGACCACCACGCCGTAGAGCAGCGCGAGCGCGAGGTTGTAGTAGACCATGGTGGCCAGCGCGATACTCGCAAGGCCGAGCGCGAGCGCGGGCAGAGCGGGATAGAGCGGCGCACGGTAGGGCCGGATCATCTCGGGCTGCGTGCGGCGCAGGCGGAACAGCGCCGCCATCGAGACGATATACATCGTCAGGGCCCCGAACACCGAGAGCGTGACGATGCTCGCGGTCAGCGGCTGCCCGGCGAGATGGACGAAGCGGTCGCTGTAGATCGCCGCGATCCCGATCGCGCCGCCCGCCAGGATGGCCAGATGCGGCGTGCGAAAGCGCGGGTGCAGCCGCGCCAGCACACCGGGCAGGAAGCCCCCGCGCGCAAGCGCGAAAATCTGGCGCGAATAGCCCATGATGATGCCGTGGAACGAAGCGACAAGCCCGAACAGGCCAAGCCAGACCAGCATGTGGAGCCAGCCGCTCGATTGCCCCACCGCGCCCTTCATCGCTTGTGGCAGTGGGTCGTTGAGATTGGCAAGCGCCCTCCAGTCGCCCGTCCCACCGGCAAAGATCATGACCCCGAAGGCCAGCACGGTCAACGTCACAATGCCCGTGATATAGGCGCGCGGAATGGTCCGGCGCGGCTCCTTTGCCTCTTCGGCCGCCATCGCCACGCCCTCGATCGCGAGGAAGAACCAGATTGCGAAAGGGATCGCCGCAACGATCCCGCCGATCGCGGCCAGGCTGAAATGGTCTTGCCCGGCCCAGCCACCGGCGAGGAAGTGCGCGAGGCGAAACGAAGGCGCGACCACGCCCATGAACACGACCAGTTCGAACACCGCGAGCAGCGTGACGAACAGCTCGAACGTCGCCGCAATACTCACGCCGGCAATGTTGAGCGCCATGAACACGCCATAGGCCCCAAGCGCCGCCAGCCGGGGATCGAGCCCGGAAAACGGGACATTGAGATAGGCCCCGATGGCGAGGGCGATCGCCGGTGGCGCAAAGACGAATTCGATCAGCGTGGCGAAGCCCGCCAGCGCCCCGCCCCACGGCCCGAAGGCGCGCAAGGCATAGGCGAAGGGCCCGCCCGCATGGGGAATGGCGCTGGTCAGTTCGGTGAACGAAAAGATGAAGGCGACATACATCGTCCCCACCACCAGCGTGGTGATGAGAAAGCCGAGCGTTCCCGCCTGCCCCCAGCCATAGCTCCAGCCAAAATATTCGCCCGAGATCACCAGCCCGACGGCAATCCCCCAAAGATGAAACGCGTTGAGGCTCTTTGCAAGATGCGGCGAATCCTCGGACATCGATCCTCCTGGAGTTCCATCACGTCCCCGCGCAGCGCGCGCCGTCCCGGCGATCGGACAGGCGCGGCTCCCGGCTCACGAAAGCCAATGGTACCGGCAATCGCGCAATGATCCAGCAAACGTTCAACTGCCGCCCGATTCCCCGTAACACCCGGCATCTCCCACCCCCGCAACGCGCATCACGCCCCGACCGGGCTCGACCGAGCCCCTCAAGCGCTTGGACGTGAATCGGCGTGCAATTGGTAACGACGTTTTGTGCGACGCTCGTGCGCTACAGTCCGGCAGACAGTTTTTCGAAAGGTGCGAATGGCCTGACGCGAACGTCGCGGTCGCATCGGGCAACAGCTTTGCACCACACGCGCGCCCTTCCAGCTCGATCTGGCAAAAATTGCTGATTTTTCGGAATGTTGGGGTGATTGGAGCGGGTGAAGGGAAGCCAAATCTTCCATTTTCTATTTTCGTTTCAGAATCTTAGAAAATAGAGGCCCAAAAGCACCCCCAGCCGGTCCCGGGAATCTTTCGGCTGCAATTGGATTGCCATGGACAAGGATGGCTGCAAGCATGGCAAGCCACATCGCTAAGGGATCATAACCGGCATTCTACCCAGCGGCAACGACCTCACTTCCGATAAGATCGCTCATGACAGAGGGGGCTGGAATTTTTGCGCCCCGCTCAGCTCCTTGCGAAAGGCCGTCCGCCGTAAATGATCGGGTCTGGCAAGAATTTGCGTTCAGTCGGCTTCTTGATCGCCAAGAATTGCCAACATTCGCCCAGAAGCCGCGCGACCTCAGATTGGCGCCCTGAGCTGGGACAAACCCGTCATTCGTGAGCATAGCTATGAAGTCGGGTTTCGGCTGGACCTGACGTTGGCGACCGCGAGAATGTTGATCGAGGACGGCCGAGGCTGGCCGGTTGAAGCCAAGTGGCTCCCGGGAGCAATATCGCGCGAAGAGGACTTCGCTGGTCGAGCCGCTAGGAGGCGTCCCGCCGTGATGAGTATTTGGGCCCTCTCAGTGAAGTTCAGGGTTGTTTGAAGCCATTGCCCGCTGCAAAGCTCAGTTGCTATGATGTTCCGTGCCCATTGCGGCAGATCGAAATGGATCAAGCGCAGGGCGTTGAGGGGGGCGAGAGGTTGAACGAGATTGTAGCGCTTACTATCCATGACCTTGATCGCCGCGATGGCGTCTACAAAGTCCAAGCTGCCGACAAGCAGCTCAACGTCACGCCGACGACGCAGCGGCTGATTGACGAGTTGTACGACCTTTACAACCGTCGGGCGTCGAAGTCGCACGGCAAGTTCACGGCTGCGGAAGGCTATCCGACGCAGGCGCAGGTGCGCGACTACGTGGCGGATCCCAAGACGGATTTCCTCAGCCTCACGTGTCGAATGATGGAGACGCTGCGCACTCAGGCGCAGGCACGGTCCGCGTCGACTGGCGGACACGTCCTGTTCGCGCACTTCCGTCGCGAAACGCGCGACTATCTGCTCGTCGCCATCATTACCGACAAGCTCAGTGCCGCGCTGACCTCGCAGCGTGACGTGCAGGACGTGCGGCATCTCGACTTGGACGGCTTCCGCTTCGCCGGACGCATCAACTTGACGGCGTGGTCGAACGGCGAGGAGCGCTACATCAGCTTCCTCAAGGGAAAGGGCGACGTGTCGGCGTATTTCCAGCACTTCCTCGGCTGCGATTCCGTCGTTCAGGACAGAGTGGACACGTCGAACCTCGTCACTGCGTTGAAGCAGTTCGTGGCCGAGACCAAGATGTCCGAGAGGGAGGGCAACGAGTTTCTCGGCAAGGCTAAGGTGATCTGCGAGCGCGCGTCCCGCGCGCGCGAGGAAATCGAGTTCGACGCGCTCGCGAATGAGCTGATGCCGAAGGATCCCAAGAAGCTGGCCGACCATCTCGCCCACACCGATCGGGGGTTGAGCGACCGGTTCGTCCCGGACCGGCGCGCTCTCGCATCGCTCGTTCGGTTTCGGGGTGGCACGAAGCAGTGGAAGGTCGAGTTCGACCGCGACGCTGTCAGCAACCGCTCGGTGATCTACGACGCCAGCGCGAACACGCTCACGCTGACGGGGCTTCCCGACGACCTCGTTAATCAGCTGAAGTCCGAAGGCCTCGGCAATGGCTGACGTCGGCTTCGCCGACCTCGTCGAGATATACCGACACACGCGCTTCGACGGGAACGGCGGCGGCACGCTCACCGTGGCCACCTCGGGGATCGCCGCGACCCTGCGTTCGATCGAGGCGGACCAATCCCTGTATGATCTGACGCAGGTCAGTCTGGTCGAACCGGGCGAGCCGGTGGTCGGTTCGCAGATCGCTATCAACGTGGCCGCGCCGAACCTCAAGCTGGGCATACTCGCTGACACGTTCGTGAAGCTGTTCCTGGCGCCGGGCGCGGCGTTCGCTGAGCCGGTCAGCTACTTCGTGATCGACTGCCGCTACGCCAGCGGCGACGCGCCGGTACCTCCGTTACTCCTCGCCTATCGTGCGATGCTGACCGTCACCGCACTGCTCAAGGAGGCCGCTTCCTATGTGATCGAGCTTCAGCGCGAGCTCGTGTTCATTGGCACCGGGAGCGTGGTCGTGCCGATCACGTTTACGGAGGCGGATCTCACGCCTTCTCTGATAGGCGCAGCAGGTCGGCTCGAGACCTTGTTCGCCGACCCGCTGCACTCCCAGGAGAAGGCTGAACTGCTGGCGGCGGCCGTGATCGAGCTAGCGGGCGGTCAGCGGACCGACCGCCGCTTCCAGTTCATCGTTTCGAATCTGGAGCGGGTCTGCGACGAGGTTGAGAAGGGCTACCGTCTCTTCGTGTCGAGCTTTTCGTATTCGAAGATCCGGAAGGAGATCGAGACCGCGCGGCTCGACTACATCAACAAGATTCACAAGACGATCGTGGACATACAGGGGCAACTGCTGGGCATTCCCGTCGCAACGATCGTCGTCGCATCGCAACTGAAGCTCTCGAAGGACTGCGGCATTGAGTTCTGGACGAATTGCGCCGTCTTGCTCGGAGCGTGGATATTCGTCGGTTTGCTCTGGCTGGCCGTCAGGAATCAGTGGCACACGCTGTCGATGCTGGCCGGCGAGATCACGGGACAACGGGCCAGACTCGACAACGACTACGCAGCCCTGAGCGACGATTTCGTCGACGTCTTCAACGATCTCGACGCGAGGATCAAATGGCACCGCAAAGTGCTGGTCGGAGTAAGCGGGCTAGCGCTCGCCGGTGCCTTGCTCGCGACTATCGCTTTCCTCATACTGACCGAGAGCGGTTCGGCGCGTTGCCTTGTCGGCGGTTGAACGAGCCGCAGAAAGGTCGGCGGATCAGAACAGCTTGTTGAAGGCCGCAGGCTCGCCCGGTTACTTCAAGCCAGAGTTTTTCAACACTATCGGTCGGATGCTTCTGGAAGCTGGTGGCGACTTTGCCGTCATTACCGGGTCGGCGGCGAACGGGCGGCTTTCAACCGAACAGCGGACATTCTGGGTGACAGCAAGCAGCGGCAGGGAACCGGAAAGGTGGGCCGGTAGGCGTTCGTCCGGTTTAAAGCTGGGGTGCAGGGATAGCTGACGCTCGCGTGGGGCGGCAGCCGACCAAGATGCGCCGTTAGCTGGCTGGGCCGCCAACGTAAGCTCCTGCAAAAACTTGCCTCTCGGTCGCCACTGAACTGCTTAGCAGCAACGCGCCGCCGCATCGGTCATTTCTAGTCAGCACAATCCATCGTGAAAACGGCCGCTTACCTAGGGGCAAGCGGAAGTTCGAGACAGTGACATTCCGGTCCCTCACGCGGCCCCTAAGTTCGACGGTGGCTGTCAAGCCGTGGTCCTACCCAGACAGGTCGCATGTCTTCACCCCGACTTAACTAGATTTTCTTGCTGCAATCGCCAAATACTTCGTGAAGATACATCTACTCTTGGGTGACGGACGCGAACGGCGCGTCGCACCGGAACAGTGGGGACGATACTAATGCCAATTCCGGCTGCCTACGCGCATCGCCATGTCTACCATTTCTCCCACATCGACAATTTGCCTGGTTTGTTAAAGCACGGCTTCCTGTCGAACAATCATCCACAGTTCCCGAAGAAGCACCGCTCGATCGCCGCTGCGGGTATTCAGGAACGCCGTGCCGAGATGCAAGTCACCTGCCCGCCGGGCGGATACGTCCATGATTATGTGCCGCTCTATTTCGGCTCGGTCAGTCCGATGCTGCTTGGCGTGGTCAACACCAAGAATGTTGATCAGTATGACATTCTCTACTTTGAGTTTCCGATAACGCTAGCCGAGCGGCCCGACGCGGTATTCACGGGCACCTCAGCGAATACCCAGGTTCCGCCCGCCTTCTACAGTGACCCCGTTCACCTCGACAAACTCGACTGGGCCGCGATTGACAGCCGGAAATGGAGCAATGTTGACGACGACTTCCGGCATCGGCGCATGGCAGAATTGCTCGTGCTAGGCCAGCTTCCGGTCACTGCAGCCACTCGTTGCGTCGTCTGGAACGAAGCCGTGAAGAAGCGCGTCGAAGCGATCGTCGGCGCAGCGCCGTTTCCCGCCATTGAGTTCCAGGATCAATGGAATAGGCCGCATTGGTTCACCGATTTCGCCACCGGGGGTAATGCAAGTGTGGTCAAAGGTCCCGGTGAGATCGCGATGATCTTCGAGGATGCGTGCGCCTTTGTAGACGAGCATGTGGGCTCGCATGCCGGCACCGCGAAATTCAAGAATCTGAAGGAACTGCGCGACGGGCTGCGCGCGGACTTCGGCTGCCTGCCCGAGACCGCCGAACTCGTTGGGCTCAAATCTGCTAACGGTGTGCACAAGCGGACGGTCGACGTCCATACGAAGGAAGTGGTCCACAAGCTCCTGTCGCTCCCTGAATTTGCGGCACTTGACGAGAAGCCGCAGCGTCTGGTCGAGATCGCCGCGTATCTGCACGACATCGGCAAGGGGCCGCGGGCGCGGTGGGACAGTAATGGCGGACTGCAGAAGGTCGATCCCAATCATCCGGTCGGAGCAATGCCGATGATGGCGAATATCCTCACCAAGCATGTCAGCACGGTTGGCAAGGCGTCGGCCAGAAAGTTGATGAAGCTGGTCTGCTACCATGACCTAGTCGGCGACGTGCTCGGCAAAGGGCGCGACGAGCAGCAGATTGTCGATGTCGTCGATGGCGAGGAAGAGCTCGACATGCTCTTTGCTCTTGGCAAGGCCGACGCTACCGTGCTTGTTGAACATTGGTGGAACGAATGGGCGGCGGATGCACTCTATGATCGCTGCCTCGAAGCGATTGAGGAGGCGGTGTAAGCGCGAGCTATGCTGGAATTCACGCAAGGCGACATGTTTGAGGCTTCGGCGGATATCCGCGTCAACACAGTGAACTGTGTCGGCGTGATGGGGGCTGGCGTCGCCAAAGCGTTTAAGCAGCGCTATCCCGAGATGTTTAAGGACTATCAGTCCGCCTGCAAGGACGGGCAGGTCCGGCCGGGGCAGATGTATGTGTGGAAGTCGCTGGAGGGCGACTGGATTATCAATTTCCCCACCAAGCGCCACTGGCGCAATCCATCGCGTTACGAAGACATTGAGGCTGGGCTCGACGATCTTCGCGCCTATCTCGAGGGCATCGGGCCGGTGACCGTCGCGCTTCCTGCACTCGGATGCGGTAATGGCGGACTTGACTGGGGCCGGGTCTCGAACTTGATCCGCGATAAGCTCGACGGCCTTAATGCGCATATTTTGGTCTTTGCGCCCTCGGCTTCACACCAAGCGGGGCGAGCGGCCACCGAAGCGCCGACTGACGACGAGCGCGCAATCGTTGCGGCGCTCGGCTATCAAACGCTCGAACCGGGTGGCGTGCAGCCACTGGCGCTGCCCGGGCCGTTCTTCCTGCTCGGTAACCCCCAACTGTTATCGCGCAAATGGATTGCGCTGCTGCCGTCACGCGCGCCAGGCGATCGGGAGATGCAGGCGCTTCGCACTATTGCCGCCGAGCTGGCGCGCTCTGGGAGCCGGGCGGCCGTTGCGCTCGTCCATGGCACAAAGGTGAGCGAAGATATTGCCCAAATCTTTGTCGATCAGGGGATCGACACGCTGCTGCTACTGCCCTTTGGGGTCCTGACCCGCAAGGCGATCGCCCGGCAACCGGCGATGCAGGCCGATCGCCGCCCGGCGCTCGCTTCAACTGCGCCGCCCAGCGCCAATTGGTCGCGCCAGCTCTTTGCCCAATGCCAGGATCTGCTCCGCACAAATGCAGCGGCGATGCTGCTTTCCGATCCGGAGCCAGACTGGCTGACCAGCAAGGGACTCGGCAAATGGGCGCAGACCCCGATTTCGTATGTCCGTTACGAGACGACGCCGATCCAAATGCGCGAAGCGCTCGCAGGCGTCGGCGCTCGCCGGATCGCGCGCCGCGGTAATGACGGATCGCCCGACATCGACGCGCTTATCGCTGCGGTCGGTCCGGGCGACCGGGAGCCACCGGCTGATAACGGCGATCGGGATGTGGGCGACGAAGCGGACCGCGCCGATCCAGCTGCGGAACTTTCCGTGCGGGATGAGCCGGTGGGCACGCCAGAGGCCGTGACTATTGTCTGGGACACGGTCCCAAAGGCAGCTCGTCGCGACCTATTTGCCTGCCTGACTGATCTTGATGCGAACGGTATCACCCTCTCAATAGGGCTGCCGCCGGATCTCGAAGAAGTGCACCGCGAGCGTCTAAAATCGCTTTTAGCCGCTTTGCGATGATGGTCGGATGGGCGCCAACGACGGCTTTTGACGAGAATTGCCGGAACTGAACCGGCCGACGGTAAGAGTGAGGCACTTGCATCCCAGACTTCAGATGCCCTTCGCAACAATCGCCTTGAGCTGCGCCACTGGAATGACGGTAATGCTCCCGATCTTGACCACCTCGATGGTGCCGTCAGCGATCAGCTCGTAAAGCTTGGAGCGCCCGATACCGATCATGCGGCAAGCCTCGGGCACACGCACAGCAAGCGGTTCGGGTCGGAGGTCCTGCGGCTTGCTGGAGACCGCCGTCACTGGAACGACCTCAGCTTGGTGATGGCGGGGTCCGCGCTCTGCCCTGCGCCCTTCCCGGCAAGCCGGTCGGCCACCTCGTCGATCAGTTCGGCAAAGCGCATGGAACCTGCCGCTACCGCATCTTTGGAGGGCGGCACCTGTGCCGCCGAGATGAGCTGGTACCGCGCTATCCGGGCCATGATCTCCCAGACCAGGCCTTCGTTGCGCCGCAGCCAGTCGAGATTGCGCTCGATCCGGGCAAGGCGGGCGCCGAGGGCTTCGTCGGTCTTTGGCGCGGCCCGCCGGGTGAACCAGGCATCGAGCGCCTCGACGAGGATTTCGGAGCGAGCGCGGCCCGAACTTTGCGCGAGGTGGGCAAGGCGGCGGCTCATGTCCTGAGGCAGGAATAGCTGGTGCCGGGTCTTGTAGGTTTTCGTCATGGAGGACCTGTCGGATTGGAGGGGTGGCGACGAACCGGCCAAGGGGGCTCACCGATCCGCCGCCATCTCCGATCATCCACGTCCGGGCCCTTCCGGGGAACGGGGCTGTTGGGGCCAGATGGGGGCGCTTGGGTCCATAGGCGGTTTTGGGCCTACATGCCGCCGATGCTCGGCCCGCCCCGCTCGCGTCCCAGCGTCCAGCTGATCGAGCCCGTCGAGCGCATGAGGCCCGAGACGTTGCGGCCAAGCTGCTTCTCCAGTTCGGGCCGCCAGGGCACGAGCGTGAACTCACGGCTCTTCTCGATCACCGCGAAGTGGCCCGAGGTCAGCGCCAGCGACCGCTTGTAGGTGCCCTCGATCCGCTCGCCCTCGCGCGCCTGCGCAAACCGCTTGCCCAGTTCGTCTTCGAGGCGCCCGCCCACGGCGCGCACCTCGCGCTGGCGCAGGAGGCGCAGCATGTTGCGGGCGTAGAGCACGTCGCTGCCGCGTTGCTCGGCCAGCTGCTGCTCGATCAGCCAGCGCTGGCGCAGCTGCAAGGCCTTGCGCACCTCACCGCCGTAGCCGACGGACGCGGTGTAGGTCTCGCTTCCACTGGCAAGCTCGCGGTCGAGCCAGGTCTCGGCAGGAACGTGGACCATCTGCTCGATGGGTTTGGGCGACAAGACCTCCACCTTGACCGGCTCGGCGTCGATACGCCGCTGCTCGTAGGCGAGCACGGTCTCCAGATAATCGGGCGCGATGCGCCAGGTGCCGTTGGGCTCGCGTTCGATCTTGCCGGTGGCGCGCCGGATCGCTTCGAGGCGGCGCTCGTGGGTGCGGGCAAAGTCATCGGTTGCCCTGCGATCATAAGCGAGGTGGTTATCGATGGTGTAGCGCCCGCCGTTGGCTTCGGCGACGCGCACGACGGTGCGGTCGGATTCGCGGAGCGATGCCTGCTTGGGTTCGAGCCGCACCAGCGCGCCCTGCGGTGTGTTTTCAG
>NZ_JALHLF010000010.1 GCF_022832435.1 Novosphingobium organovorum | reverse complement strand
CGCCGCGCTGTCGGCCGCAGCGGCCGGGCCGCCCCGGTGACCGCCCGGATGAGTGCCGTCACGACCGCCGTCACGACCGCCGTCTCCGGGGCGCGGCCCCTTGGCCATCGCGGCGGGGCGTTCGCTCTGGTGGACGAAGCTGGCGTTCTGCGCCAGGTAGAACTCGTCGTGAAAGGCAAAGACCACCGAGGTCAGCGCCATGACGATATGGAACGGCAGGCTGAACAGGCCGAGCACGTTGTGCAGGTCGAGCCACATGCGCTTGACGTTCGCGCCCAGGCGCAGCGCGAAGAGGTCCTTGACGAGGCTGGGCAGCAGCACGATCGTCCCCGACACCAGCGCGATCGCGTAGAGCAGCGCGACGCTGCCCATGATCGGCATGGCCAGTTCGTGGCTGATCATGATGCCCACCTGCTGGTGCAGGCGGTCGATGAAATTGCCGACCGGGGATGGGGTATCCTCCTCGACCTGGAGCGATCCATCGGGGGCGAGCGCGGCGTAGAAAGTCTTGTGCACCGCGTGTTCGTCCGCGCCGCGTCCGCCGATTTCCCAGGTGACGCGCGCGGGCTCGTCAGCGCCTGTGGCCAGGTGCACGGTGTAGCCCTTGGCCGCCTCGGGATGTGCGGCAAGAACCTTGGCGACGAGTTCGGGCGTGCGTTCGAGCGTGACGGGAGCCGCCAGCGTGCTGGGCGGCGAAGCCCAGCGCTGGATCGGCACCTCGAACATGGTGAGCGCGCCGGCGAAGAAGGCGACGAACAGGCACAGGCCCGAGACGATCCCGACCCAGCCGTGGATCTCCTTGTACATCTTCACGATGTCGGTGCGGATTTTCATGCCAGCGCTCCCGTGGCGAAAAGAGCAAGCCAGACGAGCGCACAGGCAAGGCCCAGTACCGCCCAGGCGCGCGGGCCCGAGCGGAAGAGGAAACAGAACGAGAGCACCAGCGCCCAGACCGGGGCCATGAGCCACATGGTGAACTGGGCCTTGGTGGACAGCGCACCTTCGCCTGCGCCGATGGCCCAGTAGGTGAGCCCGGCCAGACCAAGCGCGAGCACGAAGCCGAGCACCAGTCCGGCGCTGGCCTTGCCGAGCCAGTTCCTGCTGGAAAGCGCAGGGCGGGGGGGCTTCGCGGTCATCGGCGGTTCTCCCCGCGGTGGGCCAGCCAGGCGGCGCAGGGCGGCAGGAAGGACCACACGAGCATCGCGCCGGTCAGTGCCATGAAGACCGCGGTGGCCGGTCCCGCCCAGCCGAGCAGGCAGGCCAGCCCCAGCGCCATCAGCGCGCCGCCCGCCCAGAGCCAGGCGCGCGCCGGGCCGGGCAGCCCGGGGAGTTGGTGATGAGGGCTCGCCCGGTAGAGCGCCGCCGCCCCCGCAAGCGTTGCCAGAATACCGACAGAGGCAAGCAGCATGGCTCAGGCTCCCACGATCAGAACGAAAGGAAACGGCGGGGCAGGCACAAATCCTGCCCTGCACAAGGCTTCGCCCCCGCGGCACGCGGTCGGTGGCGCAGACGGTGCCACGGGGTCGAACCGGTCGATCATATTACCAGCGGAAGTCCAGTCGCGCGGTCACGCTGCGGCCCTGGCCGTAGTAGCAAGCCGAAGCTGCCGTGCAGGTGGCGACGTAGCGCTTGTCGGCCAGGTTGCGCGCGTTGAGCGAGGCGGTCACGCCGCTTGCGAGCTGATAGCGCACGAACGTGTCGAACAGCGCATAGTCCGGAATTTCGAGCGTATTGGCCGCATCGCCATAGCTCTTGCCGGTGTAGCGCACGCCGCCGCCGAAGTTCAGCCCGGCCAGCACGCCGCCTTCGATCTTCTGGCTGAGGAACAGCGAGGCCATCCATTCGGGGATCTGCGGCAGGTGGTTACCCTTGGCGACCGAGGTTGAGGAGCTTGTGCTGGTGACGTAGGACTTGGTGATGTCGGTCCAGTTGCGCGTCGCGGTGGCGATCACCGCGAGGCCGAAGGGCAGCGAGGCCTTGGCCTCGAACTCGAGCCCGCGAACGCGGCCTTCGCCCAGCTGCACCTTGCAGGTCGCCGTGCCGCACAGCGTCCCGTCGGGATCGGACGAGATCATGTTCTGCTGGGTGATCTGGTAGCCGCCCAGGGTCAGGTAGATGTTGTTGCCCGACTGGTAACGCAGGCCCCCTTCATACTGCTGCCCGGTAGTCGGCTTGAACGGCTTGCCGGTCAGGTTGTAGCTGGGGTCGCTGACTTCGGGCAGGAACGAGGTCGCGTAGCTGGCGTAAGCGGCCAGCCCGTTGTCGAACATGTAGACGCCGCCCAGGCGCCAGGTGAACTTGTTCGACTTGGTTTCCCATTCGTCGAGCGTGAGCAGGTTGGTGGTGTCGTCCTTGGCCCAGTCGTGGCGCAGCCCGGCGGTGACGTGCAGATGGCCCCAGCTCATCTGATCCTGCGCGTAGAGGCCGTACTGGTCGCTTACGGTGTGGGTGTAGACCTGCGGGGTCATGTTCTCGGCAAAGCCGTCCGACCCGCGCGAGACCGGGTTGAAGATGTCGAGCACGGGCAGCACCAGCGAGGAGCTGACGAGGTCGCGGTAGTGTGTCCAGTTGGTGTGGAAATAGTCAAACCCGCCGAGCAGCTTGTGCTCGATCGCGCCGGTGTTGACGTCGTACTGGAGCTGGGTGTCGGTCGCGAGACCATCGGAATGGCCGTCGCCCTGGACCGCACGGCGGCGCAGCGTCGCCCCGTCGATACAGCCGGTGATCGAGACCGCCGAGCAGTCGGTCACGGTGTCGCCGCTTGAGACGGTCACGCGGTAGAGCGTGTCGATGTGGGTGAAGCGGGTGTTGTTGCGGATGGTCAGGCCGCTGTCGCCAAAGCGGTGCTCGAAGAAGCTGGCGGCCAGATACTGGTTGCGGTCGAAGGTGTTCCAGTCGGGCTCACCCAGGTTCGCGTCGTTGGCGATGTGCTTTCCGTTGCTGGCGTAGAGCGAGCCGGTCGAGGGCAGGAACTGGAAGGTCGCACCGCCATCGTCGCGCTGGTACTGGCCCAGCAGCGTCCAGGTGGTATCCGCGTCGGGCTTCCAGGTCAGGCTGGGGGAGATGTACTTGCGCCCCTGGTCGACCCCGTCGATCTGCGTCGCGCCGTAGCGGGCGAGCGCCACCACGCGCCCCGAAAGCGTCGACGTGATTGGCCCGGAGACGTCGGAGGCGGCCTCGTAGTTCCAGTTGCCCAAATCGGTGGTGCCGATCGCCTGAAGCATGAACTGCGCCTGGAACGTATCAGTAGGGCGCTTGGTCACGAGATTGACCACGCCGCCCGGCGCCGTCTGGCCGTAGAGCGCGCCCGAGGGCCCCTTGAGCACTTCGATCTGCTGAAGCGCGAACGTATCGAAGCCCGGACGCGTCCACTGTCCGCCCGAGGGCAGGCGCAGCCCGTCGACGAAATTGTTGTTCGAGGAAAAGCCGCCGGCGCCAAAGCCGCGCACCGATACTTCGTCGGTGCGGCTGTCCTGGCCCGAAGGCTCGGCCTGCACGCCTGCGGTGTAGGCGAGCGCGTCGGCGATGTTGGGCGAGGCGCGCAGCTCGATTTCTTCGGCGCTGATGATCGAGATCGACTGCGGCGATTCGATGATCGGGGCGTCGGTCTTGGTCGCCGATGTGGCCGAGGAATAGCCCGTCGCCGTGACGACGATCTTGCTCTCGTCATAGGTCTTTGCGGTTTCGGTCGTGCTTGACTGCTGGGCGAATGCGGGCGCGGCCGAGACGGCCAGGACGAGCCCGATTGCGGTTGCGGTGTACTTCATAAACCCCCACTGGAATAGTCGTCGCGTGGGGCTCTGCTACTGAGAGCTATTCGCATTAGCAAGGGCAAAATGCACCAGAATCCGCTGTTTTTGCGCGTTGTGGTGAATAAAATTCAAATCAGACAAAGTGTTTCTGGAGCGTTTCCGTTCCTTGCAAAAATACCCCGCACGCGCGCGGCGTGCGGGGTGCATCGGGTGGGGCGGGCGCCGGAAGATCCGGCGCCCCTGCGAAGGCGAAAGCTGTGCGGCCTGCCGCCTTCGTCCCGGTCGATTAGAGGAACTTGAGCTTCACGCTCGTGAAGAACGTACGGCCGTAGACGTCGTAGGTCCCGGGGTACGTGTTCGACTGTTCCTGGTTGTCGCCCAGGATCGGCGGCTTGCGGTTGAACATGTTGTTCATGCCGATGGTCCAGGTCATCTTGTCGTCGATGTCGATCTGAGCGCTCAGGTCGAAGTAGTCGTACGCCTTGATGTGCTCGACGCTGTAGTCGGTCGAGACGTCGTCGTCGCCCACCGGCGAGAGGTGGCGCCATGCCAGCGACAGGGTGTACTTGTCGGTGGAGACCGTCGCGCGGCCGTTGAGGCGCCACTTGGCATAGACGTTGCTGCACAGCAGGCCGAACTTGCCCGCGCAGTTGTACGACAGCGACGGGATGGAGGCGAACGGGCTGAAGTTGAAGCTGTTCAGGTACGAACCGCTGAAGCTCAGGTCGAGGTGGCCGTTCTGGTTCGCCAGGAAGCCCAGCGCCGTGCCGTAGCGAGCCTGGAAGTCGACGCCATCGGTGGTCACGCCGCCCGAGTTCGAGAGGTTGTCGACCGCGCCGGTAATGGTGTAGCTCGACGAATCGCGCGGCAGCAGCGAGCAGTAGCTCGTGTCGTACGGCGTCCAGCCGTTGCTGGCCGTGCCGTAGCACGCCGCGATGATGTTCGAGGTGCCTACCGTCGTGATGTAGTTCTCGATCTTGATGTGGTAGTAGTCCGCGGTCAGCGACAGCCCCGGCACGAAGCTCGGGGTGATGACCATGCCCGCAGTCCAGGTGTAGGCGGTTTCCTCGCGCAGCGACGTGCTGCCGCCGACGTAGCTGTCGATCTGCGTGTCGCCACCGTTGTATTCGGTGCCGATCTTGCTCGACGGCACGCCCGAGGACAGGCACGAGGCGTTCAGCGTCGAATTGGTGGTCGCCGCTTCGGTGGTGCAGGGATCGCTGGCGGTCTCGTAGCTTTCCGAGCTGCCGCTGTAGAGATCCTCGACCGTGGGTGCGCGAACCGCCTTCGAGAACTGGCCGCGGAACGCGATGTCCTTGATCGGCGCGTAGACGAGGCCGAACGACCAGGTACCGACCGACTTGGCGGCGGTGGAGTAGTGCGAGTAGCGTGCCGAACCGTTGAAGTCGAGGTGGTCGATGAACGGCTTGTCGGCGAGCAGCGGCACGTTGATTTCGCCGAACAGTTCGTAGACGTGCCAGCCGCCCGAAGTGGCGTCGCTGGCGTTGAACCCGATCACGTCGCCCGAGACCAGAGCCTCGTCGGGATCATACGAGCCACGCTCGCTGCGGTATTCACCACCGAACGCGATACCGGCCGGGCCAGCGCCCAGGTCGAACAGGTTCTGGTTGGTGATCGCGCCCGAGGCAACCTGCTCGGTGATGGTCGAGCGGTTGGTGACGTCGATCGAGATGAAGTCGGCAGCGGCTTCGCTGATGTTGCCGGCACCGAAGATGTTGAGCGGGACGCAGCCGTTGCTCGTGTCGGTGCAGACCAGATTGCCGTCCGAATCGTAGGTCGTCAGCAGCGCCTGCTGGACCGCGCTGGCCGAGACGTTGCCGTACTGCTTCTCGACGCGGTGCGTGCGGGCGTAGCTGTAGTAGGCGTCATACGACCAGTTGGACGACAGGTTGCCGCGCGCACCGAGCAAGCCGCGGTAGGCCTTGCTGTCGACGTCGGAGATG
Organism: Novosphingobium organovorum; assembly: GCF_022832435.1. Taxonomy (GTDB): domain Bacteria; phylum Pseudomonadota; class Alphaproteobacteria; order Sphingomonadales; family Sphingomonadaceae; genus Novosphingobium; species Novosphingobium organovorum. The sequence continues at coordinate 76,356 of NZ_JALHLF010000010.1, read as the reverse complement.
CGATCGCCCACTTCGGTGAGGCGGCGGTAGACCGAAGCGGTGGTGTAGCCATCACCGTCGGTATCGTAGCTCGAAAGCAGCGCCTGGCTGGCGGCCGAAAGGAATGAGCTGTCGGTGTCGATCGAGTACGAGCCCGAAAGCGGGGTCGGTGCGAGCTGGTTCTTGACGCGGTTCTCGATGTACTGACCTTCGGTGTAGATGGTCAGCGCATCGCTTACGTCGAAGTGGCCCTGCGCGAAGAGCAGCTTGCGGGTCTGCGGAACCTGCAGGTAGTTCTCGCTGGCGTAGTTGTACGCGTCCGACGAGGTGTAGTTCGAGTAGTCGCCGTTCTCGTCGAACTTGTAGCGCGTGCCGTCGAGGGCAATCGCGCCCGAGGGGATGTAGCTCGAACCACCGTTGGTCAGGCCGCCGTTGCCATCATCGGTCTGGGTGGTCGCGGTGTAGCTGCGAGCCGACTGCAGGATCGCCTTGCGCTTCATGTAGTCGCCGTAGACGGTGATGTTGCCGCGTCCATCGGCGAAGTTCTTGCCGAGCAGCAGACCACCCGAATACTGTGCGCCGTCGCCGTAACCGGTGAGGCGGTAGTTGCCGTTGGCCTCGACGCCTTCGAAGTCCTGCTTGGTCACGAAGTTGATGACGCCGGTCACCGCATCCGAACCATAGACGGTCGACTTGCCGCCGGTCACCACGTCGACGCGCTCGAGCAGGGCGCTCGGGATCGTGTTGAGGTCGACGATCTGGTTCGTGTCATACGAGACGTAGCGACGGCCGTTGACGAGCACGAGCGTGCGCTGCGCACCCAGGCCGCGCAGGTTGGCCGTAGCCACGCCGCCGCCGGGGTTGTTCGACGCTGCGGTCGATCCGGGGAGCAGCTGCGGCAGGTCCTTGAGGACGCCTTCGATGTTCTGCTGGCCGCTCAGTTCCAGGTCCTTCGAGGTGACGGCCAGGATCGGGGCCGCCTGCTCGAGGTTGGGGTTGGTCAGGCGCGAGCCGGTGACGATGATGGCGCCTCCGGCGGGCTGCTGATCGTCGGCGCTCGCCGTGGTCGCGGACGAGGTGTCCTGCGCGTCCTGGGCGTGGGCGCTGATCGGCGCGACGGTCAGCAGCGTGCTGGCCAGGAGGATGCGCTTGGTGCGCGTTTGCATTGATGTGCTCCCTGCTATCGAGAAGACTTCACCACGTTACGACCCGGGGTGAAGCAGGCGTCGGGATTTGCGCGTGACGCTTCTCGTTGGCTAGGAACAAATGCTTAGTTGCCGAAAATACCCAGCTGGTGTGTCCTTTTTTGGACAGAAATTGAAATTAAGCTGAGAGTTTTTGAAATAAATACGAAATATAATGAAATTATTTTGCAAAAAATAAACTATATATATTGTAGGTTTTGCGGATATAAATTTTATATTGTATCTGCCCAATCTGTATTGCTTGATCGTGTGACTTTATGCGGATTCTTTGTTGAGTGATTTTCTATTGAATATATCATTAGGGGTGTTCTTTCTAGTCTCCTGAACAGTTTTCCGGGCGTGGGCGATAATGTTGCTCTTCGGTATTTAAAAATCGGTCGAGCGTAATATCGTAAGCTCCTGAATAGAATAAATTTCTCATTATACTGCGGTTCGCAGGCGGGCCTGAGGTCAGGCCGAGGTGATTTTTTGTTTCCCGCGGGCACGCGAAAAGGCCCGGCCACGCGACTGCTGGCGTGGCCGGGCCTTGGGTGTTGGGTGTCCAGTCCGGCTTTTGGCGCCGGTGCTGCGAAATTCGCGTTCGCGCGAATTTCCAAGCGGTCTCTTAGCGGAACGGTGGCTCGTCGAACGCGCGCAGCTTGCGGCTGTGCAGGCTGTCGCCTTCGGCGCGCAGCAGGTCGCAGGCCTGCAAGCCGATCTTGAGGTGCCCGGCGATGGCTTCTTCGTAGAACCGGTTGGCCTGGCCGGGCAGCTTCAGTTCGCCATGGAGCGGCTTGTCCGACACGCACAGCAAGGTGCCGTAGGGGACGCGGAAGCGATACCCCTGTGCGCTGATGGTGGCGCTCTCCATCTCGATCGCAATCGCGCGCGAGAGGCTGAAGCGGTGGGCCGAGGCGGTGTAGCGCAGCTCCCAGTTGCGATCGTCGGTGGTGACGACGGTGCCCGTGCGCATGCGCTTCTTGAGGTTGGCGCCGCTGTCGCCGCTGACGATTTCCGCCGCTTCGGCAAGCGCCTGCTGCACTTCGGCAATGGCGGGCAGCGGGATCTCGGGCGGGAGCACCGGATCGAGCACCTTGTCGTCGCGCAAGTAGGCGTGGGCGAGCACGAAGTCGCCGATGCGCTGCGTCTCGCGCAGGCCGCCGCAGTGGCCGATCATCAGCCAGGCCTCGGGGCGCAGGACCGCGAGGTGATCGGTGATGGTCTTGGCGTTCGAGGGGCCGACGCCGATATTTACGAGGGTGATGCCCGAACGGTCTTCGCGCACGAGGTGGTAGGCGGGCATCTGGTGGCGGCGCCAGGCGGTGTCCGACAGGCGTTCGCGCGCGTTCGGGGTGGTCTCGTCGAGGAACAGGCCTCCGGCACCGGCAAGCGCTACGTAACCGTCCTGGCCGATCTGCTGGCCGGCCCAGTCGACGAACTCGTCAACGTAGCGGTGGTAGTTGGTGAACAGGATGAACTTCTGGCAGTGCGCCGGGCTGGTCCCGGTGTAGTGCGCGAGCCGGGCGAGGCTGAAGTCGGTCCGCAGTCCGTCGAACAGCGCGAGCGGCTTGGGATCGTTTTCGGCGAAGACCATGAGGCCGTCGGCGATCTCGTCGCCGATCATGGCAAGCTCCGTGCTCGGGAAGTGGGTGGCCAGTTCCTGCGGGGTCACGCTGCCCACGCCGATCCCGTCTAGCACGTAAGGGAAGGGAATTTCCTGGTCCGAGCGCGTCACCGCGATCTCGATCTCGTACTCGGCGTCGAGCAGCGCGAGCTGTTCCTTCACGTAGTCCGCGAAAAGGTGCGGGCGGGTGATGGTGGTGGCGTAAGTCCCGCTTTCGACGAGGCGGCCAAAGGCGCGGCCGTAAACGGCATCGCGTTCCTGGCCAGCATAGCGCACGGTCAGCTCAGGGTAAGTCCACTGATGCTCGGTGCGGCGTTCGGGCGGGGGGAGGGTGCCGTGCTCGATGAAGGCGGCAATGTCGGCCTTGAGGCAGGCGACGGCGGCTTCGTAGACGCGGACCAATTCCGCGTGAATCTGTTCTATCTTGGTGTCCATTGCCTGTAATTACGCAAAACATGGTGCAGCGCAAGGGCGGCAGGCAAATTGGCCTAGGGGCTCATGAGGGCCTTGTAAGGGGCCTTTTACGCCCAGAGCGGACGTTCGAAATAGTCCACCGTCTTGCCGTTGGCGAGCCGCGCGCGGCCCACGCGCGCAAAGCCGAGCGCCTCGTGAAAGGCAAGGCTTGCGGGGTTCGGCGGGTCCGAATTGATCTCGCAGGTGATCCGGTCGTGCCCGGCCGCGCGTGCGGCGGCGAAGAGATGGTCGTAGAGCGCGCGGGCATGCCCGGCGCCGCGCGCCGCGGGGGCCACGACGATGCGATCGACATAGACGAAACGCGCGTGGCGCTCGGCGAACCAGCGAAAGTTGGGGCTGGCGTAAGGGGCGTCCTGGTCGAAGGCGATCAGCGCAGCGTCGAGGCGGCCGATGCCAAGGGCGTACAAGGCGGTGGCGACGAGGTCCTGCAGCGCCTGTGCGTCGAGCAGCGAGAGTTCGCGGGCGTGCGCGTTGTTGAGCGCCAGCAGGCGGGCGGCAAGACCGGCATCGCGGGGCAAGGTGGCCTGAAGGTCAGCCGCAATGGCGCGGGAGGGCGCGGCGGCGGTGCCAGCCGTGACGCGGTCGGTAGAGTGCATCGTGGCTCCTTTCAGGCAGGGGCAGGGAACGGGAGCGTCCAAGAAGAAAGCCCCCGCTTCGCGAGGAAGCGGGGGCTTTCTTGTCTGTTCCCGATAGTCAGGAAAGAGCGGCTCAGGCCTGCTCTTCGCCTTCCTCGGCCTCGTCGGCGTCCTCGGTCACGATCTCGCCGGGTTCGGCATTGGGATCGTAAGCCTCGGTGAAGCCGGTGGTGTCGGCTTCGAACATCGCTTCCATGACGTCCACGCCCTGCGACTGCAGTTCGGCTTCGTCGGTCGAGCGGGCCACGTTCACCGAAACGGTGACCGCGACTTCGGGGTGCAGGTTGACGCGAACGTCGAACACGCCGAGCGTCTTGATCGGGCGTTCGAGCACGATCATCTGCTTGCTGACGTCAGCGCCATCGGCGTTGAGGGCGTCGCAGATGTCACGCACGGAAACCGAACCGTAAAGCTGGCCCGAGTTCGACGAGGCGCGGATCAGGACGACCTGCTTGCCTTCGACGTTGCCCGAGTGCGCCTGAGCGGCGGTGCGCTTTTCGGCGTTTTCGGCTTCGATCTTCGCGCGGTTGGCTTCGAAGACCTTCTTGTTGGCGTCGTTGGCGCGCAGCGCCTTCTTGTTCGGCAGCAGGAAGTTGCGCGCGAAACCGTCCTTGACGGAAACGACATCGCCGATGTTGCCGAGCTTTTCGACGCGTTCGAGGAGGATGATATCCATGGTAATCGAGCCTCCCTTACTTGACGATGAAGGGCAGGAGGCCGATGTGCCGGGCGCGCTTGATGGCCTGGCTCAGCTCACGCTGCTTCTTGGCGGAAACCGCGGTGATGCGGCTGGGAACGATCTTGCCACGCTCGGACATGAAGCCCTGGAGCAGACGCACGTCCTTGTAGTCGATCGCGGGCGCGTTCTTGCCCGAGAACGGGCAGGACTTGCGGCGGCGGAAGAATGCACGTGCCATGGATCAGTTCTCCCGGTCGCGACGGCGACGGTTGTCGCGGTCGTTCTTGCGCATCATGACCGAGGGACCAGCTTCGTGCTCGTCGACGCGGATGGTCATGTAGCGGATGACGTCTTCGTTGATCTGCGTCTGGCGCTCGAGTTCGGCGATGGTGTCGCCGGGGCACTCGATGTTCAGCATCACGAAGTGAGCCTTGCGGTTGCGCTTGATCTTGTAGGCGAGGTTCTTGAGACCCCAGGTCTCGGTCTTGGTGACCTTGCCCTCGTGGTTCTCGACGATCTCGGTGGCGGCGGCGGCCAGCGCATCAACCTGCGCCTGGCTCAGATCCTGGCGTGCCAGGAACACGTGCTCGTAAAGCGGCACTTGCTGCATCCTTTATCTGTCTAACCGATCGCTGGCTGACCGCACCATTGCGGGGCCCCTCCGGCTTTCTTCAAGTTTTCCGCGAATCCCTCATCGGTATCGCGCGGAAGCTGGCCCTTTAGCTGATTGTCGGCAAAAGGCAAGGGGGCGATCATGCCGCGAAGGGGGCGGACGGGTCTGGGCGCAGTGCCGTCCCGTCAGGCGCCTGAGCCTTCAGAAGCCCAGTCGGCTCCACAGCCGGGCAAACCGGCCCGGAGCGCGTGGCGGCGGCGTCGGGGCGATGGGCGTTGCCGCGGTGGTGCGCGCCGACGCTGCGGGGGATGGCGCCATCGCTGGGCGCGGAGCGGCCTTGCGGACCGCAAGCCGGTCCATCAGGCTGAAGGCGTTGAGCGTGTTGGCCGCGTGTGCGGGCTGGACCCGCGCCGCCCGAAACAGCGCGGCGGGGGTATAGTGGTCGCTGGCGAGCAGCGCGGTCAGGCGCAGCTCCTCGATCGTGTGGGGAACGTGCGTGAAATCGGGCCAGCGTGCGACGCGATAGGCGTGGCTCGGCGTCAGCCAGGGGGCAAGCTGGCCTGCGAAGGCGCGCGTACCCACGATCCACAGCAGCGTTTCGAGCGGGCGCACGGTGCCGACGTTCTCGAACGCGGCGGGAAAGACCATGTCGGGTTCGAGCAGCGCAAAGCGCGGTGGCTGGGCCGTGCTGCGCAGCGCCGTTGGCGTCACGGTGCAGGCGAAGCGCTCCGCAGCGAAATCGACCAGCGCTTCGGCCCCCTGGCCGAAATCGATCACCAGCCGCGCCTCGCGCGCGCCGCGCTGGCTGGCGAGCAGGGTGAGCGCGAGGCTCTCCCAACCCGGCGTCGCGGCATGGAACGGGCCGGAACTGCGGGGGCTGGCCTCGTGCGGGGCGGCCGTGTGCGGGGTCGTCTTGTGTATGGCAGCCTTGTGCATGGTCGCGTTGCGGAGGGCGGTCGGGGCCGGTCGGGGGCGGGTGCCCGCAAGGCCTTGCGGGGGGCTGGGCGGGGTGGCCAGCGGTGTACGCACCGCCGCGCTCTGCATCAGCGCATCGAGATCCTTGCCCCGCGAGACACGCAGGGTCGGGCGGGCGCGGTTCTGGCGGCGTGCGTTGAGCCGCAGGCTCGCCTGCTCGAACAGCGAGAACAACCCGGCCCGCGTGATCGGCAGCGGCAGGACCAGCGGGCCATCGTCGTTGGCGGGGCGTGTATGGGGGTCGTCCCCTTCGTTCGCGAGGCGGGCGATGATCTGGTAGTTCTGGCCGGAAAAGCGGCTGCCGCTGGGCGCGATGATGAGATCGGCGGCGAGCGAATCGAGCACGATCCAGTTTTGCGCGCCGTGTTCCGTGGCATCCTCCCACAGCCGGATCACTTCCTGGCGCGCGGGATAGGGAACGGAGGCGAAGCCGACGGTGAACTGCACTTTGCGGGAAGCCGAAGCCATGCGTCACCTCTTTCGGGCCGAGCGGTGGGTGGGATGTTAAACGATTGTAATCGCAGGCCCAGTCCCCGGTCGCCGTGAGCGATCAGTTGACCCTCGATGTCCTAATGCGCGCTGAAGGCTTGTCGTTAATGAGGGTAAAGCATGGCCGCGCAAGGGTGCGGCCAGGGTGCGGGAAGGGTGCGTCAAGGGAGCCGCGGGGGCGATGACGTGGCGCGCCAACGCCGTTGACCCGGCGGGGAAAATTCCCCGCCGGGTGCTTTCGGGACCTGGTTGGTCTTGCCCGGTGCGCTTGGTGCCTTTCGGCTCAGCGCAGGAGGCTCATCACGTTCTGCTGGGCCTGGTTGGCCTGGGCGATCATCGCGGTCGACGCCTGGCTCAGGATCTGCGCCTTGGCCATCGCGGTGGTTTCTTCCGAATAGTCCGCATCCTCGATCCGCGACCGGGCGTCGGACAGGTTGGTCACCGTGCTGGTGAGGTTGTTGACCGCCGATTCGAGGCGGTTCTGGCCAGCGCCGAGCGAGGCGCGGGTCGCGTTCACGTTCTCCAGCGCGGCATCGATGTTGTCGAGCGTGGTCGAGGCGAGCGCGGCGGTCGAGACGTCGAGCGCGGTAGCATCGATGTTGGTGCCGTCGATCGCGCTCGAGGTCAGCGTGACGGTCTCACCCGAGTTGGCGCCGGTCTGGATGTCGAAGGTGACGTCGGTGCCCGAAGTGGTCGAGAACAGCGTGTTGCCGTTGAAGGTGGTCTGGGTGAGGATGTCGTCGATCTGCTCGGTCAGCGCGGTCACTTCCTGCTGCATCGCGGTGCGGTCGCTGTCCTGGTAGGTGCCCGAGGCCGACTGGATCGCCAGTTCGCGGACCCGCTGGAGCATGTTGGACACTTCCGAGAGCGCGCCGTCGGCGGTCTGCGCCAGGCTGATGCCGTCGTTGGCGTTGCGGATGCCCTGGCTCATGCCCTTGATCTGCGAGGTCATCGAGGTCGAGATGGCGAGGCCGGCGGCATCGTCCTTGGCCGAGTTGATGCGCTTGCCGGTCGAGAGGCGCTCCATGGCCACGCCGAGCATCTTGTTGGCGGCGATCGACGCGTTCGAAGCGCGGATGGCGCTGATGTTGGTGTAGATAACGGACATGATTTCTTCCCCGATTTTCAGAAAGTTGCGAGCGCTTCCTGGGCTGCGCTCCGGACATTGGGAAGAACGGCGGGTGGCGCAGGGCTTTAAGCGGCCGGCGATCTTTTTCCTTCCGTACAGCTCTTGGCCTGCCGTGTAGATTACCGAAAAACCGCTTTCTTCAGAAGAACTTCGAGGCTTTTTCTTGATCGTGCAAAAAATCCCCCGCATGGGCTTGGCAGCGTCTTTTCGCGCGTCTTGATGGGGAATTCAAATCATGCCTTCCGGCCTAGTTGCGCTGCTCGACGACGTTTCGGTGATCGCCCGCGCTGCGGCCGCCTCGGTCGATGACGTAGGAGCCGGAGTTGCCAAGGCGGGCAGCAAGGCGGCGGGCGTGGTGATCGACGATGCCGCGGTGACGCCGGGCTACGTCACCGGCTTCACGCCCGACCGCGAACTGCCGATGATCTGGCGCATCACGAAGGGTTCGATCTTCAACAAGCTGGTGATCCTCCTGCCGATCGCGCTGGTGCTCAGCGCCTTCCTGCCGCAGGCGATCACGCCGATCCTGATGGCGGGCGGGCTGTTCCTGTCGTTCGAGGGCGCGGAAAAGGTGCTTGAGAAGCTGGGCGGGGAAAAGCACGGCGCGACGCTCGAGGACGAGATTACCGATCCGGTCGCCTTCGAGAAGGCGCGAACCTCGGGTGCGATCCGCACCGATCTCATTCTCTCGGCCGAGATCATGGCGATTGCGCTGGCCGAAGTGAGCGATGCCAGCCTCGTCACCCGTGCGGTGACGCTGGCGATCGTCGGGCTGGTCATCACCTTGTGCGTCTATGGTGCGGTGGCGCTGATCGTGAAGATGGACGATGTCGGCCTGCATCTGGCCAGGAAGCCGTCGCGCGCGGCGCAAGGTGTCGGGCGGCTGCTGCTCAAGGCGATGCCCGTGGTGCTGCAGCTGCTCGGTACGGTGGGGATGTTCGCGATGCTCTGGGTCGGTGGCGGGATCATCCTGCACGGGCTGGAAGAACTGGGCGTTCCTGCGCCCGCGCACACCGCACACGCGGTCCAGCACTGGGTCGCGCAGGCCAGCGGGGCGCTCGGCCCGGTGACCGGCTGGATTGCCTATGCGGCGGCCTCGGCCGTGCTGGGCGTGGTGCTGGGCATGGTGATCGCGCTCGCCCTCCATTTCGTCGCCAAGGCGCGCGGGAAGGGCGGCGCGGCGGCGCACTGAGGCCGGTTCGGCGTCACGGCCTCACCCGTTGCTGCAACGCGGCAAGCGTCGTGTTTCGCCCCATGGCAGACGAAGAAGGAAGGGGTTGAAGCAGGGGGCCCTCGCCCCCAGCACCCCCGAAAACTGGCGGCGGGGCGCTTCACCTCCCCGCCGCGCTCGGGTTCGGCGGGAGCCCTTTGAGACCATGCGGCGCCAATCGTGCCGGACGGAGGGGGCGTGCCCAAACATCGCCATTTCGGGGGTCCGGGGGATCATCCCCCGGAACATCTTGTCTGTTCTTTTACACTCCCGCCCGGCGGCTTCCCACCCAATTCAGACCTTCCGATCACCGCCAGATTTGCCCATGCAGCCTAGAATTCGGTCCAGTCCGCGTCGGTGGCTTCCTCGGGCTTGAGCGCGAGCGAGCCGGTGGTGCGCGGCGCGGGAGAGGGCGGCGGGGCGTTGTAGGAGGACGGCTGGGGCAGCGCCTTGGGCGCGCTCGGGCGCGGTGCACTCGCCACCACGGTGAGCGGTGCGGCGGAGGTGCTGCCGATCTCCAGCTTGAACATGCGCACCAGTTTCGCAAGATCTTCGGCTTGCTGCGCGAGATTGCGCGCGGCGGCGGTGGTTTCCTCGACCATGGCGGCGTTCTGCTGGGTCATGCGGTCCATGTCGCCGATCGCCGAGTTGACCTGGGTCAGCTGGCCGGCCTGGTTCTGCGACAGATCGGAGATCTGCGAGGCGAGGCTGGTAATCCCCGAAACCTTCTCGACGATGCGCCGGAACACCTCGCCGGTGCGCCCGACCAGCGCGACGCCGCGCTGGACCTGCTGTTCGGACCCGCCGATGAGGTCCTTGATGTTCTGCGCCGCTTCGGCCGAGCGCTGGGCGAGCGCGCGCACTTCGTTGGCGACCACGGCAAAGCCCTTGCCCGCATCGCCCGCACGCNTGCTGTTCGGACCCGCCGATGAGGTCCTTGATGTTCTGCGCCGCTTCGGCCGAGCGCTGGGCGAGCGCGCGCACTTCGTTGGCGACCACGGCAAAGCCCTTGCCCGCATCGCCCGCACGCGCGGCCTCGACCCCGGCGTTGAGCGCGAGGAGGTTGGTCTGGAAGGCGATCGAATCGATGACGTTGACGAACGAGCCGATCTCCTTGGCCGACTTCTGGATGCCGTCCATCGCCGCGACCGCCTCTTCGACCACCTGGCCGCCTTCGCGCGCCTCCGCCTCGGCCTCGCCGACCGAGCGGTTGACGTCGCTGGCGCCCCGCGCCGAGGTGTTGACCCCGCTGGTGAGCTGGTCGAGCGCGGCGGCCGATTCCTCGAGCGCGGCGGCCTGGCTTTCGGTGCGCTGCGACAGATCATCGCTCGCGGCACGGATTTCCGAGGCGCCGACGCGGATCTGCTCCGAGGAGGCGGCGACCGCGCCCAGCGTCTGGGCGATGCAGTCGCACATCGCGGCAAAGTCCGACTGGATCTGCTCGAAGCCCGCTGGCAGATCGTCGAGTTTGGTGGTGAGATCGCCCTGGGCCACCGTTTCGAGCGCGGTCGACAGGCTGGCGAGCGTCGTCTCGCGGCTGTGGTCCTGCGCGGCGAGATAGGCCGAGGTCGCGATGTCCATGTCGAGCAGCGCGACCTTGATCAGCGTGCCCAGCTTGCGCGCTTTCTTTCGGGCGAGCACGCCGCCGAGCGAGCCAGCCAGTTCGCGTTCGATCACGTCGGCAAGGATCTGGGCATAGGCGCCGATGTAAAACGTGGGGGCGAGCCCGATCTTGGCGTGGACTTTCCCGATGCGTTCGGCGCGCGTCATGTAGGTCGGATCGATCCGGCCCGAGAACAGGTCGATCCAGTGGTCGAGCTGCTTGGCGCGGGCATGGTCCATCATGCTTTGCGAGGCGAAGAAGCTGGAGCGCTTGCTGTCGCGGCGCACGACCTCATAGAATCGGTCGAGCACGCCCGGACCGACTTTCGCGATCGTCTTGGCGATGCCGCCGAAGCGGCCGAAGTCCGTTTCGGTGAGGGCAAAGGCTTCGAGCCTGCCCGAAATGTCGTTGTTGGTTGCCGCTTGAGACATGCCGTTCCCTCGGATGGACTGTGCTGGGTCAGAGCTAGGCCGACTTCAGGCAATTTAGCGTGAGTGGTTGCCTAGGTAGGGTTACGCTTGGCACTGGTGGGGCGCTGGAACGTGCCCCGAAGGCAGACGGCGCGAAAGGGCCCGGATCGAACCTCTTTCGCGCCGTCACAGCTGCGGATCAGGTCACCGCCATCAGTCCTTGCGGATGACGACCATGGTCTGGTTCAGCAACTGGTAGGCGACCTCGCCGAAGGTGACGGGACCCGCCACGCCGCCGATGGCGACACCTTCGAGCTGGCCGAACAGGAAGTTCAGGATGCAATTGCACGACCACACCGCGCCGTCGAACGGGTGATCGGCCAGGGCTTCGCGAAAATCCGCGGCGTAGTCGGCCACCGGCGCGGCGAAGGAATAGTCGACGCCGGGAAAGACCGGGGCGTAGAGTTCCACCGTGCGCGCGTTGACGTCGACGTTCTTGATCGAGGCGTTGACCCGCGCGCCGCCGAAGTCGCCGACCAGCGGCAGGTCGCCGCCTTCGCGCCCGCGCTCGACGATGTAGTCGGAGAACACCCGCCGCTCGCCGTTGACGAGGCACGTGCCGGGGGTGAAGCCGGTTTCCTCGAAACGGATCACGTCACCGCCATCGGCGCTGAAGATGTTCACGATCTCGATGATCGGGTTGGTGCCTTCGGGCAGGGTGATGTGCGCGACCGCGACGCGATCGTTGTAGGCGGTGGCGACCTGGCCGTCGTAGGCCCAGGCGCATTCGCCGTCCTGCGACAGGTCGTAGCCCGAGATCCACCCCACCGTCGGGCGCAGGAAGGCCATCGGGTAGCTTGCCGCGTTCTTGGCGAATTCGCTGTGGCAGATCGAGCCCGACGGGATCACCGCGAGCGCGACGCCGCTGTCGGGCGCATCGCCCGAGATCCGGTCGAGTTCGTTCGCGTCGTAAGTGGCGAAGGAGACCGGGCCGATCGAGCCGAGGTCGGTGACGAACAGCACGTCGTCGTCCACCACGCGGCCGCCCTCGGCGGTCATGAAGTAGGGCGAGGTGCCCGCGATCCACGCGCCTGCTGGCAGGCGGTCGAGCGCGGCCTTGCGACCGGCAAGGCTGAGCGTTGCGCCGGCGCGGATCAGGTCCGCGACCGCATCGACGGGCATCAGCCCGTTGATGGGGTTGGCGTCAGAGGCGATTGAGTTGGGCGACTTCATTTGCAAGGGACCGCTCCCACTTTACGAAGTAGTTGTAGATTTCCGTGGCTTTTGCCGCCGGCGGTGCCGGGCTGAGTTCCAGCCGCTTGATGAGCATCTGCGTGCCCAGGTGACTCGTCTGGAGGCGAGACAGGCCGCCAGAGGCCAGTCGCGACCACACAGGCGAACCTTGCGCAGGTATTGACATATCCGCTCCCGATTGAAGGTGACGGGCAGCTCTCTAGCCGCGGGCCTGCTAAGCCTGCGTTCCGGTGCCTTCGGGATATGTGCGGAGTGGCCCGCTAGAACCTGCGCAAGTGGTGCGCTGCAGCACGACCGGCGCGGGATCGGGGCTCAGGCGAGGCGGGCCAGCAGGTCCTTTGCAAACACCGTCAAGGTGTCGTCGCGCGCGCCCATCACCACGATCCGGTCTCCCGGCTGGGCAAGTTCGACGATCCGGTCGGCGCAGGCCGCGCGCTCGGCGTGGTATTCGGCCTTGCCGCCCGCCTCGCCGATCAGCGCGACGATGCGCTCGCTGCCCTGCGAGCGGTCGACGGTGCCGCCGAAATAGACCGGATCGCACAGGATCGCGACGTCGTGCGCGGTCAGCTTGCGCGCGATGACCTGCGCCAGTTCGCGGCCCATCTGGCGCAAGGGCCCGTAGCCGTGCGGCTGGAAGAAGGCGATGATCCGCCCCGGATGCGCCTTTAGCGTGGAGAGCGTGGCCGCGACCTTGTCGGGGTTGTGCCCGAAGTCGTCGATCACGGTGATCCCGCCGGGCGAAGTTCCCACGATGTCGAAGCGGCGGGCAAGGCCCTGGAAGCCCGCCAGCGCGGCGACCGCTTCGGCCACCGGAACCCCGGCGGCGTGGGTCGTGGCGATCGCGGCGAGCGCGTTGTAGAGGTTGTGCCGCCCCGGCACCTGGAGCGTGAGGTCGTGCGCACGGCCTTCGAGCCGGTCGCGCACGGTGGCGGTGAGCGAGGTCGGCCCTTGCACGATGTCCTCGGCGCGCAGGCGCACGTGCGGGTTGGTCACGCCAAAGGTGATCGCCGCGCGCGCGCGATGCGCCAGCCCGGCGCTTTCCGCATCGTCGAGATTGATCGCGGCCACTTCGGCGCGGGCGAGAAAGTCGCCGAAGAGCTGGCGCAATTCCTCAAGCGACTTGTGGTCGAGGCTGACGTTGAGCAGCGCGGCCACGCTCGGGCGGTAGAGCGCGATCGATCCGTCGCTTTCGTCCACCTCGGAAACGAAGCTGTCGCCCGCGCCCACGCGCGCGCTGGCAAAGGGCGCATCCTTGGCGACGAAGTTCTTCATCACCGCCCCGTTCATGATCGTCGGGTCGCGCCCGGCCTCGTGCATGATCCAGCCGATCATGCCGGTCACCGTTGACTTGCCCGAAGTACCGCCCACCGCGATCCCTTCGGGCGCGGCGTTGAACAGCGCGGCGAGCAGCTGCGCCCGGCTCATCCGCGCGCAGCCCAGTTCTGTGGCTCGCACCACTTCGGGCACGGTGTCCTCGACCGCGGCGGAGGCGACGAGGGTCTGCTCGGGAGAAGTGATGCCGCTGCCGTCCTGTGGGTAGAGCGTGAAGCCCAGCGATTCGAGCCAGGCGAACTTTTCGGGCGTGCGGCCCTGGTCGCGGCCGCGGTCCGATCCCGCGATACGGGCGCCGTGGCCTTTGAGAATCAGCGCCAGCGGCAGCATTCCCGACCCGCCGATGCCGCAGAAGAACCACGGGCGTGCAGCCAGATCGGCCGGGTTGAGGAGGGTGGGGGCGGGCGCGGGCGTGGCGGCCGGAGAAATCTCGGTCATATGCGCATCGGTATGCGCCCTTGCGGCCCATGACAACATGGATAGGAAGGGGATCACCATGCGTATCGCTGTCTGTGCACCGTCCACCCCGATTGGCCCCGATGACGCCGCGCGCGTGCGTGCGCTGGCGGCGGCCGAATTTCCCGAGATCGAGCTGGTCGTCCACGACCAGTGCTTTGCCCAGGAGGGGCATTTCGCCGGGTCGGACGCGCAGCGCCTCGCCGCCTTGCTCGAATGCGCCAACGATCCGGGCAGCGATGCGGTGTGGTTCGCGCGCGGCGGCTACGGGGCCTGCCGGATTGCCGAAGAGGCGCTGGCCCGGCTCGATCAAGCGGCACAGGACAAGCCGTTCCTGGGCTATTCGGACGCGGGCTATCTGCTGGGCGGGCTCTACCGCGCGCATATCGGCCAGCCGGTCCACGCCCCGATGCTCGCCGACATCCGGCGCGAGGGTGGCGAGGAGGCGGTGCGCCGCACGCTGGGCTGGCTGTGCGGGCAGGACAAGGCGGCGCTCGAACCCTCGCTGGCGCGGGAAAAACACCCCGTCGTCGCCTTCAATCTGATGACGCTGGCGATGCTGGCGGGAACGCGGCTGATGCCCGGCCTTGCCGGGCACGTGGTCATGCTGGAGGAAGTTTCGGAATATCTCTACGCGGTCGACCGGCTGTTCTTCCATCTGACGGCGCACCTTGGCGGGGTGGCGGGGGTCCGGCTCGGCCGGGTCAGCGCGGTGCCGGAAAACGACCGGCCCTTCGGGGCGAGTGCCGAAGAGATCGCGCGCTACTGGTGCGCGCGGCACGCGATCGCTTTCCTCGGCGAAGCCGCGATCGGTCACGACGCCGCCAACCGCATCGTCCCCTTTGGCGCAGGCGTCAAACGCTGAGCGCGGCTCGCGTCGGGGGCTTGCTCTTGGGCCTCAAGCGCAATAAGCGCTGCCGCTTTCCCCGTCAGCACAGGATCAACACGGGCGGGACGAAAGGATTTTGCTGATGCGTGCGTTCGTTTTTCCGGGTCAGGGCAGCCAGAAAGTGGGCATGGGCGTGGAGTTGGCACAGGCCAGCGCGGCTGCGCGCGAGGTGTTCGAGGAAGTCAACGACGCGCTCGGCCAGGACCTCTTCAAGATCATGGCCGAAGGTCCCGAAGACCAGCTCACGCTGACAGCCAACGCCCAGCCGGCGATCATGGCCCACGCCATCGCGGTGCTGCGCGTGCTGGAAAAGGAAGGCGGCGTCTCGCTCGCTGACAAGGCGGATTACGTCGCCGGCCACTCGCTGGGCGAATACACCGCGCTGTGCGCGGCGGGCGCTTTCAGCCTGGCCGATACCGCGCGCCTGCTACGCCTGCGCGGCGAATCGATGCAGGCCGCGGTGCCGGTGGGCGTGGGCGCCATGGCCGCGCTGCTCGGCGCCGACATCGAGAAGGCCACCGCGCTGGCCGAAGCGGCCGCTGAAGGCGAAGTCTGCACTGTCGCCAACGACAACGATCCGGGCCAGGTCGTGCTTTCGGGCCACAAGGGCGCGATCGAGCGCGCGGTCGGCCTCGTCAAGGATCATGGCATCAAGCGCGGCGTGATCCTGCCGGTTTCCGCGCCGTTCCACTGCCCGCTGATGCAGCCCGCCGCCGATGCGATGGCGCAGGCGCTGGCGCAGACCGCGCCAGGCACGCTGAACGTCGCGCTCTACGCCAATGTCACCGCTTCGGTGGTGACCGACCCGGCGCAAGTGCAAAAGCTGCTGGTCGAGCAGGTGTGCGGGCGCGTGCGCTGGCGCGAGAGCGCGATCGCGATGGCCACGGCTGGTGTCGATACTTTCGTCGAGCTGGGTGGCAAGGTCGTGGGGCCGATGATCAAGCGTTCGGCGGGCGAGGTAAACGTCGCCACCGCTTCGACGATGGCCGAGATCGAGGAACTCGCCAAGGCGCTCTGAGCACGGCGCGCGGGGGGGCGCGGGGCGCCGATGCTTGCGTACCGGCCGGTCAACCTCGGACTGGTCAACCTCTGGCAAGGCGTTATAGCTGCCAGCCGCAAGGCCTATTGGACAGGAAGGAACGCTCTCATGTGGGATGCGCGCTACGCCGACGAATACGCCTATGGAACGCAGCCGAACGACTGGCTGGTCCAGCGTTTTGCCGATCTCAAGTCCGGCCGGTGCCTGTGCCTGGCCGACGGGCAGGGCCGTAACGGGGTGTGGCTGGCCGAGCAGGGCTTTGCTGTGACCTCGGTCGATCTCTCGCCGGTGGGCCTCGAAAAGGCGCGCGCGCTGGCGGATAGTCGCGGCGTTGCGATCACCACCGAGCTTGCCGATCTGGCCACGTATGACATGGGCGAGGGGCGCTGGGATGCCATCGTCTCGATCTTCGCGCACCTGCCCCCGGCGCTGCGCGAAGATGTCCACGCCCGCGCCGTGCGCGCGCTGGTGCCGGGCGGCACGCTGCTGCTCGAGGCCTATACCCCCGACACGCTCGCCCAGCCCGGACGCGGCGGGCCGAAGGGCGATCAGGCGGCGATGCTGATGCGCGCCGAATACCTCTTGAACGATTTTGCCGGACTGGACGTCCTTCACGCGGCGGAGACGGTGCGCGAAGTGAACGAAGGGGCCTTCCACCAGGGTTTGGGGGCGGTCGTCCAGTTCCTTGCCAGGAAGCCCGGGTCCTGAGGCCCGGATAGACATTTTAAGGAATGAGCATGTTTGACCTTCACGGAATGACCGCCCTCGTGACCGGCGCCAGCGGTGGCATCGGTTCGTCGATCGCCCGCGCGCTGGCCGCACAGGGCGCGCGCCTCGCGGTATCGGGCTCGAACGCGGACAAGCTGCGCGCGTTTCGCGACGAGCTGGACACCCACACCCCGCAGGCGCCGCAGGAAGTCGATCACGTCGCGATCCCCTGCAACCTCTCGGACGCCGAGCAGGTCGAGAAGCTGGTTCCCGCAGCCCTCGAGGCGCTGGGCAAGATCGACATCCTGATCAACAACGCCGGGATCACGCGCGACAACCTGGCGATGCGCATGAAGGACGAGGAATGGGATCAGGTGATCCGCATCAACCTTGAATCGACCTTCCGCCTGATGCGCTCGGTTACCAAGCCGATGATGAAGGCGCGCTTCGGGCGTATCATCAACATCACCTCGGTGGTCGGCACCACGGGCAATCCGGGCCAGATGAACTACTGTGCGGCCAAGGGCGGCATTACCGCGATGTCCAAGAGCCTGGCGCAGGAAATCGCCAGCCGCGGGGTGACCGTCAACTGCGTCGCGCCCGGCTTCATCCGCACCGCGATGACCGACGTGTTGCCCGATGCGCAGAAGGAAGCGCTCAACGCCAGGATCCCGATGGGCCGCATGGGCGAAGGCGAGGACATCGCCAGCGCGGTGTGCTTCCTCGCCTCGAAGGAAGCGGGCTACGTCACCGGCCAGACGCTGCACGTCAACGGCGGCATGGTGATGATCTGATCCGATGATGAAGGCGCGCTGCGAAGCCGGGAGCCGGGATATCGTGATCGCACCGTGCGATCCGTATTGCGATGAGGCTCGGGCGATCATGGCGCGCCTTTCGGCCGTGCTCGGGGCGCTGACCGGCGATGGTGGCACGTCCTCGTTCGATCCGGCCGATGTTGCGGATGGACGAGCGGTGATGCTCCTCGCGCGTGATGGGCACGGAGCGGTGATCGGTTGCGGCGCCTACCGCCCGCTCACGCCTGACGCGGTGGACAAGGCCGCCGAAATCAAGCGGATGTACGCCGAGCAGGGCTGCGGCGCAGCGCTGCTTGCGGCGCTCGAACAGCGGGCTGCCGAGCGCGATGGCTATACCCGGCTGTGCCTGTCGACCCGCCGCGTCAACACCCGTGCCATCGCCTTCTATGAACGGCACGGCTACCGTGAAACGGCGCCCTACGGCCGTTATGTCGGTCGCGCGCAGTCGATCTGCATGGAAAAGCGGATCGGCTAATGGCCGGGCGGCCGACAGGTATCGCGATGCGCCTGGTGTTGGCCGCGCTTGTGATGTCCGCGCTCGGCTCGTGTTCGTTTGTCTATGATCTGCGTGCCGTCGTCCAGGATGGCCATCTGGCCTTCGTGCCTGAAGGAAGCTGGCTGACCCGGCCCGATTGCCTTTACGCGATTTCGGTGGAGGCGGTCGACCGGGCCGTTGCCCGTGCCGAACCGGGGGATGATGCGGCCGATGTCGCTCGCGGGGTTTTCTGGGCGCAGTTCATGGAAAGCCAGCCCTGCCGCACCGGATTTCCCGTCCGTTACGGCCAGGCGCTTGAAGGAAAGCCCTTTGTCTTTGACGGCGGGCCTGGCTCTGCGCGTGTCGCGGCAAAGCCTCTGCAGCCCGGCGTGCTCTACTACGTGTTCGCGCTCAGTCCCGGATCGGGTTCCGGAGGCGGGTATTTCCGGCTCGATGGCCGGGGCGGTGTGGAAAATGTCCCGCGCGAGCGCGTCTCTCAGTCGGTTTCGTTGCCCTCGTCGTCGTAGATTTTCGCGTCGAGCCGCAGCGCCAGGCTCCGGGCGAGGCTGAGGCGGTGGAGGTGTTCCTTATGGTCACTCTCCGGGGCCGGGAAGCTGATGTAGCCTTCGGGCGAATACCAGAACACGCGCAGCCACTCCTGGCAGTCGGGGCGCCAGATTTCGGCATCGCCGCCGCGGTTGGGCAGCGAGATGATCGCGTGGGTCACCGGATTGAGCTTTTCCGCATCCCCGTGCGCCAGGCGCAGGTCCTCGTAATGGTCCAGCGCGCTCTTCCATTCGGGCAGGCCGATGGGGCGGCGCTCTCCGCTGGGGGCCTTGCGCATGATGTGAAGGGTGCTGGGCACGGGTCTTTGTTCCCTTGGCTGGGGGGCGGCTGGCAGGCGCGCGATGGCGGGGTGGGCCGAACATGGCGCTTCCATGCTGCAGTGCAAGACCAAATTCATCGCGCAGTCGCGGCGAAAAAAGCACGAAAACCCCCGGAATTATCCCCAGATTCACCGAAAGCAGGGCAGAACGCGCTTGCCGCGCGCCCCAGCCGCGCTAGAGATATTTGTCCTTGTTTTGGGGATCGAAGCATTCCCTGGCCGACCAAAGGGGACCTGAGGCTGTTATGAAGGCCACGATTGAA
The DNA here is from genome assembly GCF_022832435.1 of Novosphingobium organovorum. Taxonomy (GTDB): domain Bacteria; phylum Pseudomonadota; class Alphaproteobacteria; order Sphingomonadales; family Sphingomonadaceae; genus Novosphingobium; species Novosphingobium organovorum. The sequence goes on along the minus strand of NZ_JALHLF010000010.1, from coordinate 57,235 downwards.
CGTTCCACGCTGCTGCGTTGCCTGAGCCACGTGCAGTCGGTTGTCGAACGCCGCAACACCATTCCCATTCTCTCGAACGTGCTGATCGAAGCCTCGGGCAGCGCGTCGCTGCGCATCATGGCGACCGACCTCGATCTTCAGGTGGTCGAGACGCTGAACGCGGTCTCGGTCGAGCAGTCGGGCGCCATCACGGTGTCGGCGCACCTCCTGTTCGACATCGCCCGCAAGCTGCCCGACGGCAGCCAGGTGAGCCTCGATGCGGCCGACAACCGTCTGGTGGTCAAGGCGGGGCGCAGCCGCTTCCAGCTGCCCACGCTCCCGCGCGACGATTTCCCCGTCATCGCCGAGGGCGAGCTGCCCACCAGCTTTGAAATTCCCGCCGCGATGCTGGCGCAGATGATCGATCGCACGCGCTTTGCGATTTCGACCGAGGAAACCCGTTACTACCTCAACGGCATCTTCCTCCACGTCACCGAGGACGAGTTCAAGGCCGCGGCGACCGACGGCCACCGCCTCGCGCGATTCACCATCGCGCGCCCCGATGGCGCCGATGGCATGCCCGACGTGATCGTCCCGCGCAAATGCGTGGGCGAGCTGCGCAAGCTGCTCGAAGAGGCGCTGGACGGCAAGGTCCTGATCGACCTGTCGGCGAGCAAGATCCGCTTCACCCTCGGCGGTGAGATCGGCGTGATCCTGACCAGCAAGCTGATCGACGGCACGTTCCCCGATTACACCCGCGTCATCCCGACCGGGAACGACAAGCTGCTCAAGCTCGATCCGCGTTCGTTCTTCGAGGGCGTCGACCGCGTGGCGACGATCGCCACTGAAAAGACCCGCGCGGTCAAGATGGCGCTCGACAGCGACCGCATCACGCTTTCGGTGACCTCGCCGGACAACGGCACGGCGGCCGAGGAAGTCCCGGCGGACTATTCCGCCGACGCTTTCGAGATTGGCTTCAATGCCAATTATCTCAAGGACATCCTTGGGCAGATCGATGGCGATTCGGTCGAGCTGCACCTGGCCGATGCCGGCGCGCCGACGCTGATCCGCCAGAACGACAAGAGCCCCGCGCTCTACGTCCTGATGCCGATGCGCGTCTGATCGCATAGACCGGATTTGCGCGCCGGGTTTTTCGTGACGGGCCGCAGGCGGGGTATCCGCCTGCGGCCCGTCGTCGTTTGGCATGAAGCACTGGGCGAAACGCCCCTCTTGGCCCACGTCACTTAACCGTTTCGAAATCGCTTCTGGGGCACAAGCGCTTCATGAGCAAAATGGGACCTGGTCCTGAGGCGAAGGGGGTGCGCAGGGGCACTTCGCGGCCGGGGACACATCAGCGATCGGTCGCCGGACGGCGCGATGCGCCGCCATCGGATGCGGCGCCGGGCGAACCGCGCGCGCGCGAATCGGCCAGCGAAACCGCCGATCGTCGCACCGGCTCGCGCGCTGGCAAAGGCCTGCCGGGTGTGGTCAAGGCGGACGCAAAGACCCCGTCGAGCGATTTTGCCATCGCCACCGAGACACCTTCGCAAACCAGCGATCCGCTGCTCTACATGCTGCCCACCAACTGGGAGCTGATCGTCATCTGCATGGGTTCGGTCCTGGCCACGATGGTGCTGGTCTCGCGCAGCGTGCCAACGCCCTCGTCCTGGGCGTTGCTGGCGATCAGTTTCGGCATCTGCCTGGCCGGCACGCGGCTCTACCAGGTCGAGCAGCGCCTGGGGTTCACCGACTGGAAGCGCTATGTCCTGATGGTCGTGGCGATCGGCGTACCGCTTGCGGTGTTCGGTTTCGTCTGCGCGCTGTGGACCGAACGGGTCCCCGCGCTGGGCTGGGAAACCACGGCGAGCTGCTTCGTGATCCTCAGCCTGATGGCCACGGTCCTGCTCGAAGGGCGGCTGACCTCGATCATCGTCGCGACGATTGCGCTGTGGGGCGGCGCCTGGATCATCGCCGGGACGCCGACATCGCTGTTGCTGCTCGCCTCGGGGGCGCTGATCGGGCTGTTCCTGGCCATTCGCCGCAGCCAGGACGTGGCCGCCGAGATCGAGCGCCGGGTCGAGCGCGAGCGCGAGCAGCGCCGCGCCGAAGAACTGCTCAACGAGTACGAACAGACCGGGCAGGGCTGGTTCTGGGAAACCGACCGGCGCAATCTGCTGACTTACGTTTCGGCGCATATCTGCGCGCTCTTGGGCAAGTCGAGCGAGGAACTGCTTGGCCGCCCGCTGTCCGCGCTGTTCCTGCTTCAGGGGCACGAAAGCGAGAACGAGCGCACGCTGGTGTTTCATCTGTCGACCCGCTCTTCGTTTCGCGACCTTTCGGTGCGCGCGGCGACGGGCGTTGGCGACGAGCGCTGGTGGTCGATCTCGGGCCGCCCGGTGATGGACCAGTTCAACAATTTCATGGGCTTTCGGGGGTCAGGAACCGACCTTACCGAAACCCGTAAATCGCAGCAGCACGCCACGCGTCTGGCGCGCTACGATTCGCTGACCAAGCTGGCCAACCGTTTCCACATGTCCGAGTGGCTGGAAAAGATCCTCAGCGCGCCGCGAATCGAGAGCCGGGCCTGCGCGGTCTTCCTGCTTGATCTCGACCGTTTCAAGCAGGTCAACGACACCATGGGCCACCCGGCCGGTGACGCGCTGCTCAAGCAGGTTGCCGACCGCCTGCGCTCGACCGTGGGTAAGCACGGGCGCGTGGGGCGCCTTGGTGGCGACGAGTTCCAGGTCATCCTGCCCGGTCGCCATGTTACCGAAGGGCTTGCCAATCTCGCCCGCCGGATCATCGAGAACCTGTCGCAGCCCTATTCGATCGACGGATCGCGCGTGGTGATCGGCGCTTCGATCGGGATTTCGACCTGCCCCGAAAACGGGACCAGCTCGGAAGAGATCATCCGCAACGCCGATCTCGCGCTCTATGCGGCCAAGGGGGGCGGGCGCGGGCGCCACCATTTCTACGACGACGATCTGCATTCGGACGCCAAGGAGCGCCAGCAGATGGAGGAGGACCTGCGCGATGCGATCGCCAACGGGTCGCTCGAGCTGGTCTACCAGCCCCAGGTGCGCACCACGACCGAGATGATCACCGGGTTCGAGGCGCTGCTGCGCTGGAACCACCCGCGCCACGGCTACATTTCGCCCGCCAAGTTCGTGCCGATCGCCGAGGATACCGGGCTGGTCGCGCCGATCGGCGAGTGGGCGCTGCGTACCGCCTGCATGGAGCTGGCGCGCTGGCCCGATACGGTGCGCTGCGCGGTCAACGTTTCGCCGCTGCAATTCGCCAACCCCTCGCTGCCCGCCATCGTGACGAGCGCGATCGCCTCGGCCGGGATCGCCCCCTCGCGGCTCGAACTGGAGATCACCGAAAGCGTGTTCCTGGGTGAGGACAAGTCGACCGAGGGCATGTTCTCGGCGCTCAAGGCGATCGGCGTGCGCCTCGCGCTCGACGATTTCGGCACCGGCTATTCCTCGCTCGGCTATCTCAAGAAGGCGCCGTTCGACAAGATCAAGATCGACCAGAGCTTCGTGCGCGGGGCGACGCAGAAGGGCAGTCGCAACGGCGCGATCATCTCCTCGATCGTCAGCCTTGCCGAAGCGCTCGGCATGGAGACCACCGCCGAGGGGGTGGAGACGCTCGACGAGCTCGACCTCGTGCGGATGCTGGGGTGCAGCCATGTGCAGGGCTACATCTACGAAAAGCCGCTCAGCGTGCAGGGGGTCGAGGAACGGCTGGCCGAAGGGCTCGAGGCGGTTGCGCGCGGGCCGCGTTCGGCGCGCGCGCCGCGCCAGACGATGCTGCGCAAGGTCGTGCTCGAACACGGCAGCCACGTCTATCACGGCACGATCCGCAACATCTCGCAGACGGGCGCGATGATCGAGGGCTTGTGGAACGTGCCGGTGGGCACGCAGTTTGGCGTGCATCTTGCGGCCGATCACGTCATGATTGCCAGCACGCGCTGGAGCCGCGAAGACCGCATGGGGGTGGAATTCGCGCAAGCGCTTGAACTCGATGGTAATGGCGCGGTGGTTTTCAGCGCGCCGGGACGCCGCGATGAAAATGATGTCCGCACCTTGCGCAAGGCAGGCTGACAGGTCGCCAAACCGCTGCTAACGGCGAAATCATGACAGACCTTTCCCTGATCCGAAATTTCTCGATCATTGCCCATATCGACCACGGCAAGTCCACCCTGGCCGACCGCCTGATCCAGTATACCGGCGGCCTGACCGAGCGCGAAATGTCCGCGCAGGTGCTCGACAACATGGACATCGAGAAGGAACGCGGGATCACCATCAAGGCGCAGACCGTGCGCCTGAACTACACCGCCAAGGACGGGCTTACCTACGAGCTAAACCTCATGGACACGCCGGGGCACGTCGACTTCGCCTACGAAGTCAGCCGCAGCCTCGCCGCCTGCGAAGGCGCGCTGCTGGTGGTTGACGCCGCGCAAGGGGTGGAAGCGCAGACGCTGGCGAACGTCTACCAGTCGATCGAGCACGACCACGAGATCGTGCCCGTCATCAACAAGGTCGACCTGCCCGCCGCCGAGCCCGAGAAGGTGCGCGCCGAGATCGAGGACATCATCGGCATCGATGCTTCCGAGGCGGTGCTGGCCAGCGCCAAGGCGGGCATCGGCATCGAGGAAACGCTCGAGGCTATCGTTACCAAGATCCCGCCGCCCACGGGCGAGCGCGATGCGCCCTTGAAGGCCATGCTGGTCGATTCCTGGTACGATCCCTACCTTGGCGTCGTCATTCTCGTGCGCGTCATCGACGGGGTCATCAAGAAGGGGCTCAACGTCAAGTTCATGCAAGGCGGGACCGAGCACCTGATCGACCGGGTGGGCTGCATGACGCCCAAGCGCATCGACCTGCCCGAACTGGGACCGGGCGAGATCGGCTTCATCACCGCCCAGATCAAGGAAGTGGAACAGGCCAAGGTCGGTGACACGATCACCACCGTCAAGCAGGGCGCCTCAACCCCGCTGCCGGGCTACAAGGAAGTCCAGCCGGTGGTCTTCTGCGGTCTCTTCCCGGTCGATGCGGCGGATTTTGAAAAACTGCGCGATTCGATCGGCAAGCTGCGCCTCAACGACGCCTCGTTCAGCTACGAGATGGAAACCAGCGCCGCGCTCGGCTTTGGTTTTCGCTGCGGCTTCCTCGGGCTCCTGCATCTCGAGATCATCCAGGAGCGGCTCAGCCGCGAGTACGATCTCGACCTTATCACGACCGCGCCTTCGGTCGTCTATCGCATCCAGCTCTCGCACTCGAAGAATGAGGATGCCAAGACCATCGAGCTGCACAACCCGGCCGACTATCCCGATCCCAACCGCATCGAGATGATCGAGGAGCCGTGGATCAAGGCGACGATCTACACCCCCGACGAATACCTTGGCGCGATCCTCAAGCTGTGCCAGGACCGTCGCGGTATCCAGACCGACCTGACTTATGTCGGCGGGCGCGCCCAGGTGTCCTATGAATTGCCGCTCAACGAAGTGGTGTTCGATTTCTACGATCGCCTCAAGTCGATCAGCCGTGGCTACGCGAGCTTCGATTACGAGCAGATCGGCCTGCGCGAAGGCGATCTGGTCAAGATGAACATCCTCGTCAACGCCGAGCCCGTCGATGCGCTCTCGCTCATCGTTCACCGCTCGGTCGCTGAGGAACGCGGACGCGGCATGTGTGAGCGTCTGAAGGAGCTTATCCCGCGTCACTTGTTCAAGATCCCCGTCCAGGCGGCGATCGGCGGCAAGGTCATCGCGCGCGAGACGATCGCCGCGATGCGCAAGGACGTCACCGCCAAGTGCTACGGTGGCGACATTACCCGCAAGAAGAAGCTTCTGGAAAAGCAGAAGAAGGGCAAGGCCCGGATGCGCGAATACGGCAATGTGTCGATTCCGCAGGAGGCCTTTATCGCCGCACTGCGCATGGGCGAGGAATAGGCCCTTTTCGGGCGCCTGGCTGGGACAAGGGCGCGCCTGGGGCCATGGGCGGCGGCGCCTGTCGGCCCTGTGGCACGGGGGGTCTCTGATCCGTGGCGAACCACTAACATTTGTTTGATTCTAGTGGATTTTACGATTTTGACATGTGCAGGCCCATCCCAGCCGCCAGAGGATGCAAATGTCAAAATCAATCCACTAGAGCATTTTCCAGTGAGGTGGAATTACCTGACGGTTCAGAAAATGCGTTAAAACAAGGGTTTGGGGCGGTCGATCGGATGCAGTCTGATCGAAAACCGCTCTAGTGGATGGGCCGGGCGGCGTGGACGAAGTCCGCGTGAGTCCGGCCTTTCCATTTGCGGCCTTTCCATTTTTGGGGTGGCCATGTCGCGTCAAGTTGCCCCTCGGGCGGGGCGGGCGTGGGCCGGTGCCGTCACGAAAATGCCCTCCCGGAGACCGTCCCAAACGGGCTCGCAGAACGGCACCCCATCATAGAATACGTAATTTTACCCATACGTGCGCTTCACGGGGGGGCGTGACGGCTGGTGGGTTAACGAAGACGCCGGATGTCGCGCGAAGGACAGACCGCCACGCTTAAGGCCGGGGCGCTCCTGCGATTTTCGAATATCCGTGCGATTGCGTCGTATTAGATGCATTTTCGGTTGTTAGCTGTAATTTTGTTACAGCTGCAAAAAACCGGCACGGTTCGTGTCGTGAGTCACGGCATCGCATGAATTATGTGCTATAAGCGTTAACCAGGTGGAGAGCGAGCGGGCGCATTGTGCGGCCAGTCTGGAGGTGTCCCGCTTTGACGGGAACGTGCGATCGGCACGATGAAGGCCGACGCCAGTGTGAACGAAAGAGCCAAGCCTGTGGTGGAACGTGATATTCTTGAAGAATATTCCAGTGTTTTCGAGAAGTTGACGGATAAACAGCACGAAGTTCTCGGTCTCGTTGCGGACAATTTCACCAGCAAGGAGATCGCTTTCGAGCTGGGCATTTCCGAAAGCGCGGTCAACCAGCGCATCGAGGCCGTGCGGGCGCGTACGGGCAATCCACCGCGCGCCGAACTGGCACGGGTTTACCGGAAATTCGTACAGGGCGGGCCGGAGGCCGAGACGGCACCCGACGAACCGGCGCTTTCTATCAGCAGTAAGATTTTTGCACCGCAAATTCCTCAGGTGTCGCACGGCCTGATGGCGCGTCAGCGTGACCAACAGGACGGTGGCGGCGAATCGTACCTCATCGGCTCCGTGGCATCGCTCGATGCGCGAAGCCCCTGGCGCTTTGCAGAGACGCAGCCGCCCATCGTCCCGGAAGTGCTCGATGGCAGCAATGCCGGGCTGAGCCGGATCGCGGCGATCGTGATCATCGCAGGGGGAATGCTCCTGGTCATGATCGTCGGCCTTGGCGTCCTGCGGGCGTTGAGTGATCTGGGCTGACCCGGTGGGCTTCCCGCTTCCCCCACCGATAAAAACGGGCGCCGCGAACGAGCCGGGCGTCAAGGGGCACGACTATGACCATGACCATTGCAAACGCCGCGGCGCGGATCGCGCGCAACCTTCCCGAAGCCGAACAGTCGCTCGACGCGGCGCTGCTGGCTTCCACACGATTGATGGAATCGATGCTTCTGGCGCGGCAGGCGGAAGGGCTTGCGGTCTATACCGGGCAATCCGCCCTGCTGCGTCTGGCGCGCACGCAGCGCACCCTGCTCACCGGGCAGAGCGACATGCTGCGGGTCCACCGCGAGCTTCTGGGGATCGGCCGCGAGGTCAAGGCGATCGACGACGAGGATGGCACCTGCCCGAGCGAGGCCGTGCGCGACGCCTCGGTGGAAACACTGCGCCTGAGCGCCTGACACTCCACTGGGTCATCATGGGGGCAGGGCGCTCCCGGCGGTGCGGAACCCGCCGATGATTGCTCTGCTCCTTGACCTCAAGAGCGACCTGGAAGTGCTCTCCTTCGCGCTCCTGTTCGTCTTCGCGATGCTGCGCGGAGGCGCGCCTGAACGGCTGTTGTCCGGGCTCATGGTCGCGATGTTCCTCGTGCACCGGTTGTACCATCTGGCCGCGCATGGCTCGGTGATGTTTGGCGCAGTCAATATGGGGCATTTCGCGATCGACCTCGTGATGCTTGCCGATTTCGGTGTGATCGCGCTCTATGCGAACCGCGTCTATCCATTGTGGATGGCTGCGGCGCAGCTCATTGCGGTGATCGCGCATGTCTATCTGCTCGTTCCTGCGATCGCCGTGCGCTACGCCTACGACGTGATGACCATCACGCCTTCCTATATGCAGGTCGTGTTTCTCGCCCTGGGGCTTGGTTCCTACGTGCGGCGCCACGGGCGGTCGGGTTCCGTGCGCGACTGGCGCGAGAGCGGGGCAGGGGAAAGCACCGCGCCGGACGGGCCTTGGCGCCTGGGTGAACGCAAGACCTAAGTTCCGGCGCTTGCGACAGCCCTAACCCGGCAGGTCCCGGCCGGGGGCCCCGGATGAAGGAGCAGACCACTGTTCGCTCTCGAAAAGCGGGAGGCGGGATCGCATCCGGCCCGACGGTGTGCTCGGGGCATCGGTGATGGCCTAGGCCGGGGGGCATTGGCGGACCGGCAAGGCAAGGCGCCAAGCCAGTAGTGCGCGCCGCTTGATCTGACCAGGCTGGCCCTAAAGCGGCTCCGGCCGCGTCATTATCAAGTTCCGGCGATGAAATGCCCTGTTGCTGCGATAGGTCGTGTCTCGCAAAATAGGAATTTTGCAAACGCACTTGTGTGATTGTCGCGCGCAGGTCATTTGAAAGGTGTCATCCCCTTGTGGGAACGCATTTTTAGGACGCTGGTTGTCTATTTTCAGACTTTGCCCGGAGACGATTGACTTGACCCAAGTTCGGACTGTGCCGACGACGCCCTTCGAAGGGCAGAAGCCCGGAACATCGGGATTACGCAAGAAGGTGAGGGTGTTTCAGCAGTCCGGCTATGCCGAGAACTTCATCCAGTCTGTCTTCGATGTCGTCGAAAGGCCTGAAGCGCCCACGCTGGTGCTGGGCGGGGACGGGCGTTTTTACAACCGCACGGTGATCCAGCAGGCGATTCGCATGGCAGCGGCCAACGGCTATGCGCGCGTGCTCGTCGGCCAGGGGGGCATCCTGTCGACCCCGGCTGCCAGCAACGTGATCCGCAAGTACAAGGCCAGCGGTGGCCTGATCCTTTCCGCCAGCCACAACCCCGGCGGTCCGGACGAGGATTTCGGCATCAAGTACAACATCGCCAACGGCGGCCCGGCGCCCGAAGCGGTGACCGAGGCGATCTACGCGCGGACCACCGCGATCGATGCCTGGCGCACGATCGACACCCCCGACATCGACCTCGACACGCTGGGCTCTGTCTTGGTGGGGACGATGACGGTCGAGGTCATCGATCCGGTTGCCGACTATGCCGACCTGATGGAAGAGCTGTTCGATTTCGCGGCAATCCGCGCGGTCGTCGCCTCGGGCTTCACGATGCGCTTCGATGCGATGAGCGCGGTGACCGGCCCTTATGCCAGCGCGATCCTCGAAGGACGGCTCGGCTTTGCCGAAGGGACCGTGGTCAACGGACAGCCGCTTGAGGATTTCGGCGGCCACCATCCCGATCCCAACCTGATTCACGCCAAGGACCTTTACGATCTCATGATGGGCCCGGATGCACCGGACCTTGGTGCCGCTTCGGACGGCGATGGCGATCGCAACCTCATTATCGGCCGCGGCCGCTTCATCACGCCTTCGGACTCGCTGGCGATGCTGGCGGCCAACATCGAATGCGCACCGGCCTACCGCGGTCGCCTGACCGGCATCGCGCGGTCTATGCCCACCAGTGCGGCGGCGGATCGCGTGGCCCAAGCGCTGGGTGTCCCCTGCTTCGAGACACCGACCGGGTGGAAGTTCTTCGGCAACCTGCTCGACGCGGGCATGGTGACGATCTGCGGCGAGGAAAGCGCCGGCACCGGGTCGGACCACGTGCGCGAGAAGGACGGGTTGTGGGCGGTGTTGCTGTGGCTCAACATCCTGGCGGTGCGCGGCATTTCGGTCGACCAGCTGGCGAAAGAACATTGGGCGCGTTTCGGGCGCAACTATTACGCACGCCACGACTATGAAGCGGTCAATAAGGAAGGCGCTGATGCGCTTATGGCCGGACTGGTCGCGCAGCTTCCCACTCTTGCGGGAACCGTGCTGGGCGATCTGACGGTCGCTGCCGCGGACAGCTTTGCCTACACCGACCCGGTCGACGGCTCGGTGAGCGCCAATCAGGGCATCCGCGTGCTGTTCGAAGGCGGTAGCCGCGTGGTGTTCCGCCTTTCGGGCACCGGCACGGCTGGCGCCACCTTGCGGGTCTATCTCGAAAACTTCGTCCCCCCATCAGGTGACCTCGATGCCGATACTTCTGCGATGCTGGCCGCACAGATCGCTGCAGCCGAAGCGGTCGCGGGCATTGCCGGGCACACCGGTCGCACGGCGCCCGACGTGATCACCTGACGGCCGCGCTGGGATTGGCAGGCAGGGGCAAGGGAACATTCCTTGCCCCTGCCTGCCTTCGTCCTTGCTCTTGGCTCGCCGCATCGAACGGGGGATGTGGCGTAGGCGTTTGCACAAGGATAGGCGTGTGGGGCAAGCGCATGGAAGCGCTGCATGATTGGGCTTGATGATCCACGCTGGAAAACTCTGACACACGCTTACGGGGGTGCCGCCGATATTCCTGAGCGGCTTGCTGAACTGTCGCGGGATACCTCTTCCAAGCCGCGCAATGGCCGGGAACCGTGGTTCACGCTCTGGTCCAGCCTGTGCCATCAAGGGGATGTGTTCGATGCTTCCTACGCGGCTGTTCCGCATATCGTGGCCATGGCCTTAGCGGCTCCCGATTCCATCGACTTTTCGTTTTTCCAACTGCCTGCGGCCATCGAAGTCGCGCGCGTGGCGGGGCGTGGGCCAGCCGTTCCTCCCGATCTTGCCCCGGCCTATGCGCGGGCTATCACAGGCCTGCCGGATTGTGTGGCCCGGCATCGGCATCACGATTGGGACGAGGCAACGGCAATTTCGGCGCTTGCCGCGCTGGCGGTTGCCAAGGGGCTCCCGCAGCTGGCCGAGGCGATCATGAATCTCGATGACGATTCTATCGCAAGACTGATCGCATGCGATTTTGGCGGCTAGGTTGCCAGTCAGCTGGAACGCGACTGGCCGTCCAAGGGCAATCAGCCAGGCCGTGAAGCTTACTGGTGGACCTGCCCCGCGAGCGGTCAAGAGCGCGTCGATGAGTTCCCCCTTTCCGCCCCTGCCCGCGTCAGCCGCATTGCTTGATTGCGGCGCAAAGGCACAGCCAATACCATGGCCCATGCGCTACCACTTCATTACGATGCTAGTCGGCCTCGCGACCGCTTGCAGCAGTGCTTCGAACCAGCCACTGCCGCCTATTGCCGACAGACTTCCTGCCGATGTTCGCGTTGCGGAGAGGGCTTTCGACCAGCGCGTGAAAGCCGCATACCCTGCCGGTTCGGTCGAGAAGATCGCTATCGCAGAGCTGGCGAAAAACGGATTTGAGATCAGCCCTACGGGCCCCGATGGCTATCGCTCGGCATACATCCAACGGGGTGATGCGATCTGCACGACGCTATGGTCGGTGCGCTGGAATGCCAAAGCAAACTCCATCACGCAAGCCTTCGGCGTGTTTGGTCACCGATGCCCATGAGCCTGCAATTTGTCCACGCCGCCTGGCATGATGCATTGCCGGAACCGTCCGACGATGGCGCGTGACTGATGGGGCTCTTAGCGTAGGTTCGCTGGTTCGCCCGCGATCGGTTGCCAGCGCGCGGGGCTTCGCGTGTGGTTCGATCCGGGTCCGCCTTAGGGGCATGACGAGGGCTGTTCACGTCCCGCTCTTGCGCGCCTTGTCCAGTGTGGCGATGCGCTCCTGGGTGGCGGGATCATCGAGCATCGTCGCCAGCGGGGCGGGCATGCGGCGGCGCCAGTTGGGGTGTTCGTCGATCGTGCCGGGCAGGTTGGGCTGCTCGATTTCGCATACGATATCTTCCAGCGGAGCGATGGCGAGCGCGGCAGGTGTGCGGCCGATGTGGGCGAGGGCGGCCGCGACGACAGGCGCCGGGTCCTCTGGCGCGGGGCGCGGGGCGGCATCGTGGGTGAGCGTGGCCCAGAGCAGGCCGCGGTCCCAGTCGCGCTTTGCCGCGGCATCTTGCGCGGTGGTGCCTTCGGGCAGGCGGCCGAGTTGCTGGGCCCATTCCAGGTCGCGCCCGGTCCACCAGCCGGCAACGGTCGCGGTGTCGTGGGTGCCGGTCATGGCGACCGAATCGGCGGGATAATCGGCCGCACCGATGAAGCCGTCGTCGCCCGCACGCTCGAACCACAGCACGCGCATGTCGAGCAGGCGGCGCTGTTCGAGCGCGCCGAGGAAGCCGAACGGAGCGGTGCCCAGGTTCTCGGCGACGAGCAGCGTGTTCGACAGATGCGCTTCGAGCACCAGCAGGCGCAGCATGTCCTCGAACGGGTAGGTCAGATAGGCGCCTTCACCGGAATTCGCACCCTCGGGGATGACCCATAGCCGCGCCATGCCGAAGGCGTGGTCGATCCGCAGCGCGCCGGTCAGGGCGAAAGCGGAACGCAGCATCGCGATCCAGGGCGCATAGCCGCTGCGCCGCAGGCCCTCGGGCGAGAAGGCGGTGAGGTTCCAGTTCTGGCCAAGCGGGCCAAGTGGATCGGGCGGCGCGCCGATGGTCAGCCCTTCGAGCATCTGGCCGCGCAGCCCCCAGCTGTCCGATCCGCCGGTGTGCACCCCCACCGCCAGGTCCCCCATGAGGCCGATCGCCATGCCCGCCGCGCGCGCTTCGGCCTGGACCACGGCGAGCCCTTCGCGAGTGAGCCACTGGGTGAACATGTGGAAACGCACCTGTTCGGGGTTGCGCGCCGCGGCACGGGCAACCGCCTCGCCGTCGGGATCGTGGTACTCTTCGGGCCAGTTGGGCCAGCCGGCGAGGCCATGGCCGCGAAAGTGCGCGTCGAGCGCGTCGAACAGCGCGTGGCGGCGCAGGCTGTCATCCTGTTTGCAGGCGGCTTCGAAGCGGGCGCGGGTCGCTTCGTCGAGTTCGGCGAACAGCGTGCGCAGCGCGGCCTGTTGCTGGGGGAGCGCGTGCTCCCAGTCGATCAGCGCGGCGTCGGGGGTAGGGGGCAGGGCGAGCGCTGGCAGGCCAAGCAGCTCGGGGGCTGCCAGCGCGGTGTTGAGGTGCTGGCGGCTCGATGGGGAATAGGGGCTGTAGCCTTGTCCGACACCGGCAAAAAGCGCGTGGACCGGGTTGATCGCCAGCGCGTCGGCCCCGCGCGCGGCGAACAGGCGCACCGCGTTCGACAGTTCGGCGAGAGTCCCATAAGGGCGCGGGACGGCGCCGCGCAGCGCCGAAACCTGTACCGCCGGGCCCCACAGCCGTTCGCCGTGCCGGTTCTCGGGGAGGAGCGCCGCGAGGCCCGGACAGGTGCGCGGGGCGACGGCGAGCGTCACCGGTTCGCCGTTGATGACGAGATCGTGATAGCCCGGCTCGTCAAACGCCGGGAGCGTGGCGTCGCTTACCGCCAGGCTTTCGACCGAACCATCGGGCAGGAGGCGCTGAACGTGGCTGAGGCTGGCGGGAAGCGGGATGGCAAGGCCGACTTCGGTGACCAGCATGGCGGGCGGTTCGTCCGCCAGCGTGCGCAGCGCGGCAAGGCTTGCGGCAATATCGTCGGGCGTGGTGGCGGGGTAGCCCAGGGCCGCGGCGATGCGCTGGAGCGCGCGATCGGAGACGATCTGATCGCACCCGTCGACATCGCGCCACTGGCGGGACAGGCCCAGCGCTTGGGCGAGTTCGTGCAAGGCTTCCATCGCAAGTCTCCCGCCGGCGCGTTGCCTGCCGGACAGCGCGCGCGGGTGCGGCGCAGCATCATCAGCCTAACCGCGCACGGGCAGGCTCGCAATTGCCGATTGCACCATTGCGCAGCTGTCGTTCGCGCAAGGGTATCCCCAGGCTGTCCACGTGTTGTCCGGCGCAAATCCACAGCCTGCGAACATGTTTTAAAGTTCTTATTCTCAGGGTTGCCCACAGGCGGGGCCTGCCGGGGCGCCGTGTCCGCGCCGCGCAAAGAAGAGACCCGCGCGCCGGGCGCACGGGTCTCTTTGCGTTCATGAGCAGGGTCTTGGGAGAGAAGCGTGCGCCCCCGGCCGCGCGTCAGACTTCGCGCAGGCGGGGCATCAGCTCGACGAAGTTGCAGGGACGGTTGCGGCTGTCGAGCTGCTCGGCGAGGATGCCGTCCCAGCCGTCCTTCACCGCGCCGTTGGAGCCTGGCAGCGCGAAGATGTAGGTGCCCCGCGCGAGCACGGCCATCGCCCGGCTCTGCACCGTGGAGGTGCCGATGGTCTGGTAGCTCAGCCAGCGGAACAGCTCGCCAAAGCCGGGAATGTCCTTGTCCTTGATCTTGTCGAGTGCCTCGGGCGTGACATCGCGTCCGGTCAGGCCGGTGCCGCCGGTGGTGACGATGGCGTCGATGCCCTTGTCGTCGATCCAGTCGTTGAGGCGGCTGGTCAGGCGCATCACGTCGTCGGTCACGATCGCGCGCGTGGCCAGCTTGTGCCCGGCGCCCTTGATCCGTTCGGCGAGGATGTCGCCCGAAGTGTCATCCTCCGGTCCGCGGGTGTCCGAAATGGTCAGGAGGGCAATGTTGATCGGCTTGAAGGTACGCTCGAGATCGATGGCCACGTGGTGTCAGTTCCGGCTGTCCGCCAATTCGATGGTTGGCGTGTGAAGGTCCTGCGGCTTGGAAAGCCGCCCGTTCGCCGCCATGCGCACCGCCTTCGACCCCGAAAGGCCGGGGAACGTGGGCCACATGCCTTGCGCCAGAGCCATGCGGCTTTCGGATTCGCCGCCCGCCTGACGCTCGTACATCCAGTAGTTGCGCATGACGATGTTCACATAGCCACGCGTTTCCCAGTAAGGCAACGATTCCATCCAGAGCAGCGGGTCGCCCTGGTCGTTGACCTGGCTGTTCCAGCGGCGCACCGGCACCGGACCGGCGTTGTAGGCGGCCATGACCTTGGGCAGCAGGCCTTGCGTGCCCTGGTCCTGATCGAGCGCGAGAAGGTGGATCTGGCCCATCGCCAGATTGACGTCGGGCTTGTTGAGGTCGCTTGCGTTGCCCGAGACACCCAGTTCGGCGGCGTGGTCCTGCGCCGCGGCGGGCATGATCTGCATCAGGCCGCGGGCGCCCGCAGGGCTCACCACATCGGTGTGGAACACCGATTCCTGAAGAGCGTGCGCATAGACCAGCGCGGGATCGACCTTCCAGCCGCCGCGCGGTGTCCAGTCGGGGGTGGGGAAGCGCGAGGCGGGATCGGGCTTGCCGCCCGGCGGGGCGTTGTAGGCCATCCACAGCTGAGTCTGGGGTAGTCCCAGATCGCGGGCGAGGCGCGAGAGCGGGCCGTATTCCGATGCATCGCCGATGCGCGCTTCGTGGCGCAGCACTTCGTCGGCAAGGCTGTCCTGCCCGATCTCGGCCAGCGAGACGGCGGTGCGCACATTGGGATTGGCGCGCAGGCGCTGCCAGTCGGCGTGCGAGAAATCGGCGTCGGCGTGCTGCTGGGGCAGCTTCATGCCGAGCTGTTCGGCGGCGAGCATGCCGTAGAGCGTCTCGTCGCTGGCGGCGGCCTGGCGCAGCGCGGGTGCGGCCTTTTCGGGATGGCGCGCGCGGATCAGCGCGCGCGCATACCAGTAGTAGCCGGCGCTGCGCAGTTCGTTGTTGCTGGCCGCGCGGGCGCAGCGCTCGAACGCGTCCGAGGCGCCGTCGTAGTCGCCCAGGCGCCAGGCGGCGAGCCCGGCGGTCCACCAGGCCTCGCCCACCCAGGCGCCGCTGCCTTGCGTGGCGCGTTGCGCCATTTCGTAGGCCGGGGTGTCCTGGTTGGAGATGTAGTAGCTCCACGCCACGCGTTCACGCCATTCGGCCCGCGCGTCCGAGGAGAGCGTGGCGTCGACCCCGTCGAGCAGCGTCTGTGCGCCGACCGGATCGTCGTTCTTGATGCGATCGAAAATCCCCGAAGAAACCGCGGCGGGCATCGTCCCGTCGTTCACGCTCGAAGGCAGGACGCGCTTGGCGATCGTGGGCAGGCGGGCGAACTGCTGTTCGCTGGGCAGCGTGGGGACAGAGGTGGCGCCGCGACGCTGGGCGAGGCGCGAAATCTGGTCGGCTCCGGGGAGCTGGGTCCCTTGCGCGAGCCAGCTTTCAAGGTCGGGCAGCGCGATCTTGGGCGATCCGGCGGCGAGGTAGTATTCGGCGCGGGCTTCCTGCGCCATCGGGCCATCGGGCAGCGAGGCGAGCATCGACTGCACTTTGCTCCAGTCCTTGGCGTCGATCGCGGCGAAATAGGCCTGGTAGAACGTGCGGTCGGTGCTGCTGAGGAGCGCGGGGACGGCCGAATTGTCCGCCCGGTTGCGGAAATAGTCCATGGCCGCGCTGTTGGCCTGGGCGCCCTGCGCGCCGACCATCGTGCCGACGAGTGCCGTCAGCGCCAATGCCGTCTTGCGTCCAATGCCAGCGCGTGCCGACTTGAGCCGTGCCGAATGCGAATCCCGTTCCACGTCGCGTACCCCGAATAAAATCCTGGCCCTGACCAACTTCATGCGATGTCCAAAGCGTGTCGATCCCGATGCTCGCGCGCTCGCAGGGTCTGGTGCTCGCGGTGCGCCGTCAGGCGGCAATCCAGTCGAGCATGGCCTTCCACAAGACCGGCTTGGCGCGCGGCTGGTTCAGCAGCGAGGCAAGCCCCCACGAGGCAAGCAAGGGTATCGATGCCCCTTCATGCTTAAAAACCTGTGAAACGGCAGGCCGTTGCGGCGATTCGTGGCCCAAAAGCGGCAGGACGTTGCCGCCGAGCACGAACAGCCGCCTTGGCGCGGCCAGCGCGATATGATGGCGCAGCACCGCATCGAGCTGGCGCGCGCGGGCTTCGCCCCAGTCGGGCACCGGATTGGCGCGCGGCAAGGCGCTGGCGAGATACACCGCTTCGCGTCCGAGCCCGACCGCGGTGAGGATAGCATCGAGCAGTGCGCCCTGCGGGCCGGACAGCAGGCTGTCGCGGTCGCCCGGTTCGGGGGCCTCGACGATGACCATCGCTTCGGCGCCGGCCTTGCCCGATGGCGGCACGCGCGCACCGATCGGCCCATCGTCGAGCAAGGGCTCGCGGCACCACCAGGCGGCGAAATCGGCGAGGTCGGTCGGGAACTGCGCGGCCTCGAGCCGGGCGGCGGCCACTTCGGTCTGGGCCTGGGCTTCGGCTTCGACGCGCGCGATGCGCCATTCGCTGGGGGGCTGCGGCGCGTCCTCGGGCTCGCGCAGCCACTCGATCGGATCGTCGAGGTAATCGAGGTCGACGCCCGCCAGCTTCCACCACTCGAGCGCGCCCGTGACGTCGGTCAGAAAGTCGGAATTTGCAGGCTGATCCATCCTCGGGGGTATTGACCTGTCGGTGCGGACCAATCAAGGCAAAGAGCAACAAAAGCGCGCAACAAAATACAAGACCATGTGGGGACCCCATGATTGAACGCGAAGAGATGCCCTATGACGTCGTCATTGTTGGCGGCGGGCCGGCTGGCCTGTCGACGGCGATCCGGCTGAAGCAGGTCGATCCCGAGCTGCAGGTCTGCGTGCTGGAAAAAGGCTCGGAGATCGGCGCGCATATCCTGTCGGGCGCGACCTTCGATCCCAAGGCGCTGGACGAGCTGCTGCCCGAATGGCGCACGATGGATTGCCCGATGGCCGAAGTTCCCGTGACCGACAACTGGCACTGGCACCTGACGAAGAAGAAGAAGTTCTCGATTCCCCATGCGATCCAGCCCAAGTTCATGGGCAATCACGGCAATTACACCGGATCGCTGGGCAACCTGTGCCGCTGGCTGGCCGAGCAGGCCGAGGCGCTTGAGATCGAGATCTTCCCCGGCTTTCCGGCGGCCGAGATCCTCTACGACGAGGCGGGCGCGGTCATCGGCGTGCAGACCGGCGACATGGGCGTGGGCCGCGATGGCGAGCCCAAGGGCGATTTCCAGCCGGGCATGAACCTGCTCGGCAAGTACACCGTGTTCTGCGAAGGCGCGCGCGGCCATCTGACCAAGCGGCTCAAGGCGAAGTACGACCTCGAAGCCGATTGCCAGCCGCAGATCTACGGCCTGGGCATGAAGGAGCTGTGGGACATCGACCCGGCCAAGCACGTGCCCGGCCGCGTCATCCACACGCAGGGCTGGCCCTTGTCGGAGAACGACGCCTGGGGCGGGGGCTTCCTCTACCATCAGGCCAACGGGCAGGTCTCCTTGGGCTTCGTTGCCGCGCTCGACTACAAGAACCCCTACATCTACCCCTTCGAGGAATTTCAGCGCTGGAAGCAGCACCCCGAAATCCGCGCGATCCTCGAGGGTGGCAAGCGCGTTGCCTATGGTGCGCGCGCGATCAACGAGGGCGGCTGGCAGTCGGTCCCGCAGCTGGCCTTTCCGGGCGGCGTCCTGGCGGGCTGTTCGGCCGGGTTCGTCAACGTGCCGCGCATCAAGGGCAGCCACACCGCGATGAAGTCGGGCATGTTGGCGGCCGAAAGCATCGCCGCGGCGATCAGGGCGGATCGCGCGCAGGACACGCTGCAGGATTACGACGATGCGGTGCGCGCAAGCTGGATCGCGGACGAGCTGAAGCTGGTCCAGAACGCTGAGCCGATGGTTGCCAAGTGGGGCGGCGAGCTGGGCACGATCCTGGCGGGCACGGACATGTGGCTGCGCACGCTGTTCGGCTTTGGCCTCGCCCGGCCCATGAAGCACCACACCGACGCCTCGGCGCTGATGCGCGCGGACCTTTACAAGCCGATCGACTATCCCAAGCCCGATGGCGTGATCAGCTTTGATCGCCTGACCAGCGTCTCCTACTCGTTCACCAACCACGAGGAAGAGCAGCCCTGCCACCTGCGGCTCAAGGATCCGGCGATCCCGACCGCGGTCAACCTGCCGGTCTATGCCGGGCCCGAGGCGCGCTATTGCCCGGCGGGGGTCTACGAATTCGTCGATCCCGATGGCAGCGGCATGAAGCTCCAGATCAATTCGCAGAACTGCGTCCACTGCAAGACCTGCGACATCAAGGACCCGACCCAGAACATCGAATGGGTCACGCCCGAAGGCGGCGGGGGACCGAATTATCCCAATATGTGATCCCGACCGCCTATCGGTAACGCACCATTCAGGAGCGTCGGGGCTTGTCCCGGCGCTCCTCTCGTTTCACAGGCAGTGTGCATGAACGAAACCGCCTACGCCAAGATCAACCTTGCCCTCCATGTCCGCCGTCGGCGCGAGGACGGCTACCACGAACTGGAAACGCTCTTCGCCTTCGTCGATGACGGCGACCGGCTGAGCGCGTCGCTGGCCGAGGAGGATTTCCTCGAAGTGCGCGGCGAGTTCGTCGGTGGGTTGATGAACCCGTTCGAGAACATCGTCGCCAGCGCGCTTGGGGCCTTGCCGCACGCCCCGCAGGGCAAGGGCTGGGCGGTCACGCTCGAGAAGAACCTGCCGGTTGCCGCGGGGCTGGGCGGAGGCTCCGCCGATGCGGGCGCGATCTTCCGCATGGTCGAACGCGCGCAGGGGTTGCCCGAGGACTGGGCGGCGCGCGCGGCAAGGCTCGGCGCGGACGTTCCGGCCTGCGTGCTGTCGCGCGCGTGCATCGGCACGGGGACCGGAACCGATCTGGAAGAGGTGGGCGAAAACGATCTGGAGGGCTGCCCGGTGCTGCTCGTCAACCCGCGCGAGGCGGTGCCGACGGGGCCGGTGTTCAAGGCCTGGGACGGGCTTGATCGTGGCCCGATGCCCAAAGGCTCGCTGCGCGAAATCGCGCTTTCGGGGCGCAACGATCTGCAGAGCCCCGCGCTCGAAATCTGCCCGGTGATCGCCGACGTGCTCGAGGCGCTGCGCGAGACGCAGCCGTTCCTCGCGCGCATGTCGGGTTCGGGGGCGACCTGCTTTGCGCTCTACGACAGCGAGGCGGCGCGCGATGGCGCCGCGCAGAAACTGGCGCAAGAGCATCAGGGGTGGTGGCAAATGGCGGGCAAGTTGCGTTAAAGTCCGACAAATGCAGACCTTGATCGAAACCGAAAGCTACCGCCTCGTCGGCACGCCGCGTTTTGGCGGCATCCTTGTCGTCGCCGATCACGCCTCGAACCGCGTGCCCGATGGGCTGGGCCTGGGCATCGCGCCCGAACGGATGGAGGAGCACATCGCGCTCGACATCGGCGTTGCGGGCATTGCCGAGCGCATGGCCGAGCGCGAGGGCACGGCGGCCTTCCTGTGCAACGTCAGCCGGCTTGTCTGCGATACCAACCGCACCGCGGGCGAGCCGGCGGTGATCCCCGAAGTGAGCGATGGCTATCCGATCCCCGGCAATCAGGGGATCGACCGCGCCGCGCGGCTCGATCGGTTCTACCACCCTTACCATGCACGGCTGACCGCGCTGCTCGACGAAGCGCCGCCGCAACTGATCTTCGTGCTGCACAGCTTCACCCCGCAGATGGCGAGCAAGCCCGACGAACAGCGTCCATGGCACTGCGGCGTGCTCTACGATGCGGACGATCGCGGCGCGCGTCTTGGCACGCGCCTGCTCGAGGAAGAGGGGTTCGTGGTTGGCGATCAGGAGCCCTATTCGGGCAAGATCTACAAGGCGACGATCGAGCGCTACCTCGAAAGCGAGGCGCGCCCGTACTTCTATCTCGAAGTGCGCCAGGACCTGATCGCGACCGCGCAAGGCCAAGAGGAGTGGGCCGAGCGCCTCACCCGCATCTGCAACCGGATCGCGCTCGAAATCGCCTGATGTAAAATGCCGATGAAAAGTATCGGATCGCCCCGAAGGCCTGGCTTGCCGTGGACGCAGGGCATCATTCGCTGCCGGTGCGTTCTGTTTTCGGGAGCCAAGGGGGATTAACCCCTTGAATCACGGTATCGTATCAATCCACCATGCCCGCGACGAGGCGCTGCAGCTCGATCGTGGGCAGCAGGCCGATGGCCGGTGCGTTCGAGCTGGCAAACGCCAGCGGGCGCGCGGTGCGGTTGCGGCGCAGCAGGGCATGGGGCTTGGTGTTCTTGGTGTGGTTCTTGTCGTTCATGTTTTTATGTATCTCGGGCAGGAATGCCTGCCTCTCTCCTGAAATGTATCGACGCCCGTCTGCTCCTGGCAAGTTACCGCTTGATGACGGCGCTTGATCGCATCGTGGCGATACGAAGAGGCCACAAGGGCGTTGGAATGTAAATGGCGTAGATTCCAAAAAGTTCCGCGAGTACTCGTGCACTTGCTGCACGTGCGGTCCGATCGGGTCTGCGCGATGGTGGCAAGGCGCTTCGACAGGGAAGCGTTTTGGGTCTGTGGCAGGCCGCTGCGACCGCATGCGGATCGCCCTTGCTGGTGCGTATATGGGAACCGGCGACAGGGCTTTCAAGAGGAGGGCTATTCGACGTCGCCCGAAAAGGCGATCTCGTTGAGCTTTTCGCGCGTGGTTTCGTACATCGTGTCGATGTCCACCCGCTCGCCTTCCTCGAGGCGCTGGGCAATCATGGTCAGCGGAAAGCACACGATCGAGGTTCCCGGCCAGTGCAGCGCGGGCTGGCGGCCGTATTCATCGTCGATCGTCACCCAGTCGAGCATGAGGTCCTGGGCCAGCGCATCGCCCATCGCGATCCCCAGCGACTGGAGCTTCCAGGTGTCCTCGGGGCCAACCCAGCCCTGCGCCAGATTGGCGCGCACCACGGCCAGCTTGCCATCGACCGTGGCATAGGCATCGTCGGCGTCCTTCGCGAAGTGCCCCTTTATCCAGACACGCGCGAGGTCGAGCCATTCCTGTTCCTGGGGTTCCAGGACGAGGCGTTCGGGCGGTTCCATGATGCAAGAATACGCAATTTCGCTTCAGGTTGCAAAGCGGGCCGTGCAAAAGCGGCGGGACAGGCGCGCGCCGGGCGTCGCACGGGGCGCAGGGCAGGCGGGGGACTGGGCTGACGGCTGAATGAATCAGTAACCGGCTGGAGGGTTTCTTGAAATTTTATACCTTTTAGGGGCGTGCGTTTTGGCGTAGGGGCGCCACATGACCAGCGCGGGCGCCCACGAGGCGCCCCGCGCGCTTATCCTGATCTTTCGGAGTTTCGTTCCATGCCTGCCTATCGTTCCCGCACCTCCACCCATGGCCGCAACATGGCCGGTGCGCGTGGCCTCTGGCGCGCAACCGGCATGAAGGACGGCGATTTCGGCAAGCCGATCATCGCGGTCGTCAATTCCTTCACCCAGTTCGTGCCCGGCCACGTCCACCTGAAGGACCTGGGCCAGCTTGTCGCGCGCGAGATCGAGGCGGCTGGCGGCGTGGCCAAGGAATTCAACACCATCGCGGTCGACGATGGTATCGCCATGGGCCATGACGGTATGCTCTATTCGCTGCCCAGCCGCGATCTCATCGCCGACAGCGTGGAATACATGGTCAACGCGCACTGCGCCGATGCGATGGTGTGCATTTCCAACTGCGACAAGATCACGCCGGGCATGTTGATGGCCGCGATGCGCATCAACATTCCGGTGGTGTTCGTCTCGGGCGGCCCGATGGAAGCGGGCAAGGTCGTGCTCAAGGGAAAGGAAACCGCGCTCGATCTCGTCGATGCGATGGTCGCTGCCGCCGACGAGAGCTACACCGACGAGGAAGTCGCCGCGATCGAACGGTCGGCCTGTCCGACCTGCGGGTCGTGCTCGGGCATGTTTACCGCCAACTCGATGAACTGCCTGACCGAGGCGCTGGGCCTGTCGTTGCCGGGCAACGGCTCGACGCTGGCCACCCACGCCGATCGCGAGCGGCTGTTCAAGGAAGCCGGCCGCCTCGCCGTCGATCTGTGCCAGCGCTATTACGAGCAGGAGGACGCGAGCGTCCTGCCCCGCGCGATCGCCAGCTTCGAGGCTTTCGAGAACGCGATGAGCCTCGACATCGCGATGGGCGGGTCGACCAACACCGTGCTCCACCTGCTTGCCGCCGCGGCCGAGGCGGGGGTCGATTTCACGATGAACGACATCGATCGTCTCTCGCGCCAGGTGCCGTGCCTCTCCAAGGTCGCCCCGGCCAAGTCCGACGTCCACATGGAAGACGTCCACCGCGCGGGCGGGATCATGGCGATCCTCGGCCAGCTCGACCGGGCAGGGCTGCTCCACGCCGATTGCGCGACCGTTCACGCGCGCACGCTGGGCGACGCGCTCAACCGCTGGGACATCAGCCGTACCAACGAGCCTTCGGTCCAGGAGTTCTACAAGGCCGCGCCCGGCGGCGTGCCGACGCAGACCGCGTTCAGCCAGGCGAGCCGCTGGAAGGAGCTCGACCTTGATCGTGAGAACGGCGTGATCCGCTCCAAGGAACACGCCTTCAGCCAGGACGGCGGCCTCGCGGTGCTGTTCGGCAACATCGCGCGCGACGGCTGCATCGTGAAGACCGCGGGCGTCGATGACAGCATCCTCAAGTTCACCGGCACCGCGCGCGTCTATGAAAGCCAGGATGCGGCGGTCGCGGGCATTCTGGGTGGACAGGTCAAGGAGGGCGACGTGGTCGTCATCCGTTACGAGGGGCCGCGCGGCGGGCCGGGGATGCAGGAAATGCTCTACCCGACCAGCTATCTGAAGTCGAAGGGGCTGGGCAAGGCCTGCGCCCTGTTGACCGACGGGCGCTTCTCGGGGGGCACGTCGGGCCTGTCGATCGGTCACGCCTCGCCCGAGGCGGCCGAAGGCGGCGAGATCGGTCTGGTCGAGAACGGCGACACGATCGAGATCGACATCCCTGGCCGTACCATCAATCTTATGGTGTCGGACGAGGAAATGGCGGTGCGCCGCTCGACCCAGGAAGCGCGCGGGCCTGAGGCCTGGACCCCGGTCCACCCGCGCAAGCGCAAGGTCTCGGCCGCGCTCCAGGCCTATGCCGCGATGACCACCAGCGCCGCCAAGGGGGCGGTGCGCGACGTCACCCAGCTCAAGCGCGGCTGACCCCCGCGCTATCGCGTGGTTTCACGATCCGGACAACGGGCCCGCACCGTTGTCCGGATGTCGTTGATTGTTGGGCCGAAAGGCGCAAAGCGCCAGGGTGTGCCAAAACTGCGATGGCTGCGCGCGGTATCGACAGAGCCGCGCTCACCTTTGTTAGCAATTTTGCTAATTGGATGAAAATTTTCGTCTTTTTGGAAACAGCGGGAAGGGCAGGGGTTCTTTCCGCGCGCTGACAGGTGCCCGACATGACCAAGGATTATGGCCTTCCCGATCCCGCCGCACTGCTTCCTGCCCGCCCCATAGCGGTGCGCCGGCACGGCTTTGCCGATCGCTGGCGGCTGCCTTTCCTGGGGGCGGTGCTGGGGCTGGTCTCGCTCGGCACGATCGTCACGGAGTGCCCCAAGCTCTATCAGGACTACCGCGTCTACCGCGATCCGGTCAGCGTCGAGGACGCCTCGCTGGCGAGCAGCCAATGCCGCTTCCGCACCTTCACCGTCCACTGCAAGGCGGGCATCGCCTACCCCAAGGACGGGGAGACCAAGATCCGTTCGGTCGACTTCTCGTTCCTGAGCGCGTCGAGTGGAAACTACGCCACCGACATCGTGGCCGAGCGTGGCAATCCGGACAACATCACGCTCTCGCTGGCAATCGACCAGCTGTGGAACCGTTGCCTGGGCGCGTTGCTGATCGCCGGGTTGCTGGGCGCCTGCGCGATCCTCATGCTGCGCCGCTTCGTGCACATGAACGCGACGCTCAAGGGGCTGAAGGAACCGGCGGTGCTGCGGCCCGTCTGGGGGCGTATCACCTTGCGCACCAAGAAGAAAAAGTCGAACCGCGTGACCTACTTTCCGATTCTCGGGCTGCGCAAGGGGATGGGGATCACCTCGCAGTTCGCGCGCAGCGAAACGCCCTGGATGGTCTATGACGCCGGACAGGACGAGACTTTCGCGCTGTGCGCCGTCCATCCCGACGCGCTGCTGCCGATCATGCTCGACGAGGGGTTTACGCGGATCGATCTGACCGCCGATGAAATTGCGGCCGCGCGCGCGGTCCGCGCCGAGTTGGAGCGCCAGGTCGAGGCCCGCTGACGCGCGGCGTGCAATCGCTGTCCCGTTTGGGAGCGGCGGGGGCATAGTGCCTTGCCGCCAGGGGCGATCGCTGTAAGCAAAGGGGGATGACCGCCGCCGATTTCGCCGCCGTTCCTGCCGCCGCGCTCGCCATGGTCCTCGCGGCCCTGCCGCTGGCCGGTTGCTCGCGCCCGTCCGCGCCGCCCGCTGTCGCGCAAGGGGAAGAGCGCATCGCCTGTGCGGTGGGCGGTGCGGGCACGTTGAAGCCGGTCTGCGGGGTTGAACGGCGCAGGGTGGACGGGCATCTCCTGCTCGTGGTCCACCACCCCGACGGCGGTTTTCGCCGCTTCGACGTGCAGAGCGACGGGACGGGTCTTGCCGTTAGTGACGGCGCGGATCGGGCCGTGCTGCATGTGTTGGGGTCAAAGCTCGACGTCAGCGTCGGCCCCGACCGCTATATTTTTCCCGTGACGATGAAAGCGAGGGACAAGACTGATGCCCACCCCGTTCGCAAATCCCCACCCTGAGCCGATCCTGACCGTCGCGCAGATGCGCGGCGCGGAGGCCGCGCTGATCGCGCAGGGCTCGAGCGTCGAGGCGCTGATGCAGGTCGCGGGGCGCCGCGCGGCCGAATGGGTCTGGCGCCTTTCGGGCGGGCACCGGGTGACGGTGCTGGCAGGGCCCGGCAACAACGGCGGCGATGGCTATGTTCTGGCGCAAGCGCTGCGCGCGCGGGGTGGCGAGGCCGTGGTGATCGCGGCGATGGAGCCCGCAACCCCTGCGGCCAGGGCGGCGCGCGCGGCCTTCGATGGCGAGGTGCTCGGCCCTGATGCCCCGTGCCGGGGCGAGGTTTTCGTCGATTGCCTGTTCGGCAGCGGCCTTTCGCGCCCGCTCGATCCCGCGCAGGTCGCGCTGCTCGATCGGCTTGTGTCGTCGCATCGGAACGCGATCGCGGTGGACCTGCCGAGCGGGATTGCTTCGGATTCGGGGATGCTGCTCAACGAGGGGCTGCCGCATTACGATCTCACGCTCGCGCTGGGGGCGTGGAAATTCGCGCACTTCCTGATGCCCGCGACCGCACGCATGGGCGCCTTGCGCTGCGTGCCGATCGGTATCGCGCCGGTTCCGGGCGCGGCCGAGGCCATTGCCCGCCCGACCATCGCGCCGCCGCCGAGCGACGCGCACAAGTACACCCGTGGCCTGCTCGCGGTGGTCGCGGGGGCCATGCCCGGCGCGGCAATCCTCGCCAGCCTTGCCGCGCAAGGGGCGGGGGCGGGCTACGTCAAGCTCTTTGCCGACAACAAGCGCAACTGCCCGGCCGATCTGGTGGTCGAGACCGGGCCGGTCAGCGACCTGCTGGCCGATCACCGCAATGCGGCGATCCTCGTCGGGCCGGGGCTCGGGCGCGATGGCGCGGCGCGTGAGCGGCTGGCGGTGGCGCTGGCCGATCCGGCGGCGCTGGTGGTCGATGCCGATGCGCTGGTCCTGCTCTCGCCGCGCCTGCTGGCCGAACGCACGGCGCCCGCCATCGCCACCCCGCACGAGGGCGAACTGGTCGCGCTGGAACGCGCGTTCGACTGCGATGGCGGCGGGACACGGGCCGAGCGTGCGGCGGCTCTCGCTCGGGCGAGCGGGATGGTGATTGTCGCCAAGGGGCCTGACACGGTGGTCGCCGCGCCGGACGGTCGGTTGGCCTGTGCGCCGCGCGCCTCGTCCTGGTTGTCGACCGCGGGAACGGGCGACGTGCTTGCCGGAACCATCGCCAGCCGTCTCGCCGCAGGGAGCGATCCGTTCGCGTCGGCGTGCGAGGGCGTGTGGCTCCACGGCGAGGCGGCGCGGCTGTGCCTCGCGCCTTTCACCGCTTCGCAGCTTGCCGAGAGGATACCGGCTGCGCTAGCGGCCTGTCTGTGACCGATCTGAACGAAGAAATCCTGCGAATCGCCAGCAAGGGCGACGGTGTGACCGCCTCTGGCCGCTTTGCCTGGGGCGCCGCGCCCGGCGACGTGCTGCGCGCCGATGGCACGCTTGAATGGGGGCCGCATCATGTCGCGCCCGCCTGCCGCCATTTCGGGCGCTGTGGCGGCTGCCAGCTCCAGCAGCTCGACGAGGAAACGCTTGAAGGCTTCGTCGAAGCACGCGTGGCCAACGCTTCCTCCGCGCAGGAACTGGGCGCCGAGCGGATTGCCGCGCCCTATCTCTCGCCTCCCGCCGCCCGTCGCCGCGCCTCCTTGCGCGCGGAAAGTTCGGGCGGGCGTATCGTTATCGGCTTTCGCGAGGCGAAGTCGCACCGGCTGGTCGAGCTGGAGGAATGCCCGGTTCTCGTGCCCGAGATTACCGCGCTGCTCGGCCCCTTGCGCACGCTGCTCATCACCATGGGCAAGGCCGCGCCGGTCCGCAAGGGGCCGCGCGGGCGCGCGGGCAAGCCCTCCAAGGCGGATCTGCCGCGCATGGCCTGCGACATCGAAATGACGCTGGTCGACCAGGGCGTGGACCTCGGGGTCAAGGGCCTTACCGCCGAGGGGCTCGCCGCGACCGAGGCGATGCTTGCCTTCGCGCAGGCGCACGGCCTTGCGCGCCTGACCATGGACGGCGGCTATGGCTATGAGACCGTGTGGGAACCCGCGCCGGTTACCGTCACGCTGGGCGATACCCCCGTGCCGTTCCCGCCGGGCAGCTTCCTTCAGGCGACGCGCGACGGGGAAGAGGCGCTGGTGGGCGCCGCGCGCGCATGGATCGGCGATGCGGCGACGGTTGCCGACCTGTTTTCGGGACTGGGCACTTTCGCGCTCGCGCTCGCCGGGCCGCAGTGCAAGGTCTTTGCCGCCGAAGCCGCGCGCGACGTGCATCTGGCCTGCAAGCACGGCGCCGACCGCGCGCAGCGCCCGGTGTTCAGCGCGCATCGCGATCTTTTCCGCAACCCGCTCCAGGCCGACGAGCTTTCCAAGTTCGAGGCCGTCGTGCTGGACCCGCCGCGCGCCGGTGCGCGCGAACAGGTCGAATGCATCGCGGATTCGCAGGTCAACCGCGTGGTCTACATCTCGTGCAACCCCTCGAGCTGGTCGCGCGACGGCGCGCGGCTGATCGAGGCGGGCTTCCATCTCGTCGACTTGCGTCCGGTGGGCCAGTTCCGCTGGTCGACGCATGTCGAACTGGCGAGCTACTTCGTGCGCGAGAGCGCGGATTGAACGCCTGATCGGGTGATGAGTACGGTGGAGGCACCCGCGCGGGCGGGCAAATCCTCCACTCATCGCCCAAAACGAACAGTCTGAGCGCACCAAGCGTCTTGCCCGGCGCGCGCGCGTGGCTTATCGGCGCATTCATGCAGACGACCAACGAAATCCGCCGGTCCTTTCTCGACTACTTCGCGTCGAAGGGGCACACGCCTGTCCAGTCCGCCCCGCTGGTGCCCTATAACGATCCCACGCTGATGTTCGTGAACGCCGGGATGGTCCCGTTCAAGAACGTCTTCACGGGTCAGGAAAAGCGCGACTACGTGCGCGCCACGTCCTCGCAGAAGTGTGTTCGTGCAGGCGGCAAGCACAACGACCTCGACAACGTCGGCTACACCGCGCGCCACCACACGTTCTTTGAAATGCTCGGCAACTTCTCGTTCGGCGATTACTTCAAGGAAGAGGCGATCCTCAACGCCTGGACGCTGCTGACCGGCGAATGGGCGCTGCCCAAGGACAAGC
This sequence comes from Novosphingobium organovorum, assembly GCF_022832435.1. Taxonomy (GTDB): domain Bacteria; phylum Pseudomonadota; class Alphaproteobacteria; order Sphingomonadales; family Sphingomonadaceae; genus Novosphingobium; species Novosphingobium organovorum. The sequence continues at coordinate 28,481 of NZ_JALHLF010000010.1, read as the reverse complement.
TGCTCGTCACCGTCTACCACACCGATGACGAAGCCTTCGACCTGTGGAAGAAGATCGCCGGGTTGAGCGATGGCCGCATCATCCGCATCCCGACCAAGGACAACTTCTGGTCGATGGGCGATGATGGCCCGTGCGGTCCGTGCTCGGAAATCTTCTTCGACCACGGCGACCACATCTGGGGCGGCCCTCCGGGATCGCCCGAGGAAGACGGCGACCGTTTCATCGAGATCTGGAACCTCGTGTTCATGCAGTTCGAGCAGGCGGCGGGCGAGATCGTCGACAACCTGCCGCGCCCCTCGATCGACACCGGCATGGGCCTCGAGCGCATTGCGGCGGTCATGCAGGGCGAGCATGACAACTACGACATCGACACCTTCCGCAACCTCATCGCGGCCTCGGTCAACCTGACCGGCGTCGCGGCCGAGGGCGAGAGCCGCGCCAGCCACCGCGTGATCGCCGATCACCTGCGCTCGACCAGCTTCCTGCTGGCCGATGGCGTGCTGCCCTCGAACGAGGGACGCGGCTACGTGCTGCGTCGCATCATGCGCCGCGCCATGCGCCACGCGCACCTGCTGGGCGCCAGGGACCCGCTGATGCACCGTCTGGTGCCCGCGCTGGTTGCCGAGATGGGCCAGGCCTTCCCCGAACTCGGCCGCGCGCAGCCGCTGATCGAGGAAACGCTCGAGCGCGAGGAAATCCAGTTCCGCCGCACGCTGTCGAACGGCCTCAAGCTGCTTGACGAAGCGACCGGCGACATGGGTGAGGGCGCGACGCTCGCCGGTGAGACCGCGTTCAAGCTCTACGACACGTATGGCTTCCCCTATGACCTCACCGTCGATGCGCTGCGTCCGCGCGGCATCACGGTCGACGAGGCGGGCTTCCAGTCGGCGATGGCCCAGCAGAAGGCCGCCGCACGCGCCGCGTGGAAGGGCTCGGGCCAGGCCGCCGACGCCGAGATCTGGTACGACATCGCCGAGCGCGAGGGCGCCAGCGAGTTCACCGGCTACACTTCCACCACCGGCGAGGGCCGCGTCGTCGCGCTGCTCGTCGATGGAAAGGAAGTGGCCGAGGCCAAGGCCGGGAAGGCAGTCACCGTGCTGACCAACCAGACCCCGTTCTACGGCGAATCAGGTGGTCAGGTCGGCGATGCGGGTACGATCACCGGCGCGCTTCCGGGCAGTGACCTTGCCATCACCATCACCGACACGGCCAAGCCGCTGGGACGGCTGCACGCGATGACGGGCACGGTCGATGCGGGCACGATCAAGGTCGGGGATGCGGTGTTGCTGGCGGTCGACGTCGCACGCCGCGATGCGATCCGCGCCAACCACTCGGCGACGCACCTTGTCCATCAGGCGCTGCGCGATCGTCTGGGCGATCACGTCACGCAGAAGGGCTCGATGGTTTCGGCCGATCGCCTGCGTTTCGACTTCTCGCACCCCAAGGCGCTGAGCGACGATGACATCGCGGCGGTCGAAGCCGAAGTGAACGCCGAGATCCGCGCCAACGAAGCCGTCACCACGCGCCTGATGACGCCCGAAGACGCCATCGAGGCGGGTGCCATGGCGCTCTTCGGCGAAAAGTACGGCGATGAAGTCCGCGTGCTGGCGATGGGCCGTCCCAACGGCAAGCGCAGCTACTCGGTCGAACTGTGCGGCGGCACCCACGTGCGCGCCACGGGCGATATCGGCGTGTTCCGTATCGTGTCCGAAAGCGCGGTTTCCTCGGGCGTTCGCCGTATCGAGGCGCTGACCGGAGAGGGCGCACGCCAGTGGCTCGTCGCCCGCGAAGAAGCGCTCAAGGGCGCCGCGTCCGCGCTGCGCACGACCCCCGAGGAGGTCGAGAGCCGCGTCGTGGCGCTGCTCGACGAACGCAAGAAGCTCGAACGCGAACTCGCCGAAGCCAAGAAGGCGCTTGCGCTGGGCGGCGGCGGCGCGGCTGCGGGTCCGGCCGATGAAACGATCAACGGCGTGACCTTCTCGGGCCAGGTGCTCGAAGGGCTCGATCCCAAGGAACTGCGCGGGCTGCTCGATCAGGCCAAGCAGCGCATCGGTTCGGGCGTTGCGGTCATCGTCGCGGTCAACGAAGGCAAGGGCGCGATCGCGGCGGCCGTAACCGAGGATCTGACAGGGACTGTTTCGGCGGTCGATCTGGTCCGTGCGGGCGTCGCCGCGATGGGTGGCAAGGGCGGCGGTGGCCGCGCGGACATGGCACAGGGCGGCGGTCCTGATGGAGCCAAGGCGGACGAGGCGATCGCGGCGGTCAAGGCCGCGCTCGCCAGCTGAGCGCATTGAACGAGGGGGCCCGCAAGGCTCTGGCCCTAAGCGGCTGTGGCCTGTGGCTGGCATCCTCGTTCCTGCCGCTCTTTGGTGGAGCGGCGAAGCACGCGGTGCAGTGCCGGGGGCGCGTGTTCACCGGCACGTTCGACGATTGCTTCTCGGATTATATCCCCATTCTCGAACTGATGGCGCCGCTGTTCGCAGCGGCATCACTGTTCTTTTTTGCGCGCTTCGCCTTTGCCTGCTGGGCGCCCGAACCGCGCGATCGCACGCACCGATGGCGGCTGGCCCCTCCCGACGGCACGCGAATTTACCATCCCGGCTACCCGTTTATGGCGAGTGTCGGTGCCGTTTGGGCGCTGTGGCGCGCTGCACTCTATCCGTTCGATCGGGCGGTGTTCGCCTATGGCGGTTTCTGGGGGCTGTTTGCCGTCTGGTTCATGGCGTCGGGCTGGATGGCCCTGCGGCGCCCGATGGCCTGATACCCGCGCGAGACCCGGCGCGTTGCATCCAATATGGCCGCGCTTGTGCGCTGCATTTGCGAGAAAGCCGATAGTCTCCCTTTTGGGCGGATGGCTCCGTCCTAACAAGGGGTGTGCGATGGCGCGAAAACGATCGGTCACGGTATTCCAGAACGTACAGGTCCTGCGCGCGGTCGCGGCCTATATGGTGGTGTGCCATCATCTGCTCAACAATCTGGCGCATTACACTGCCGTGGGCCTGATGCCCGAGCCGCCCGCGATCGGTGCGCGTGGGGTGGAGATTTTCTTCGTTATCTCGGGCTTCATCATGGTGTCGACCACCGATGCGCGCGAACAGAGTCCGGGGCGTTTCCTGGCTCACCGCATCGTGCGCATCGTGCCGATCTACTGGCTGCTCACACTCGTCGCCGCCTGCGCGATCGCGGCGGGCTTCCAACTCTTCAACCGCGGTGCCTTCTCGCTCGACACGCTGTTTACCTCGTTGCTCTTCATGCCCGCCTTTCAGGCAGGCGGCGAAGTGACCAAGCCGATCGTGGTCGTGGGCTGGACGCTCAACTACGAAATGATGTTCTATACGCTCTTTGCGCTTTGCCTGTTTTGCCCGCGTTCGGTGCGGATCTGGCTGGCCTGCGGGGGGATTCTGGCGCTGTGGGGCGCGCAGGTCACAGGCACGGGCGGGCTGATCGGCTACTGGGGGAACGACATTGTGCTCTCCTTCGTGCTGGGGATGCTGATTGCAAGGGGCGGGCAGAGCCTGACGCTTGATGCTTTTGCCGCGAGCGGGGCCATTCTGTTCGGAGCGCTGGCGCTTGTCGTGCTGGAGGTGCGCCTGGTGCCGGCCGGGGTGGCGCACCCCGGAATGATCAGTGCGCTGGCGGCCGGGGCGATCGTGCTCGGGGTGGTCTCGTTTGATCGGCGTGGCAAGCATTTGCCGGGACGCTGGCTGCAGGGCCAGGGCGATGCCAGCTATTCGATCTATCTGCTTCATCCCTTCATCCTGCAGATCGTCGGCAAGCTCTGGCTGCTCCTGCACCTGACCGAGCGGGTGGGGGGCGTGTCGACGATGGTGCTGGTGATGGTGGGGCTGGTGTGTCTTTGCGGAACCTTGTTTCACCACCGGATTGAAAAGCCGGTGACCGAACGGCTGCGCGGGTGGGTTGATTATCGCCGCGAAAGCGGCACCCGGATCGAGGCGGAGGGGCGCGGGCTGGAAAACGCATGACGGGGGTGGCGGCCAACGCGCGGTTGTGCCAGCACGGCGCTTATGGACATCACCCAGCTTGTGCAGGATATCACCGCGCGCCTGCGCCAGGAAAGCGAGAGAGGGCAAGTCGCGGACTACATTCCGCCGCTGGCTTGTATCGCGCCGGACAAGTTCGGGATCGCGGTCGTACTCGATGATGGTTCGCTCCACTGTGCGGGCGATGCCGATGAGCCGTTCTCGATCCAGTCGATCTCCAAGGTCTTCGCGCTCACCCTGGCACTTGGGTCGGTCGGCGATCAGCTGTGGAACCGGGTCGGGCGTGAGCCTTCGGGGTCGGCCTTCAATTCGATCGTTCAACTTGAAAGCGAGCACGGAATTCCGCGCAACCCGTTCATCAACGCGGGCGCGATCGTGGTGACCGATGTCTTGCTGGGGCATCTAGAACCGCGTGAGGCGATCGGCCAGATGCTGCGGTTCGTGCGTGAACTGGCGGGGGACGATACGATCCTGATCGATGAAAGCGTGGCCCGCGCCGAACAGGAGACCGGCTTCACGAATATGGCGCTGGCCAATTACATGCGGGCCTTTGGAAACGTGCATGGAGATGTGGCCAAAGTCCTGGGAACCTACTTCCACTTCTGCGCTCTGGCGATGTCGTGCCGCCAACTGGCGATGGCCGGGCGGTTCCTGATGGACGAAGGGCGGGTTGAAGGGCGACGGATCGTGACCGGTCGCCGGGCCCGGCGTATCAACGCGCTGATGATGTCTTGCGGCCATTACGACAATTCGGGCGATTTCGCCTACCGCATTGGCCTGCCCGGAAAATCGGGTGTGGGCGGCGGCATCTTGTGCGTCGCGCCAGGGGTTGCCAGCATCGCTGTCTGGTCTCCGGGGCTCAACGCCAGCGGCAATTCGCATCTGGGGCAGCGCGCGCTGGAGATGCTTGTGCAGCGCACCGGCTGGTCGGTGTTCGAGGCCCGCCGCGCCTGACGGGCGCGCGGTGCCCCGCCCATCAGATCGCGCGTGGTTCCGGTATGACGGCTGTGAGCTTGACCGCGAGAGCGTTCAGGCCAGCACGGCCCGGTGCGCACGAAGCCATAAGGCATGGTGCCTCGTATACGTCGCAACAGATCAGGTCGGCGCCTGCGATGCGCTAGAGCATGTTCCAGTCAGGTGAACCACCTTGCGGTTCAGGAAATGCTTAAAAAGCAATTTATTGGAAGCAAATGAACGCTAGTGGTTCGAAGAGATTCTGACGTTCGAACGTGCCCTATCGGAAAGGGTGACAAATGTCGAAATCGAACCATTAGGCGGCGTGGACAAATTTGGGCCAGTATCTAGCGGTGGCGAGATGGACCATGCCGAGGAAGCTGTTGGCAAGCTGGTCGTAGCGGGTGGCGATGGCGCGGTTGATCTTGAGTTGGCCGAACATGCGCTCGATCCGATTGCGCTGTTTGTAGAGCACTCGATCATACTCGATCTTCACACGGCGGTTTGACCGGCCAGGGATGACGGCCTTGATCTTTCGTTCGGCAAGATCGGCGCGGATGGCATCGGCATCGTAGCCTTTATCGGCAAGGAATGCGTCGGATGCCTGCTCAGGCAGGTCGATCAAATCATCATACGCCTTAAAATTTGCGGCCTCGCCGCCCGTCAGGTGGAAGGCGACTGGCCGTCCAAGGGCATCAGCCAGACAGTGAACTTTACTGGTGAACCCGCCCCGCGAGCGGCCAAGAGTGCGTCGATGAGTCCCCCTTTTCCACCCGCTGCCGAAACGTGGGCGCGGACTGTGGTGCTGTCGATGCTGTAGTGGCCGCTGTCGGCCATGATCTCGGCGAACGTTACGGCAACGGCCTCCCAGACCCCGGCCTCACTCCACCGCCGGAACCGACGATAGATGGTGTTCCAACTGCCATACTTGGGCGGGACATCGCGCCACGGCGCTCCGCAGCGGAAGAGAATGCCGTTGCTGATGGAGCGGTTCTGCTCAGGCGGCCTGCCTCGGCTACGGTTCTCAGGCTCGATTGGCAGCAAGTCCTTCAGAACGCGCCATTCCGCCTCAGTGAGATCACCCCTGCTCAAGCCTGCGTCCAAAAAGCAGCCTTGAATCAGCGACTGGAGGCTACGTCAATCTGGTCTCTTTGTGTCGGTGGAATGATACGAAGCGACGCAACGAAATAGCAGGCTGCTGGCACGGTTATGGCCAGAGACAACAAGCCTGCCCGGCCAAAAATCACGCAGCCGCCAAATAGCGGAACGGCTATCGCTGTCAGAGACCAAGGTATCGGACGACGCAGGATCGCGGCCCCAAACCAGAGGGAAGGGGCAGCGGCTGCAATCAAAAAGGGCACAGAGAATGTAGCTATCACAATGATGAGAGAGCCAAACATCAGACCGGGCAGCGCGAGCGCCAGCGCCCACACCCCGATCACGCGGGCGGACACGTCAATGCGGAGCGTTCGGAATTGCATCTCGCTATTCTAAATCAAACCGGGATTTCGGCAAATGCCGCAGTCATAGCTCAGCGCGAGGGCGCCGTGGAATTTGTCCACGCCGCCTAGCGCACGAAGGTTGCCGCGCGGCTGGGAGCAAGGAGGCCAAAGCGCGCTGCGACCGCCGCTTTGACGCGGGCACGGTCCTCCGGCGGGAATTCGCGTGCGGCGTGACCATCGGGCAGGGCGCGCAGGCTTGCCGTCCTGTCACACGCTGGGATCGATACGCGCGCGCAGCGCCGCGATGAAGGCTTCGGGCTCGTCAAGATGCAGGGCGATCGCCTGAATGTCCGAGCGGCCCCGTGGGGCGCGGCCCGCATGTCCGGGACGCAGGCGCAGCATGACATTGGGCCAGACCAGGATCGCCATGCGCCGGGTGGTCGGGGCACGGACTTCATGCGGATCAAGGGTCTGCGCCGGCTCGAGAATGTCCTCGTAGCGCACGAAACACTCACGCAGCAGTCCAAGGCGTATCCGAACCCCGTCCTCGCACAGCAGAACGGGGCGCAGGCGGAGCGACTTGACGAGTCCGACGGTGAACAGGACGCCGTATTCGCCCAGGAACACAAGCGCTTGCGCGAGGGTCGGGAACCAGATTCGGACCACGAGGTCGGTCGCGGCCGCTTCGATGACCTGAAGAACGAGCAGCGCAAGCAGCATCGGGCCAAGATGGCGGTGATTGGTGAAGGGTTGTGTCCCTGCGGGAACATCGGGCCGGGCGTTCCAGCGAAACAGCGCGATCTGCAGCAGGCTCAATTCCGCGCGTGCGAGGCGATAGAGCGGGGTGGGCAGCAGCGCTTGGGCGACGCTCCTGATGCGATCGGGCGGCGAACCTTGCGTCTGGCGCCAGACCTTGGCCCCTTGCGCGCAAAGCAGGGCGACTTCAAGCGCGATCACGGCGATCAGCGTGCGTTCGAGCCAGGCCAGCTGCACCAGGCCGGTATGCACGGCTGGCGTGGGCGCGAGCAGGACGAGCGCTGCAGAGGACGCAAGGCTGGCGATGATCGCGGTCAGGCGCGGTGTTCGCTCGGGTGCGTGGAGAAGCAGGCCGAGCATCAGGGCATCCGCCGCGATCCAGGTGAACAATGCGGCGGCGATGCGGGGATGGCGAAGCGCCAGTTCGCTCGTTGCGGCCCACCGTGCGGCGCCGAGAGCCAGAACGGGTAGGGCGAGGCCCAGAACAAGGCGCCGGGTGCCAACGGCATCGCGGACACTGGTGTCGGATGGGCGGGCAAGCTCGGCAAGCGGCATGGCGCATTCCTGTCAGGGTGCGGTTACTATGCGCGCAAAGACGCGCCTCGCCAAGGGGAGCGCTGCGTTCTACGCGCGGGGCGGAAAGGCTCGTGATGTTGGCCTGGCAAGCAGCGGCATTGCCTTTGCGCATCGGCGTATGGTCATGATGATGCCATGACCGGCCAGCCGTGAGGAGGGGGGAGAGCCGACGGTAGGCTGGCTGCCCACCCCGTTCGGCTAGGCGCCTTCGTTCCCAAGCCTTCCGGCCCTCCCGCAAGCGGGAGGGCGTGGTCGCGTGCCTCTCCCGCGCGCGGGGGGGGCCAGCCCGGCAACGCTTCCGGAGCGAATTCGGTCATTCGGAAGGGGCAATCGCTCGGGAGCGGGCCGGGGCCGCTGGCCAGTTGGCCGATCGCGCGTTTGCACTGTCAGGTCTGCCGGGCGGGAGCGGTTCGGAAATTGGGCGATATCAGGATTAATGCCTTGAATTATCGTGGCTCGTCTGGCGTCAGGCGAACCATGACGAGCCGGTGCTGGCCGGGGCCGTAATAGTCTTCGACCCGCGCTTCGGTGGTGAACCCCTTGCGTTCGTAGAGAGTTACCGCCCGGACATTGTCGGGAATTACGGTCAGGCGGATGGCACCGGTTCCACGCAAGGCGTCGAGGACGGCATCGAACAGTCGCGCGCCGATACCCTGGCCCTGGTACGCGGGCGAAACACCGAGCGAGAGGACCCAGCCCTGACCTTGCTGGTCTATTCCCCCCAGTCCGTAGCCCGCGATGGTTCCGGCATCCTCGGCCACGAAGAAAAGGCCGGGGAACAGGTCGATGAATTGCCGCAGCGCGATTTCACCGTAGGATTCTTCGGGAAAGGTTTGGAGTTCCAGCGCAAACAGCGCATCGAGATCAGCGCGCGCGGCGGGGCGGATGGTGGCCATGGCAGGGGTCCGGTTCGGCTAGGCGGGAAGGAGGGGCTCAGGCGTCGGCGGTGCGCGGCATGACCGCCGATCGCAGGGCGGGTTTTTCCGAGAGGCCGCCCTGCTGCATGATCTGCTCGCGCAGCGCGTCGCGCTTTTCGTGGATCGAGGCGATCACCGGACCCATCGGCACGCCGGTTTCGACCAGCACCGCCTCGGACAGTTGGAGCGAGCTTTCGAGCGTTTCGGGCACGGCGTGCGTGGCACCGGCGCGGTAGAGCAGGGCGGCGTGTTCGGCATCGCGCGCGCGCGCGATGATCGGGAGGTCCGGGTACTGCTGGCGCAGCTTGCGCACGATGCGCTGTGCGGTGACCGGCACGTCCATGGTAAGGATCACCGCGGCAGCTTCACCTGCGCCGAGCCGCTCCATCGCATCGCCGCGCCCGGCATCGCCGAAGGCGACGTTGTAGCCCTTGATGCGCCCTTCGGCGATGAAATCGGTGTCGGTGTCGATCGCGACATAAGGGCGATCGTGCCGGGTCAGCATGTCGGCCACCAGCCGTCCCACGCGGCCAAAGCCGATGATGATCGTCTGGCGCTTGTCCTCGGTCTCGGCGGGGTGGTGCGGGGATTCGACCCGGTCTACGCGGCGCGCGGCGATCTTGCCGAACATCGAGAGCAGGGGAGTGACGGTCAGCCCGATCGCGGTGACGATCTGCCAGAACTGGTTGGTCCCCGGCTGGATGAGCTGGGCCGAGGCGGCCGCGCTCAGCACGATCAGGGTCGTTTCCGAGGGGCTCGACATGAGAATGCCGGTTTCGGTCGCCGTGCCGCGCCGCGCGCCCATCAGGCGCAGCAGTACGCCGGTCACCACGGCCTTGATGATCAGCACACCCACGGTCGCAACGAGGATCGAGTAGAGGTTCTCCCAGACCACCCACAAGTCGATGCTCATGCCGATGGTGATGAGAAATACGCCGAGCGCGAGGCCCTTGAAGGGCTCCATGATCTGCTCGACTTCGGAATGGTATTCGGTCTCGGCGATCAGCAGGCCCGCCACCAGCGAGCCGACGATCGGGGAGAGGCCCACCGCGGCGGTCAGCAGCGAGGCGAGGATGACCACCAGCATCGAAGCGGCGAGGAACAGCTCCGGGCTCTTGGTGCGTGCGGCCTGCGCGAAGAGCGGAGGCAGCAGGTAGCGCCCGACGACGAGCAGCCCTACCACCACCCCGGTCCCCCAGACCAGCGTGTGGATGAGATTGCCCACCCCGTTGTTCGCGGCGTGCGGGGCCAGCGCACCGAGCAGGAAGATGATCGGGACCAGCGCGATGTCCTCGAACAGCAGCATGGCCAGCGCGGCGCGGCCCACCGGGGTTGCCGCATTGGTGATCTTGAGCACGAGCGCGGTCGAGGACAGCGACAGCGCCAGGCCGAGCGCGAGCGCCCCGGCAAAGGCCTGTCCGATCGCGGCCAGCACGAACGTCAGCGAACTGCCGATCACCACCAGTTCGAGCATGCCCAGGCCAAAGACCATCCGGCGCATGTCCCACAAACGCGCGAACGAGAGTTCGAGCCCGATCGAGAACAGCAGCAGGATGATGCCGAATTCGGCGAAGATCGACAGCCCGTCGGGATCGGTGATGGTGATATGCGAAAGCCAGGGATGCTCGAACACGTGGCGGCCAAGGCCGAAGGGGCCGACGAGCAGTCCGACGAGAATGAACCCGATCACCGGCGTGATGCGGAAGCGGTTGAAAACCGGAATGACGATGCCCGCCGCGCCCAGGATCACGAGCGCGTCGGACATGACCGGGGAGTAGAGTTCGTTGCTGCCTGCCATCGCCCGCCACTATGGCAGGGGAACGCGATGAGGCAAGGCGCTTGCGCGCCGATGGCGGCGCATGTTGCACGCATGTTGCAGGGCTTGGGCGCGGCGCATCACTTTCCCATGTAAAAACACTGCGCAACTTCACTTGGCGTTCAGCGAACCGCTGGCTATAGACGCGCCATGTTCGAAAGCTCGCGCCTCAAACCCGTCATCCTTGCCGCCGCTTGCGGAGCCCTTGTCCTTACTGCCGGCTGCGGTGGCGGTTCGGGCAAAAAGAAGGACGCCGCTTATGTTGCGCGCGATGTCGACACGCTCTACGCGGCCGCGCGCCAGCGTCTGGACACCGGCCGGACCAAGCAGGCCGCCGCGCTGTTCGACGAAGTGGAACGCCAGCATCCCTACTCGCCCTGGGCGCGCCGGGCCGAACTGATGAGCGCGTTCAGCTACTACGCCGCGCGCGACTACAACCAGGCGATCCAGTCGGCGCAGCGCTTCCTGTCGATCCATCCGGGCAACAAGAGCGCGCCTTACGCCTATTACCTCATCGCGATCTGCTATTACGAACAGATCGGCGATGTCACGCGCGACCAGAAGACCACCGAACAGGCCAAGGCGGCGCTGACCGACATCATCCGCCGCTACCCGACGACGACCTATGCCTCGGACGCGCGGCTCAAGCTCGATCTCGTCAACGATCACCTCGCGGGCAAGGAAATGACCGTCGGGCGCAATTACCAGGAACGCGGCAAGTGGCTCGCCGCGACGCTGCGTTTCCGCCAGGTCGTCGACAATTTTCAGACCACCAGCCACGTGACCGAGGCGCTCTATCGTCTCGTCGAATGCTACCTCTCGCTGGGCCTGCCCGAAGAGGCGCAGAAGGCGGCTGCGGTGCTCGAGCGCAACTACCCCAACAGCAAGTGGTATGAGCGCGCCTACAAGCTGATGGACAAGCACGCGCCCAAGTTCGTGGCGTCCTGATTCGGCTTTAATCGCCGTGGTACGCTGGCTCTGGCGTGCCGACCCTTTCGACGGCTCCTGGCGCTTGCGCCCGGAGCCGTTTTTCATGGCTGGAATGGGCGCGTGCGATTCGCCTTGAGGCTCGTGATTTTACTTTCTCTACCGATAGGGTTGAATTATAGCCTGCGGCGGGCCGGCGCGTTTTGACAACGCCGATTCGCCCGTGGGAAAATGACGAAGATGTCTGTTTCACGTAACCTTGAAAACGCTGGGAAGTCCTGGGAAATCGAAGCCATCTGCGCGCTGGTCGTGGCGGTCTGGGCGGTGGGCATCCTAGGGGCCATGCGCCTGTTCCTGTAAGCGCTGGCCGGGCTGCCGGTCATGTTCGCCATCAGGCGCAAAGTCGGGTGACGAAGGCGAATCGATAAGCTAGAACGATTCGCGAACATGCTGACCCGACTTTCGATCCGTAACATCGTCCTGATCGAGGCGCTCGACCTCGATTTCGCGCGTGGCCTTGGTGTGCTCACGGGCGAAACCGGCGCGGGCAAATCGATCCTGCTCGACGCGCTCGGGCTCGTCATCGGCAATCGCGCCGACAGCGGGCTCGTGCGCGCCGGGGAGGACCGGGCGAGCGTGAGCGCGAGTTTCGAATTCGCCAGCCTTCCCCCAGCGCTCCAGTCCGCGCTCGACGATGCCTCGATCGAGATCGAGCCCGGTGAGCCGCTGATCCTGCGTCGCCAGCTTAAGGCCGACGGGGGATCGCGCGCCTGGCTCAACGACCAGCCGGTCGGCGTTGCGCTGCTGCGCGAGCTGGGGCCTGCGCTGGTCGAGATCCACGGCCAGCATGACGATCGCGGCCTCGTCAACGCCAAGGGGCACCGCGCGCTGCTCGATCGATTTGCAGGCAGCGATCTGGCGGGGGTGGAGGGCGCGTTCAAGGCCTGGCGCAGCGCGCAGGACGCGCTCGATGCGGCGCGCGCCGAAATTGCACGCGCGGCGCAGGATCAGGACCTGCTGCTGGCCCATCTGGAGGAGCTCAACGCGCTTGCCCCGCAGGCGGGCGAGGAAGAGACGCTCGCGCTGGCCCGTGCGGACATGCAGAAGGGCGAGAAGCTGGCGGACGACCTCGCGGCGCTGGCCCGCGTCTGGGAAGGCAGCGAGAGCGCGCTGGCCGCGTTGCGCGGTGCGGCGCGGCGGCTCGATCGCATCGCGGGCGAACATCCGCTGCTGGCCGAGGCGCTCGGCGCGCTCGACCGTGCGGTGATCGAGGCGGGCGAGGCCGAGGACAAGCTGGTCGAGGCCGGTGACGCGCTGGCGTTCGACCCGGCCGAACTCGACCGGATCGAGACCCGTCTGTTCGACTTGCGCGCGCTGGCGCGCAAGCACGCTTGCACGGTCGATGACCTGCCCGAGCGCACCGTGCAGATGCGCCGCGCGCTTGACGCGATCGAAGGCGGAACCGAACATATCGTTCGGCTGGAGGCTTCGGCGCAGAAGGCCGCGCTCGCCTATCAGGAAAAGGCGCGCAAGCTGCATGACCTGCGCCGGTCGGCGGCACGGCGGCTCGATAAGGCGGTGGCGGCCGAACTGGCCCCGCTCAAGCTCGACGCCGCGCGATTCCAGACTTCGGTCCTGCCACTGCCCGAAGCGCGTTGGGGGGCGTCGGGCATGGACACGGTCGAATTCCTTATCTCGACCAATCCCGGTGCCGATTTTGCTCCGCTTGCCAAGATCGCCTCGGGGGGCGAGCTTTCGCGCTTCATCCTCGCGCTCAAGGTCGCGCTGGCCGAAGAGGGCGGGGCGGCAACGGTGATCTTCGACGAGATCGACCGCGGCGTGGGCGGCGCCGTCGCCGACGCGATCGGCGAACGCCTCGCGCGCCTCGCATCCGGCGGGCAACTGCTCGCCGTCACGCACAGCCCGCAAGTCGCCGCGCGCGGCAACCGTCACTACATGATTTCCAAGTCCTCCAAGGGCACGGTCACCCGGACCTCGGTCGCCCCGCTCAGCCAGGCCGAGCGCAAGGAAGAAATCGCCCGGATGCTCTCGGGCGCACAAGTGACCGAAGAAGCCCGCGCGCAAGCGGACCGCCTGATCGAGCGGACCTGACTTTTCAAGGAACTCTGCAGGAATAGAGCACGGGGTTATCACCCCTTGACCCCCTTACTGTCGACCGCAGCGATCTCGGGAATGAAGGCGCCACGGGGGGGAGGCCGCCGCATCGGCTGCTGGATCAGTGCGGTCGCACAAAAGGTCCGCTGTCTGCTGAGCCAAAGCGCCTGATCTACATGGGCCGGTTCGTGAACCTGAGCTTTTGGAAGGCATGAGCGGCGAACGGCTGCCACTCTATTGCCCGAAAATTTGTCAAAGGCTTCCAAAGATCGAACGCGCTAACGCCTCTGGAAAACGGCGACGCTGACGCGATAGAAATCGGCAACCCGTTTCCCGTCGGCATCGAGAGCCGGTTCGAATTTTGCCGCCATGACAGAGCGACAAACAGCATCGAGAAGCTCCTTGTTAGCGGTTAGGACGGGAGAGCGGCATGACAGTGGCTTGCCCGTCTCATCAATGGCGGCAAGAATATCAACCGAGCCATTAGTACGCCCTAATTTTTTCTGGTCTGTCGGACCAGGCACGATCGACGCTCCGTTTGAAAGGCGCGTTCGTTGGCTGAGCGTAGCAAGGGGGGCAGGGTTGACGCTTGCGGAGCGCGCCAGATCGTCGGTGCAGATCGAAAGCGCATTCAGGGCTTCTACCAGCGAGCCGGAGTGTAGCGTGAGCGAACGTTCCTTTTCCCGAATTGCGATCGAGGTGACACGTGCGAGTTTGTCTGTCTCGAGCGGCCAGTCTTCTTGTCCAAGCTTTGCTTTCGTTGCGTTGGGTGCGTGCCCGCGATGCTGTTGGAAGTCGACGCCGCTGGAGAACACCAGGGCATATCTGTCCCCCTCCAGGGCGACGAATTCGGTCCCGCGCGCTAATTCATCCCCTTCGTTGCCGAAGCGAACAAGGGCCTGGCCTTGGAGGTCTTTGAAGGGAGCGAGCGCCTTTCCGATCAACTCGAAGTGATAAACGTTGCCAGGGGCAGCCGAACGAATTCGAAGAAGAACATCTCCATTCCCGTCTCCGAATGTGCGTAGCAGCGTGCAGCGATCTTGTCCCCAATCGGCATTCCAGGATGAGGACGGCTGCAATTCAAGTGCAATAGGTTCGGATGCATGAGAAGGGGTGAAATGAAACGCCAGACAGGCGCCAAAACTGATTGCGGATCTTTTGACAATTTGCATATTTTCATCTCGATGTCGCAATAATTGTAAGTGGCTATCATTAGGGCATGATGGAAGCTACCCATTTATCATCGGTTGGTCTTCCGCTGAATATGCGTGATGCTCAGGTCGCCATAAGCGTTGGCCTGAATGAGAAGCAGGCTGGCAACCGCCCGCATGGTCGACACAATCATCGAAAGTCCAGATCGGGTCGTTAGGGCGCGGTGTGACCCGCCCAACCCGTTCGGCTAGGTCGCTGCGTTCCCAAGCCTTCTGGCCCTCCCGCAAGCGGGAGGGCATTGTCGGTTTTCCCTCGCGCTTGCGGGAGGGGCAGCGAGACCTGGAGAGCGTCGCGAACCTGGTCGCAGCGGGGTGGCGCACTACATCGGCCGCATTGGGCGCCATTCGGGCCTCGGTGCCGTGGCTGGGCAGGCGGTTTGGCGCGTTAGACTAGCGCGAATTCCTGGCGGGTGGTGCAGTTGAGGACGCGGTCGACGCGGGTTCCGTCCCAGTGCATCTGGTAGTGGTCGCCCTGGATCGGGATCGCTACCGCGTCGGGCCAGAACAGCGCGGCGCACAGGCCTTCGTGGCAGCGCACGGAGCGGTAGAGCAGGCCGTCGCTGCCCGCTTGCCGGTGCTCGGCGCCCAGCCTCTGGGAATAGGCCCAGCTGTCCGGATCGTGGGCTGCGGCGTCGTGCGTCACGTCGTCGAGTTCCCGTTCGAGCGCGCCTACCAGCATGCGAAATTGTGAGTGCCAGCCCGGCTCCTCGTCGACCGCACGCATGGCGCGCGCGTGGTGGTGGGCGACTTCGCGCAGGGCCACTTCCTCGGAATTTCCAGCGCTATAGACGCCGTAGGTGCCGTCGGTGAAACGGCCGGGACGGTCCGTGCTGCAATGGACGAAGGGGGCCATGACCAGCGAGGCGCCGGGCCCGGCGACACGGCGTTCGGGCGGAACCTTGTCAAGCTGGCCGATTTCGTCGCGAAGGCGCGGGTTGGTCTTGGATTCGAGCGAGGCCAGCGCATCCCAGTCACGCGGGTCGGCAATGTCTTCGAACAGGTCGATCGGCGGATAGATCGACCGGATCAGGCGCAGCGCACGCGGCCAGGAGACCATCACCATCCGCCGCGCTCGGCATCGAGATAGCGCCGCACGCGTTCAAGCGCGAACACGCTGCCCCCGCGCATGACCTCGAGCGCGGACTGGCCGGCGAAGGCCTGGTTGGGCTTGCGGATCCAGCGGTAGCCCTGCGCCGGGTCGGTGAAGAGGTAGCGCAGCCCCTTGTGAATGCCGAGCAGGAGCGAGAGGCGCGCGGCGAGGTCGCGGTCCACCTTGGCCACGGTTCCGGCTTTCCAGCGCCGCCAGGTGCTGCGGCTGATCCCGCCGAGCAGATCGCAGGCGTCCTCTTCGCTCAGCTCCCAAGCGCTAAAGAGGCGCACGACCGCGCGCACCCCGGCCCCAGCTTCAGCGCGGGTGACCTGCGCGGTCTGCGGCGAGGCGGGAGTGGGGGCGATTCTTTCCAGCATGGCTGCCTTTTTTGCTTCAATTGAATTAATATATGTTGGTTTGCGTTAAATGACAATCTTCGCTGGTTTGGCGCTGCGTCACGCGCCAGAGCATTTTCCAGGCAGGTCGAAACCCCTGACGGTGAAGAAAGTGCGTTAAAACAAGAACCCGGGCCGGTCGATCTGATGCAGCCGGATCGAAAACCGCGCTAGCGCCCGCCTGGCTCGTTCGGATCAAATGCTGCGGGTGCGGGTTGCACATGTATGGCTACCCCTGATTTCCCTCTTTGGCTTGACGCGCTGGCGATGACGTCTCTCATGGTAGCAGGCCTCTGCGCGTTGTTCGTTCTGGTCGCGGTGCTGCGGCGACCGCCGGCGATGGCCGTGATGCGATGGGTCTGGCCGCTGTGCACGCTGTTCGGTTCGGTGCTCTGGGTCTGGCTCTACCGCCGCGCGCGGCGGCATGAAGGCCATTGCGCTCACACCGGCCATCATGGCCACGGGCGAGGTGAGGGCCACGCTGCGCACGCCGGGCAACCGACGTGGCTGTCCATCGCCAAGGGGGCGAGCCATTGCGGAGCAGGGTGTGCGCTGGGCGATCTCATCGCGGAGTGGCTGGCGTTTGCGGTTCCAGGCATCGCCGTGGCGCTGGGCTGGCACACGCTCTTTGCCGAAAAGACTTTCGCGGTGTGGATTCTCGACTTCATGCTGGCCTTCTCGATTGGCATCGCCTTCCAGTATTTTGCCATCGTGCCCATGCGCGGGCTTTCGCCGGGCAAGGGGCTGATCGCGGCGCTTAAGGCGGACGCGCTTTCGATCGCTTCGTGGCAAGTTGGTATGTACGGGGTCATGGCGGCGGGCCAGTTTCTCTGGTTTCGCCCGGTCTACGGGGCGCTTGCGCCGGTTGATAGCGCGCAGTTCTGGTTCTTGATGCAGCTTTCGATGCTTGCCGGTTTCGGCACCGCCTTTCCGGTCAACTGGTGGCTGGTGAAAGTGGGTGTGAAAGAGGCGATGTAGGCTCCCGTTCGAAGATGCTTTGCGCCATAGGGGGACGATGACGTCCGAATCCCAGAACGATTTCCTCGCCGAGGCCGATGCGGCCAACGAACTGATGCGCCTTGCGCGCCAGATCAGGCGGGCCAACCGCAAGTACCATGCCGAGGATGCGCCCGAGATCTCGGACGCCGAATACGATGCGCTGGTGCGCCGCAACGCCGAGCTGGAGGCGCAGTTTCCGCATCTGGTGCGCGCGGACAGTCCGTCGAGTGCGGTTGGCCACGAGGTCGCCGCCTCGCCGCTGGGCAAAGTGACGCACGAGGTGCGCATGATGAGCCTCGACAACGCTTTCTCGGACGAGGAAGTGGCCGAATTCCTCGCCCGCGTGCGCCGGTTCCTGTCGCTTCCCGCCGAGGAGCCGCTGGCGGTCACGGCGGAGGACAAGATCGATGGCCTGTCCTGCTCGCTGCGCTACGAGAAGGGCAAGCTGGTGCGCGCGGCGACGCGCGGCGACGGGCAAGTGGGCGAGGATGTGACGCCCAACGTCGCCCACATCGCCGATATCGTGCCGGAGCTGCAAGGGGAGGGCATCCCCGAGGTCTTCGAGGTGCGCGGCGAAGTCTACATGGAAAAGGCCGCCTTCCACGCGCTCAACACCGCGCTGATGGACGAGGCGCGCAGCGAAGCCGAGCGCAAGGGCGAGGTGCTCGATGAAAGCAAGGTGCGCCAGTTCGCCAATCCCCGCAACGCGGCCGCCGGATCGCTGCGGCAGAAGGATGCGGGCGTGACCGCCAGGCGTCCCTTGCGCTTCTGGGCGCACGGCTGGGGCGCGGCGAGCGCGGTGCCGGGTGAAACCCAGCACGAGGTCATCCGCCGGATCGAGAGCTGGGGCCTGCCGGTCTCGCCCCAGTTTCGCCGCTGCGAGAGCCTCGAGGAACTGCTTGGCGCCTACCGGGCGATCCGCGACGGGCGGGCGGACCTGCCGTTCGAGATCGACGGGGTGGTTTACAAGATCGACCGGCTCGACCTGCAGCAGCGGCTCGGCTTCGTCGCCAAGGCGCCGCGCTGGGCGCTGGCGCACAAGTTCCCCGCCGAACAGGCCGAGACCACGCTCGAGAAGATCGAGATCCAGGTCGGGCGCACCGGCAAGCTGACCCCGGTCGGGCGGCTCCAGCCCGTGCTCGTGGGCGGGGTGACGGTGACCAACGTGACGCTGCACAACCGCGACGAGATCGCCCGGCTGGGTGTGCGGCCGGGGGATCGGGTGGTGATCCAGCGCGCGGGTGACGTGATCCCGCAGGTCGTCGAGAACCGTACCCGCGAGGAAGCGCGCGAGGCTTACCTGTTCCCTGACCATTGCCCCGAATGTGGCTCCGAAGCGGTGGCCGAAGAGGGCGAGGTGGACGTGCGCTGCACCGGCGGGCTGATCTGTCCGGCGCAGCGCACCGAGCGGCTCAAGCACTTCGTCAGCCGCGCCGCGCTGGACATCGATGGCCTTGGCGGAAAGACCATCGATGAATTCTTCGCGCTCGGCTGGCTGGAGAGCCCGGCCGACATCTTCCGCCTGAAAACCAGGCGCGATGCCATACTCGCGCTGGAGGGCTGGAAGGACAAGTCTGTGGACAACCTGTTGGCGGCGGTGGAAAACCGGCGCCAGCCGGATGCCGCGCGGCTGCTCTTCGGGCTCGGTATCCGCCATGTCGGCGCGGTGACCGCGCGCGATCTGATGAAGCGTTTCGAGACGCTGCCGGCGCTGCGCGCCATTGCGCAGAAAGCGCAGGTCAAGGAGGGCGAGGAAGCCGTTGCCGAGGCGAGCGAGGCCTATGCCGAGCTGATCTCGATCGATGGCGTGGGCCCGGTGGTGGTCAAGGCGCTGGGCGACTTCTTTCACGAGGAGCACAACCGCGCGGTGTGGGACGATCTCCTGCGCGAAGTCGCGCCGCCGCCCTACGTGGTCGAAAGCGTGGCGAGCGAGGTCGCGGGCAAGACCGTGGTGTTCACCGGCAAGCTGGAGACGATGAGCCGCGACGAGGCCAAGGCGCAGGCCGAGCGGCTGGGCGCCAAGGCGGCGGGTTCGGTTTCGGCCAAGACCGACCTCATCGTGGCCGGGCCGGGGGCGGGCTCCAAGCTCAAGAAGGCCGAGGAGCTGGGCATCGCGGTCATCAACGAAGAGGAATGGGCCGAAATCGTACGCCAAGCGGGCTGACACCACGAGGATGCCAGCCCGGCGGGGGAAATTCCCGGGGGGTACACGGACTGCCCGACGAGCGGGACAGGCCAATTCTCATCGCGTCAGGGCGTGGCTCGATCGGTCCGTATCACTTTCGGACGATCAGGAATTGCGCCCCTGACGCTCATGCATCTGGCGGTAGTGCTGCACGCGTGTCGCGCGCAGCCCCGCCATTCCTTCGCGTTCGATCGCGCGCTGCCACGAGGCCAGTTCCTCAAGCGTCAGATTGTATCGCTCGCAGGCCTCGGTGATCGTGAGCAGGCCGCCATTCACGGCCGCCACCACTTCGGCCTTGCGGCGGACAACCCAGCGCGACGTATTGGCGGGTGGAAGTGTGTCCCGCTCCAGCTTTTCCCCTAAGGGCCCGATTACGGTATCGGGCCGCTCCTTATGGTCATGTATCATGGTTGGACTTTCTCTCGACTGTCGGTACCAACCCCCCTGACGCCGCCAGAATCGGGGAAAATCGTTAATTTGATTTCTCGCCTAAAGGTTAATGTGAAATTAGGTGGATCACAGGAGTTGCACGGCTTTTCCAGCTTCGTTTCGGCAGTGATTTGTTTACCGAGGTTTGCAGTGCATTAACCTTTCTTACTTACCGCTCTGATCCCGAGAGAAGAGGAAAACGACGCGGTGGAGAAAGCGCAAACGCACTCCGGATTAAGGTATCCGGTGGGCGTCGCCCGACATGTATCGGCCGATGGGTGCCAGTTCGTCCTCGAACAGGGCGCGCTCGAGCGCGGGCAAAATCTGGCCTTCCTGCTTGAGGGATTCGGCGTCGTTCGCGGCAAGGTGCGCTGGATCGTCGCCGACCGGATCGGCTTTGCCTTCGATGGGCGGCTCGAACGCGATGCCCAGCGCGCGCTTGCCGGCATGGCGCGCGCGGTGCACCGCGTGCGCTTCGAGCTGGCGCGCTGAGGCTCGCTTGGCGCGGGCCTATGTGGTCCTGCGCAGATCAGCGGTTCTGGCGTATTTTCTGAACCGTCCGGTGCAGGCACCGGACGGGTAAACGCTTCAGCCGCGCTGCCACTTGCGGCGTTTGCGCAGCCACAGGATCGACCAGTCGCCGTTGACAAGCCGTCCGGCGAGGCGCAGACCGGCGCGCTGGCAGGCGGTGCGCACCGCCTTTTCCTGCGTTTCGAGCAGTCCGGCGAGGACCAGGTGGCCGCCCGGAACCAGGTGCGCGCCGAAATCGGGCGCGAGCGAGACCAGCGGTCCGGCCAGGATATTGGCCATGATGAGGTCGTAGGGGCCGCGCGCGGCGAGCAACGGGTGGTCCATTCCCGCCGCCACGGTCATCACCAGTTCGCCGTTGCCATTACCCATCCCGATACCGTTGAGCGCGGCGTTGCTTTCCACCACGCCCGTGCACACCGCATCGATGTCGCTCGCGGTGGCGATCGCATCGGGCCAGAGGGACAGCGCCGCGAAGGCGAGCAGGCCGGTGCCCGTGCCGATGTCGGCGCAGTTGCGCGACACCACGCCCTGGCGCTTCATGTGGGTGAGCATGGCCAGGCACCCGGCGGTCGTCGCGTGCTGGCCGGTGCCAAAGGCCTGGCTCGCCGGGATGGTGAAGTCGAATACCCCCGCTTCGTTGAGGGCCGGGTGCTCGGGGGTGTGGACGTGGAAGGCGCCCGCGCGGATCGGTTCGAGGTCCTGCTGGCTGGAGACCAGCCAGTCGGTCTCGGGCAGTTGCTCGATCTCGAACGTGGGTACGGTGCCGGCGAAGAGCGAGGCGAGCGCCTTCTTCTCATTCTTGCCCGGGCGGTTCGACAGCCAGGCATCGAGGCGCCAGTCGTCGGGTTTGTCCTCGGCGATCTCGCAGCCCGAGATGACGATGTCCGGGTCCCAGTCGAGCGCGTCTTCATGAGCGATCAGCGCGCCCTCTATGGTGGCGCGGTCGGCATAGGCGGTCATCTTCCAGCTCACTGGGGTTCCTTCGGGGTGGAGGGGGTCTCTTGCGCAAGGCGCGCGTCGAATCGCGACTTGGCGTCCTGCGCGTAGCGTGTGCAGGCCTTGCTGTCGATCAGCGGGGCGGTGCCGGCGAAGCGGGCGAACAGGTTGCTCGCGCCCGGATGCGGCGTGACGAGGAGCCCGCAGGGCAGTGCGGCCATGCGGGCATGACCCCGGCGCACGGCGGCGATCCGATCGGGATGGTCGGCAAAGCGGTAGCCCTTCGCACCGAACGCGGTGGCGCTGTCGGCATACGTCATGGTGACGCAGGCGCGCGGGCTTGCGGAGCGGGCCGGGGAGCAGGCGGGCCAGGTCCAGCTGGCCGAACCGGCGGTGTGCGCGGGCGTCGCGTGGATGGTGAAGGCGATCCCGCCCAGTTTCACGCTTTCCCCATCCGCCAGCGCCCGGTCGACGTGGACGGGGGCGAAGTCCTCGAGCGTGCCGTTCTGCGGGTCGCTGGCCGCGCTTTTGCCGCTTTCCATGACGGCAACGGCACTTGCAAGAACAGCGACCCTTGCGCCGGTCGCCTTCTGCATTGCACCATGCGCGCCGACATGGTCGAAATGTTCGTGGCTGGAGAGCATCCAGCGCACCGCGCGGGGATCGAAGCCGAGCGCGCGGATATTGGCGAGGACGAGCGGCGCCGCCTCGCGCACGCCGCTGTCGATCAGCACCAGGCCCGCCCTGGTCGTCACCAGAAGCGCCGTGATGCCGCAGGTGCCGACATACCAGGTATTGGCGGAAATCTGCGCCGCAGGGGCAGCGACGGCCCATCCCTCGTGCCCCTTGCACGCGCGGGCCAGCGCGCTGCGGCTGGCCGCGCCGGTAAGCGCTGGGGGCATCGGGCCGGGCGCCGGGTGGGCGAGGGCCACGCCCTTATAAAGAAGAATGGCCGCACTGGCCGCGATGCTGGCGCCGATCCTGGTCATGCTTGCCAACAGCCCGGTTTGTCGCTGCGGGTCAAGTTCCTATCGCCGGAGCATCTGCGGCTGGAACTTGCGCGATGCAGCGAAATGACTAAGGGGGACTTCCACGAGGGCAGCGCACAGGGCTGCCGCAGGCAAGGGGATTCGCAAGGACATGGCCACCGCCGGTAGCAAGAACCGTCCGTTATCGCCGCACCTCCAGATCTGGCGCTGGGGTCCGCATATGTTCGTCTCGATCATGCACCGCGTGAGCGGGCAGGGTCTGGTTGTCGGTCTGGCGCTGCTGCTGTGGTGGCTGGGCGCGCTGGCGAGCGGTCCGGCCGCTTATGCGCAGCTCGTTACGTGCATGACCTCTGTTCCGGGTTATGTGGTGCTGGTGGGCATCAGCTGGTGCTTCTTTAACCACATGATGAGCGGCCTGCGCCACTTCGTGCTCGATATCGGCGCCGGTTTCGAGCTCAAGGGCAACCGCACTTGGTCGATCCTGACCAGCGTGCTGGGCGTCGTTCTCACCATCGCCTTCTGGGCGATCCTGCTGCTGCGCTGAGGAAGGGTAGACACCATGGGTAACGGAACTTCCATCGGCCGCGTGCGCGGTCTCGGCTCGGCCAAGCACGGGGCGCACCACTGGCTGCTCCAGCGCTTCACCGCGGTCGGCAATCTCTTCCTGCTGATCTGGCTGGCCGTCTCGATCCTGCTGCTCGAGGACCTGAGCTTCATCTCGGTCACCGGCTGGCTGTCGCACCCGGTTCCCGCGGTGCTGATGGCGCTGCTGATCGTTTCCACCTTCTGGCACGCGCGTCTGGGCGTGCAGGTGATGATGGAAGACTACGTGCACGACCATGGCAGCAAGTTCGCCTGCCTCGTCGCGCTCAACTTCGTCGCTTTCGCAGGCGCCGCCTTTGGCGTCCTGTGCGTCCTTCGCCTCGCGCTGGGAGCCTGATTGAATGACCCAAGAATCGACTGGGCCCGCCTACAAGATCATCGACCACACTTATGACACCGTCGTCGTCGGCGCCGGTGGCTCGGGCCTTCGCGCCACGATGGGGTCGGCCGAGGCCGGTCTGAAGACCGCGTGCATCACCAAGGTGTTCCCCACCCGCTCGCACACCGTTGCGGCGCAGGGCGGCATCGCGGCTTCGCTCAAGAACAACACGCCCGACCACTGGACCTGGCATATGTACGACACCGTCAAGGGGTCGGACTGGCTGGGCGACCAGGACGCGATCGAATACATGGTGCGCGAAGCGCCCGACGCGATCCTCGAGCTGGAGCACGCCGGCGTGCCCTTCAGCCGCAACGAGGACGGCACGATCTACCAGCGTCCGTTCGGCGGCCACATGCAGAACATGGGCGAAGGCCCGCCGGTCCAGCGCACCTGCGCTGCCGCGGACCGTACCGGCCACGCGCTGCTCCACGCGCTGTACCAGCAGTCGCTGAAGTACGCGGCGGACTTCTACATCGAATACTTCGCCATCGATCTCATCATGGAGAACGGCAAGTGCGTCGGCGTGATCGCGCTGTGCCTCGATGACGGTTCGATCCACCGCTTCCGTTCGCAGGCCGTGGTGCTGGCGACCGGCGGCTATGGCCGCAGCTACTTCACCGCGACCTCGGCGCACACCTGCACCGGCGATGGCGGCGGCATGGTGCTGCGCGCGGGCCTGTGCCTGCAGGACATGGAATTCGTCCAGTTCCACCCGACCGGCATCTACGGCGCGGGCGTGCTCATCACCGAAGGTGCGCGCGGCGAGGGTGGCTATCTCACCAACTCCGAAGGCGAGCGCTTCATGGAGCGTTACGCCCCGTCCGCGAAGGACCTCGCCTCGCGCGACGTCGTCTCGCGTTCGATGGCGCTGGAAATCCGCGAAGGGCGCGGTGTGGGTCCGAACAAGGACCACATCTACCTGCACCTCGACCACATCGATCCCAAGGTGCTCGCACAGCGTCTGCCGGGCATCACCGAATCGGGTAAGATCTTCGCGGGCGTCGATCTTACCCGCCAGCCGCTGCCGGTCGTTCCCACCGTCCACTACAACATGGGCGGCATTCCGACCAACTACCACGGCGAAGTGATGACCATCGGCGCCGACGGCAACCCGGAAACCGTGGTTCCCGGCCTGTTCGCAGTGGGTGAGGCGGCGTGCGTTTCGGTCCACGGGGCGAACCGTCTGGGCTCGAACTCGCTGACCGACCTCGTCGTGTTCGGCCGCGCCACCGGCCATCGCCTCAAGGAGATCGTCAAGCCCGGCGCCAAGCAGCCCGAGCTGCCCAAGGATTCGGCCGATCTCGCGCTTACGCGTCTCGACCACTTCCGCTACGCGGACGGTGGTACGCCCACGGCTGCCATCCGCAAGGAGATGCAGCAGAACATGTCGGCCCACGCTGCCGTGTTCCGTACCGATGAGCTGATGGCCGAAGGCAAGGCGGCGATCGCGGAAACCTACAAGAAGATGCAGGACGTCAAGGTTTCTGACCGTGGCCTGATCTGGAACTCCGACCTCATCGAGACGATGGAGCTGGACAACCTCATCGGCCAGGCGACCGTCACCCTGCATGGCGCCCACGCGCGCAAGGAAAGCCGCGGCGCCCACGCGCATGAGGATTTCCCCGATCGTGACGACGCCAACTGGATGAAGCACACCGTGGGCTGGTTCAACGGTTGGGGCGGCAAGGGCGGCGAGGTTCGTCTCGACTACCGTCCGGTGCACGAATACACGCTCACCGACGATGCGCAGTACATCAAGCCCAAGAAGCGCGTGTACTGATCTGGCTTTCGGCCTGGCGCTTCGCCGATTGCGAAGCGCCAGGCCGCCTGATTGCGATGACCGCCGGCGGACTCCCGTTCGCCGGCGGTCTTGCGTTTGCGGCCCATGCCGACAGCGCGCCGGACGCGGCTTGTCCAGTCAGCGGCGTTTCCGGCGAGCGTCCCGGCATCCCGCGCGCTTCGTTCAGAGGCCTGAACCTATTTCTGGCCGGGCAATCTCGGTGCTGTCAGGTCTTGCTTTCCAGGCCTGCCGAAATGTCTGGGATGGGTGTGTAGCGGTCCTACTGGTTTTGGGCAGCAAGTGTGCAAAAGCGGAAGGCAGCTTATACGCATTCCGCCGGATCCGCCTTTGAATAAGCAATATATTGCCCATCGTTCGCGAGCATCTGAAAACTGTGGAGGTCAGTTTCATCAAAGACACCGTATGTCTCTTGATTTACAACCTGATAGAAATTCAGAAATTTTCCTGAACCTCGTTTATCTATGGAGTAGCGGTATCCAGAGGCGGACACGTCGGCAGATATAGGGCGTTCGGCAGTAAGCGCGATCCCTGTCTTATGGCGTTCTAAGTGAAAGCCGATGATCGGAAAATTTTGCTGCTCGATTATCATGCCGCTAGCTTCAAGCCGTATCGGAGGTGCGTTTTTCGACGCAAAGCAACCATACACCAGATGGTTGAGTGGATCAGGTTTTGGCTTTGGTCGGAGGAAAAGCGCCGCTCCTATAAACACAGCCATTCCGATCAGTCCGATAAACTTGAGGTGCTCTTCCAGTCTTGTTCCGGTGTCGTAAGGCATCACTGAACCTGTACTATGAAGGCTAAGCCGGAAAGATTCCGGCTTCACGACCGCTTTGGAAGCTCAAGCACCTGCTCGTCAACGACTAGAAGGGGGCGGAAACCGACAATCGAACGCGCCCAGGCCGACGGCGCTGCAACCGCAGGCTCCCTTGCGACTTGTAGGAGCACAAGCTTCTCACGACGATGGAAAGGCAGTGCCATGCAACGCGAACGGATCGATCCCGCCCTGACGCCCGATCTTGCGAACGACCGACTGGTCGAGGCGTTCGAGCGGGCACCGGGCAAGACCTGGGGCTGGGTGCTGGCCTATGGCCTGCTGCTCCTGTTGTTCGCGCTCGTCGTCGTTACCAATCCGCTGGTGGCGGGTGTCGCCACCGGCCTGATGGTCGGGCTTGTCCTTGTACTCTACGGGGTTGCCGCGGTGGTGGCCGGGGCGACCTCGCTGTCGCAGCGGGCGCGTTGGCTCGAAGTGGGGCTCGGTGTGCTGGCGCTGATCGCGGGCGTTTTCGCGCTGGCCGATCCGGTGGCCGGCGCGCTCTCGCTGGTCTGGGCGATGGGCGTCTGGTTGCTGGTCGCGGGCGTGATCCAGCTCCTGTGGGCGCGCCGGGCGCGGCATGACCGGGGCTGGCGTCTGCTGCTGGGCGTGCTCGACGTCGTGCTGGGCCTTATCCTGCTGGTCGCGCCAGCGGGTGCGGGGCTCGCCTTTCTCGCGGCGATCGTGATGGTCAGTTTCGTGGTGCGCGGCGTGTTCCTGGTGATGCTCGCGCTCGACCTGCGCCGCATGGCCTGAGGCCGGGTCGATCAACGGCGTTGCCGGGTCGGCCAACGACGTGGGCTGGCTTGACCAGAACCGTTTACGAGTGTAATCGATTACGCATGTAAACGATGGAGGTCGTGATGGCCGATAAGCCGGAGCATGGCGAACGCATTTCCGAGGCCGAACACGCGGTCATGGAAGTGCTTTGGGAAAAGGCGCCGCAATCGGCGCAGGATGTGTGCGATCAGGTCGGCGCGCTGCGCGACTGGAGTTTGCCGACGGTCAAGACGCTGCTTGCGCGGCTCGTCACCAAGCAGGCGCTGACCACCGAGCGTGACGGCAAACGCTTCCTCTACAGTCCGGTCATCGCCCGGTCCGACTACGTCGGCACCGAAAGCCGCCGTCTCGTCGATCGCCTGTTCGGGGGGCGGGCGGCGCCACTGTTCGCGCAGCTGGCCAAGGCCGAGGCGCTCAGCCATGATGACATCGCCGAGATCGAAGCCCTCTTGAAGGAGCTCAAGTCATGATCGCCTGGCTGATCGACACGCTGGTGATGACCGGCCTCTTGATGGGGCTGGTGCTGCTGGTCCGCCGCCCGGCCGCGCGGCTGTTCGGGGCGCAGGCGGCCTATGCGCTGTGGGCGCTGCCGATGGCGCGCCTGGTGCTGCCGCCGCTCGCACTGCCCGCCGCGATGGCGCCCACGCACTGGCTCTCGCGCCTCGATCTGGGGTTTGAGGAGACAACCGCAAGGGCGGGCGAAGCGGCGGCGAACGCCCCGCTCGACGCCGCGCTGGCCGTCTCTGGGCCATCGGCGGTTCCGGTCCTGGGGGGCGGTGCGGTGGCGCCGGGTGCCAGTCTGTCTGGTGGCGCTCTGCCGGGCGCCGACCTGTTTTCCGCGCTGTCCTGGCAGAGCGGGCTGATCGCACTGTGGCTGGCGGGCGCGGCGCTGTTTCTTGCCTGGCGCGTCTACAACTATCAGATGATGCGCCGCCAGTTGCTGGCCGATGCGCGTCCGGTCGCGCACGCAGGGCAGGGCAAGCGCGCCGTGCGCATTGTCGAGAGTCCGCTGGCGGGCACGCCGATCGCCTTCGGGGTGTTCGACAAGGTGGTGGCGCTGCCGTTCGGGTTTCTGGCCAGCGCGGATAGCGAAAGCTCCGACTTCGCCATCGCGCACGAACTGGAGCACCACGCCGGAGGCGACCTGCTGGCGATCATGGCGATGCAGCCGCTGTTTGCCCTGCACTGGTTCAATCCGCTGGGCTGGAGCGCCTGGAACGCCATGCGCGGCGATCAGGAAGCGGCCTGCGATGC
Source organism: Novosphingobium organovorum (assembly GCF_022832435.1). Taxonomy (GTDB): domain Bacteria; phylum Pseudomonadota; class Alphaproteobacteria; order Sphingomonadales; family Sphingomonadaceae; genus Novosphingobium; species Novosphingobium organovorum. The sequence goes on along the minus strand of NZ_JALHLF010000010.1, from coordinate 581 downwards.
GCGGGTCATGGCCGGGCGCGACCGGGCCGAGCGGGCGCGTTACGGCGCGCTGATCGCTTCCTTCGCGGGCGGGCGCCAGCTCACCCTCGGGGCGCCGATGGCGGGAGGGCTGTCGGGCGACAAGCCGATCATCCAGCGTCTCAAGGCGCTGCGCCAGGGCGAAATTTCGGTGTGGCGCAAGCTGGTGGGGCGCAGTCTCTTCGCGCTTTGCGTGGTCTGCGTGCCAACCACCGCGACGGTCAGCTACGCCGCGTTCGAGCCCGACGACGGCGAGCCGATGGTCGTGCCCCCCGTGCCGAATGCGCCGACGCCGCCCGAGGCGCCGCAAGCTCCGGCGGCTCCCATCGCGCCGATCGCCCCTGCGGCTCCGGGCGCGCCGGTTGCCCCGCGTGCGCCGGTGCCACCAGTCCCGCCTGTGCCTCCTTCACTGCGCGTGCAAGGCGATCGCGCCAAGGCTGAAGAGCAGCGCGCCAGCGCCGAACGCCAGCGAGCGAGAGCTGAGGGTCAGCGTGCCAGGGCGGAAGCCGAGCGGGCGCGCGACGAAGCCGAGCGCGCGCGCGCCGAAGCCGTGCGTGCCCGCG
>NZ_JALHLF010000001.1:39019-173861 GCF_022832435.1 Novosphingobium organovorum | reverse complement strand
GCGCGCAGGGCGGCGGCGCGCCGCCGATGTTCGGAGGCAACCGGCGCGGCGGCGGGCGCTGGAACCTCTCGGTCTACCACACCTGGCGCTTTTCCGAGGATGTCCGCATTGCGCCGGGGGCTGCGGTGCTCGACCAGCTGTCGGGCGATTCGCTGACCTCGGGCGGGGTGCCGCGCCACCGGATCGAGGCCGAGGGCGGCTTCTTCCTCGACGGTATCGGCCTGCGCCTCAACGCGACCTGGAATGCGCCTGCGAGCGTGAATGGCAGCGGCGCGCCGGGCAGTTCGGACTTGCGTTTCGGGGCCTATACCACGGCCAAGCTGCGTCTCTTCGTCGATCTCGACCAGCGCGCTTCGCTGATCGCGAAGGCGCCGTTCCTCAAAGGCAGCCGGATCGCGTTCAAGGTCGATAACCTGTTTGATTCGCGCCAGAAGGTGACGGACGATAGCGGCGCGACACCGATTGCCTACCAGCGCGCCTATCGCGAACCGCTCGGCCGGGTGATCGGGATCGATTTTCGCAAGATGTTCTGATCGAGCGAGGTTCCTGAGGATAGCGGGGGCGTGGGGCTGGAGAAGCGCCGCGCCCCTCCCTATTTCAGACGCCATGTCGCGAACTTCGGCCGGAACACCTGAAAACCCTGAGGGCACGGCCCGATTCAACGAGGATCGGGCAACCTCGAGTGTGCGCGGCTCGGAACAGCCCGACCTTCAGGCCGGGGTCGAGGTGATCCGCGACACCGTGCGCACGCTGCCCGCACGGCCCGGCGTCTATCGTATGCAGGATGCGCGCGGCGAAGTGCTCTACGTCGGCAAGGCGCGGGTGCTGCGCAACCGCGTGGCGAACTACACCCAGTGGGAGCGCCTGCCCTCGCGGCTGCAGCGCATGGTCAGCCAGACGCGCTCGATGACCATCGTGACCACCAATTCGGAGGCCGAGGCGCTGCTGCTCGAAGCGCAGCTCATCAAGCGCTTTCGCCCGGCCTACAACGTGCTCTTGCGCGACGACAAGTCGTTCCCCTTCATCCTGCTGCGCGCCGACCACGGTTTCCCGCGGATCATGAAGCATCGCGGGGCGCGCAAGGCCAAGGGCAACTATTATGGTCCCTTCGCCAGCGCCGGTTCGGTCAACACCACGATCAACGCGCTGCAAAAGCTGTTCCTGCTGCGCAGCTGCACTGACAGTTTCTTCGCGCGGCGCGACCGGCCCTGCCTGCTTTACCAGATCAAGCGCTGCTCGGCGCCCTGTGTGGGGCGGATCGATGAGGCGGGTTACGACGAACTGGTGCGCGAGGCGAAGGACTTCCTCGGCGGCAAGTCCAGCGCGGTGCAGCGCCGGATCGAGGAGAAGATGGCCGAGGCTGCGGAGAACCTCGATTTCGAGACCGCTGCGATGCTGCGTGACCGGCTGCGCGCGGCTACCTTCATCCAGGGCAGCCAGGCCATCAACGCCGAAGGGCTCGACAGTGCGGACATCTTCGCGATGGCGGTCAAGAACGGGCAGGTCGGCATCCAGGCCTTCTTCATCCGGGGCGGGCAGAACTGGGGGCACCGCGCCTTCTTCCCCACGCACACCGAAGGGCTGGAAGAGGATCAGGTGCTGCAAAGCTTCCTCACCCAGTTTTACGAGGAAGTGCCGCCCGCGCGGGTGATCCTGGTCGACCGCGCGATCCCCGAAGGCGATCTTCTGGCCGAGGCCTTTCGCGAAGTGGCCGGACACAAGGTGGAGATTTCGGTGCCCCAGCGCGGCTCGCGCCGCCGCCTGCTCGAACAGGCGACGCGCAACGCGGTGGAAGCGCTCGACCGACGCCTCGCCGAGCGGGGCACGCAGGCCAAGGTCTTGCGCGAGATGACCGAGTTTCTTGAACTCGCCGACATTCCTGGCCGCATCGAGGTTTACGACAATTCGCACATCCAGGGCACCAAGGCGCTGGGCGCGATGGTCGTCGCGGGCCCTGAGGGCTTCGTCAAGAACCAGTACCGCAAGTTCAATATCCGCCAGGCGCAGACCAACGACGATTACGCGATGATGCGCGAGGTGATGACCCGCCGTTTTGGCCGCGCGATGGAAGAGGACCCCGACCGTGAGAGCGGGATGTGGCCCGACCTCGTGCTGATCGATGGCGGCAAGGGGCAGATGAGCGCGGTCAAGGACGCGCTCGAGGAGCTTGGCGTGGAGGACGTCAACCTGATCGCCATCGCCAAGGGCCCGCATCACGGGCGCGAGGGGCGCGAGGTGTTCCATTTTCCCGACGGGCGCGAAAAGATGCTGCCGGTCAATTCGCCCGTGCTGTTCTACCTCCAGCGCCTGCGCGACGAAGTTCACCGCTACGTGATCGGCGCGCATCGCGACAAGCGCAGCCGGGCGATCACGGCGAGCCCGCTCGACGAAATTCCGGGCATCGGTCCGGCGCGCAAGCGCGCGCTGCTGCTCCACTTTGGAACGGCGGGCAAGGTGCGCGCGGCAAGCCTGGAAGACTTGCAGCGCGCACCCGGTGTCAGCTCAACGGTTGCCCAGACGATTTACGATTTCTACCATCCGGGCGGCTGATCCGCATCGGTTCGCTATCCACCCGCCAGCGCGGCGAGCAGCAGCAGCGCGACGATATTGGTGATCTTGATCATCGGGTTGACCGCCGGTCCTGCGGTGTCCTTGTAAGGATCGCCTACGGTGTCGCCGGTGACCGCAGCCTTGTGCGCTTCGGAACCCTTGCCGCCGAAGTTGCCGTCCTCGATGTATTTCTTGGCGTTGTCCCAGGCCCCGCCGCCCGACGTCATCGAGAGCGCGACGAACAGGCCGCCGACGATCACGCCGAGCAGCAGTGCGCCGAGGGCGGCAAAGCCGTTCTCTTGTCCTGCCACCAGCGTGATCCCGAAATAGACCGCGATCGGGGCGAGCACGGGCAGCAGCGAGGGGACGATCATCTCCTTGATCGCCGCCTTGGTCACGAGATCGACCGTGCGCGCATAGTCGGGCTTGGTCTCGAAGGTCATGATGCCCGGATTGGCCTTGAACTGCTCGCGCACGTCGCGCACCACGTCGCCCGCAGCGCGCCCCACGGCGGTCATGCCCATTGCCCCGAACAGGTAGGGCAGCAGCGCGCCGAGTAGAAGGCCGACGATGACGTAGGGGTTCTCCAGGCTGAAATCGACCGTGAGGTCCGGGAAGAACGCCTTGAGGTCGGTGGTGTAGGCGGCGAACAGGACAAGCGCGGCGAGCCCGGCCGAGCCGATCGCATAGCCCTTGGTCACCGCCTTGGTGGTGTTGCCCACCGCGTCGAGCGCGTCAGTGCGGGCGCGCACGCTGTCGTCGAGCCCGGCCATCTCGGCAATGCCGCCCGCGTTGTCGGTCACCGGGCCATAGGCGTCGAGCGCGACGACCATGCCTGCGAGCGCGAGCATCGCGGTGGCGGCGTAGGCGATGCCAAGCAGCCCCGCGATCTGGTAGGCGATGACGATGCCCGCCACGATCACCAGCGTTGGCAGTGCGGTCGCCTCCAGGCTGATCGCGAGGCCCTGGATCACGTTGGTCCCATGCCCGGTGACCGAGGCCCGCGCGATCGACTTGACCGGGCGGTAGTTGGTGCCGGTGTAGTATTCGGTGATCCAGATGATGAGCCCGGTGATGGCCAGCCCCACCAGCGTGCAGAAGAACAGGTCAAGCCCGCTCACGTCACGCGCGCCGATGGTAAAGGTGCTGGCAACGCCGCCCAGGGCATGGGAAATCGCCAGCCAGATCGCCGGGATCGAAAGGAGCGCGGAGACGAGGAAACCCTTGTACATCGCGCCCATGATGTTGTTCGAACGCCCCAGGCGCACGAAGAAGGTCCCGATGATCGAGGTGACGATGCACACGCCCCCGATCAGCAGCGGCAGGGTCATCAGCGGCATCAGCCGCGCGCCGATGTCGCCGAGCAGAAGCGCGGTCAGGATCATCGTCGCGCCCACGGTCACGACATAGGTTTCGAACAGGTCGGCGGCCATACCGGCGCAGTCCCCGACGTTGTCGCCCACGTTGTCGGCGATGACGGCGGGGTTGCGGGGGTCGTCTTCGGGAATGCCGGCTTCGACCTTGCCGACGAGATCCGCGCCGACGTCGGCGGCCTTGGTGAAGATGCCGCCGCCCAGCCGCGCGAAGATCGAGATCAGCGAGGCGCCGAAGGCGAGTCCGGTCAGCCCCTCGATCACGCTGCGGTCCGTGCCGCCCACGCTGTGGCCCGCCGGTCCGGTCAGGTACCAGGTGAACACCGCGATCGCGAGCAGGGCGAGCCCCGCGACGAGCAGGCCGGTGATCGCGCCGGCGCGAAAGGCCAGCGTGAGCCCGGCCTGCAGCCCATCCTGCGCGGCCGAGGCGGTGCGCACGTTGGCGCGCACGGATATGGTCATGCCGATGAACCCGGCGGCGCCCGAGAGCAGCGCGCCGATGACGAAACCGGCCGCCGAAACCAGGCCCAGCGTCCCGGCCAGAATGGCGACGACGATCACGCCGACGATCGCGATGGTGGTGTACTGGCGCCGGAGGTAGGCCTCGGCGCCTTCCTGGATGGCTGCGGCAATGGCCTGCATTTTCGTGTTTCCGGCATCCGCGCCAAGCACGTGCCGACTGGTGATGAAGCCATAGACAATGGCCATCAAACCCAGGACGATAGCAATCGTGAGTGTGTTCACGAGACTGTCCCCTTCCCAATTATCTTATCGTTCACCCGGCGGGTTTTCCCACTCGGATGCCGACAAGGGCTACGCCCGAGGCGCAGCACTGGCAAGGTACTTGTCTATCAGGGCCGATCGGTGATGGCGCTGATCCGGATCAACTTTGGCTCGGGGGCACTCTTCAGAGGGAAAGGTGGCGTTGGCGTCGATCCCTCCGGCGATCACCTTGGAAGGTGCCTGGTGTGCGATGCCGGGGGAAGGGGGAAATAGGCCATGACTTCAAACCCGCAATCGACGGCGACGTGTTCGCGTGTCTGGCCGGTCCTCAGGTCGATCACCGAGGTCGTATCGCTGTCTTCATTGCAGACGAGAAATGTCTGTCCGTCGGGCGAGAACGCACCGTCGAGGGGCTTTTCACCGGCTTGCGCGGTGAACAGATGGTTGAGATCCGCATCGTAGAAGCTTGCGACCGGATCGAAATTCCCGATCACCGCGACGATCTCCCCGTCCGGGCGGTAGCGTACGATCTGCCCTTTCTGGCGGTGTCCGGGCAGAGCTATCGTGCGCGTGAGGGTAAAGTCGTCGCGATCGACGAGATGAAGGCGGGGGCTGTCGCCCGCGGTTGCGAGGACCAGCGGGCGTGTCGGGGCGGCCGCGATGCCGTTGGTCCCACCCGGAACCGTCAGTTCGCGGATCACGGAGCCGTGCGAACCTTTGAAGGCAACGAGGCTCAGCAGGCCATCCTCTTCCGCCTCGGTGACAAGGCGGTCGCGCCCCGGAACAGTGGCCAGACGGTGCACGTTGGTCGAGCCGATGGCGATCGCACCAACCATTACGTCGCGTGCGGGATCGATCACCACCACGGCGCCGCTTGCCTCGCAACAGCAGTAGATGAGCCCGTTCGCGCCGAGCCGTGCGGTATGGGGCGCCTTGTAGGGCGAAATGTCGATAAGTCGAACGAGGCGTCGCTCGGCAAGGTCGATGACGGCGATGGTGTTGCCGGGGTTCGGGTTATCGCCGTGAATGCCGTCGCCGAAAATCGGCACATAGGCCTTGGCGGATCGCGGGGGGATCAGCAGTTCGTGCGGCTTGGGTGGGAGGCCGTCGAGGATGGTTGTGCAGCCAAGCGTTGCCGGGTCAAGAAAGACCACCCGACCCGCCTTTTTCTCGACGGCAATGAGGCCAAAGCCCGCGACGTTCGCGATCATGCGCATCTCCTGCATTAAGCGGAATATTGTATATCAATGGCTTAATGCGCGAACTTGGTGTTTGTTCGCAGGATTTGTCGCAAGATTACGCGAGCGGCGCTCGGGCTTTCGTGCTTAGTGCTCGTAGCCCAGCCGTTCCGGCAGGGGCATTGGTGCGCCTTCGAAGTGCAGCGTGAGGCCCGTGGTTGGGGTGATCGTGCCGATCTTTGCAAGGGGGGTGTCGTGCTCGTTCGCGATCGTGCGAATGCGCGCGGAATGCGTCGGGGGGGCGGTGAACAGCAGGGTGTAGTCGTCACCCGCAGTGGCCGCCTTCAGGCGGGCCGCGAGATCGTGTCCCGCCACCGCGCGATAGGCGTTGGAGAGGGGAACCCGCTCAAGGGCCAGCTGCGCACCGGCGCCGCTCGCCTCGGCAAGCCGGGAGAGGTCCACCATGAGCCCGTCCGACACGTCCATCATCGCATGGACCAAGGGCGCCAGCGCCGGGCCGAGCCGGGTGTCGGGCATCGGGCGGCGGTAACGGGTTTTGAGCCAATCGGCTTCAGGGCCGCAGGGCGCTTGCGTCTTGCCGAGCAGCAGGTCGAGCCCGAGCCCCGAATCGCCGATCGTCCCGCTGACCCAGATCGCATCGCCAGGCCTCGCCATCGTGCGCGAGGGGACGCTGGTCGCTGTCGGCCCGCGCCCCAGCGCGGTGAGCGAGAAGCTGCGCGGGGCGCCCTCGGGCATACGCACCGTATCGCCGCCGAGCAGCGGCAGCGCGAAATGGCGGCACGCCTCGCCCAGCCCTTCGAGAAAGGCGTGGTCCCATCGGGTCTCGCCCAGCGCGTGCGAATAGAGGCAGCCGAGCGGCTGGGCGCCCTTGGCGGCAAGGTCCGAGGCGTTGACCGCGACGAGCTTCCAGGCGACGTCCTGCGGCGGATCGTCGGGGAGAAAGTGAACCGCTTCGAGCAGTGTGTCGAGCGTGAGCACGAGCCGTTCGCCGCCAAGCTCGAGCACCGCCGCATCGTCGGCCAGGCCGCGCGCCGCGGGGCTGGTTGCCAGGGCGCGCAGGGCGTCGATCAGGGCGCGTTCGGTGCTCATCGCCTGGTAGCTTGCCGGGGCGCAGTGGCCCCGGTCAAGTCCGGGAGAGGCGTGTTTAGCGGACGGCCTTGGCCACCGCGTCCAGCACGCCGTTGACGAACTTGGCTTCGCGCTCGTCGAAGAAGGCGTGCGCGACATCGACGTATTCGGTGATGACCGCGCCCGTCGGCACGTCGGGGCGGGCCATCAGTTCATAGGTGCCTGCGCGCAGGATCTGCAGCATGGTCTTGTCGAGGCGCTCGAGCGACCAGCCGCTGGCGAGCTTGGCCGATACCGCCGCGTCGATATCCTCGCGCCGGGCGATCGCGCCCTTCACCACATCGTCGAAGAAGGCGACGTCGGCCTTGGCGAACTGCTCGTCGTCGATTTCCATGCCGAGGCGATGGCGATGGAATTCGTCGAGCAGGGTCGCCATGAGCGTCCCTTCCATGTCGAACTGGTAGAGCGCCTGGACGGCGGCGAGGCGGGCGGCCGCACGGGCCTTCTTGGAACCGGACATTACTTGTTGAGCCTTACGGAAACGGAGCGGGCGTGCGCGGGAAGGCCCTCGGCCTGCGCCAGGGCGACGGCGGCAGGGCCGATCGCCTCGAGCGCGGCCTCGTCGAGCTGGATGAAGCTGGTGCGCTTCATGAAATCGAGCACGGAGAGGCCGGAGGAAAAGCGCGCGCGGCGCCCGGTGGGAAGAACGTGGTTGGGGCCCGCGACATAGTCGCCGACCGCTTCGGGGGTCATGCGGCCCAGGAACACCGACCCGGCGTGGCGGATCTGTGCGAAGATCGCTTCGGGATCGTCGGTCGCGATCTCGACGTGTTCGGCTGCGAGACGGTTGGCGAGTTCGGGCGCCTCGTCGAAACTCTCGACGACGATGATCACGCCGTTGTCGTTCCACGAGGTGCGCGCGGTCGCCTGCGTCGCCAGTTCGCCCAGTTCAAGTTCGACCGCTTCGGCGACGTGATCGGCGTAATCTTCATCGTCGGTGATGAGGATCGACTGCGAGGTCGGGTCGTGCTCGGCCTGGCTCAGCAGGTCGGCGGCGATGCGCCAGGGGTAGTTCTGCTTGTCCGCGATGACGAGGATCTCGCTCGGCCCGGCGACCATGTCGATGCCGACCACGCCATAGAGCTGGCGCTTGGCTTCGGCGACCCAGGCGTTGCCCGGACCGGTGACGACGTCGACCGGCGCGATGCGCCCGGTGCCATAGGCGAGCGCGCCCACCGCATGGGCCCCGCCCACGCGCCAGACTTCGTCGACACCGGCGAGGTGCGCGGCGGCGAGCACCAGCGGGTTGACTTCGCCCTTGGGCGTGGGGGTGACGACGACGAGCCGCTCGACGCCCGCGACCTTGGCCGGAATGGCGTTCATCAGCAGCGAGGATGGGTAGGCCGCGCGGCCACCGGGAACGTAGAGCCCGGCCGCATCGACCGCGCGCCACACCGCGCCAAGGCGCACCCCGGCCGCGTCGGTATAGTCGCGGTTCTCGGGCATCTGCGCTTCGTGATAGGCGCGGATGCGGTCGGCGGCGGTTTCGAGCGCGGCGCGCAAGGTCGGGTCGAGCGCGTCGAACGCGGCCTTGCAGGTCTCCGCCGCGATCCGCCAGCCGGTCTGGTCGAGGTCGTGACCGTCGAACTTTGCGGTCAGTTCGGCCAGCGCGGCGTCGCCGCGCGCGCGCACGTCCTTGAGGATCGCGGCGACATCGTCGGCGACGTCGACAGCGCTCTCGCGCCGGTCATCGACCACGCGGGCAAACGCCTCGGCAAAGCCGGGCGCGCGGGTGGAAAGGCGCAGCATCAGGCGGGCACCGTTTCGGCCGAAACCAGCGCGCGGAAGGCATCGACCAGCGCGGCCACGCGCTCGTCGGTCTTGAGCGCAGCGCGGTTGACGATCAGATGCGCCGAAATGTCGAGAATGCGGCTGGTCTCGATCAGGCCGTTTTCCTGAAGCGTGCGCCCGGTCGACACCAGGTCGACGATCCGGCTCGACAGGCCGAGCGTGGGCGCCAGCTCCATTGCGCCGTTGAGTTTCACCACCTCGGCCTGCACGCCCAGCTTCTCGAAGTGGCGGCGGGTGAGGTTGGGGTACTTGCTGGCGACACGAAGGTGCGAGGGCAGCGTGTCGGTTTGCTGGCCCTTGATCTCGGCAACCGAGAGGTGGCAGTGCCCGATACCCAGGTCCACCGGCGCGTAGAGGTCGGAGTAGTTGAACTCCTCGACAACGTCCGAACCCACGATGCCCACTTGCGCCGCGCCATGCGCGACGAACGTCGCGACGTCGAAGGCGCGCACGCGGATCAGGCGCATGTCGCTGTTTTCGCAGGCGAAGGAGAGCGCGCGCGACTTCTTGTCATGAAACTCCGCGTCGGGCACGACACCGGCGCGCGCCATCAGCGGGAGGGCTTCATCGAGAATGCGCCCCTTGGGCACGGCAAAGGTCAAAGGTGTCGGCATGGTGCGCGCATTTAGGCGCGCTTGCGCGAAAGGGCAACCGGGAGAACGGTTGAAGGGCCGGTGGTGCGCTTTGCGGTGCCCCCGCGAGGATTGCGCGGGGGGGGGGCACCGCGAGGATGATGAAGGCCGCCGGGGCAGAGCTATTCAAGGGGTTACTGCTCCTCGCCTTCCGCACCAGCGAGCGCTTTCGTCCCCGGCGATCGCAGGTCAGGGCAGGGGTGGTGATAAGGCGATCATTCGCCCGGAGCGCGGGCCTGGATGGCGAGGGCGTGGACGCGCTGGCCGGGAATGTCGCCAAGGGCGGCGTTGACCCGGCGCTGGCGCTGGAGGCGTGAAACGCCTTCGAATTCAGCGCTTTCGATGCGGATGGTGAAGTGCGATTCGCCCGTACCGTCATCGCCGGTGTGGCCGGCGTGCGAGGCCGAATCGTTGATGACCTCAAGCTGGGTCGGGGCGAAGGCAGCGGTCAGGCGCTGGGCGATTTCCTGGGCGATGGGTCCGGTCATGGGGTTCCATTTAGGCGATCTTTGCCCCATCTTGAAGCGGGTGAGACAGCATAGATTTCATGGACGCTTCGAATCCACCGGTCGCGAATGCAGCTGGCCGGGGTGCGAGGAGGCGGGCGAGTTCCGCGCGCCGGGCGCGCGCTCGCCCAGTTTCGACGGGCCGGGCGACTATCGCTGGTTCTGCCTGAACCATGTGCGCGAGTTCAACGCGGGCTACGACTATTTCGAGGGCATGGAGCCCGAGGAGATCTTTCGCGCGCAATCGCCACTGCACGGTTGGGAGAGTACCGCGCGCGCCTTCCGGCCCGAGGAAACCGTCGATGGCGCGCCGCACTGGGCCAAGTTTTCAGACCCGCTCGAGGCGATCGGCGCGCGGGCCCGTGCGCATGTGAAGCGCCGCAAGGGCGCGATGCAGGAAGAGTTTCAGGCCAACGCGCGCTTCACCGCCGCCGAACGCGGCGCGCTCAAGGTGCTCGGCCTCGAACGTGACGTCGACGCCAAGACCCTGCGCATGCGCTACACCCGCCTCCTTCGCCAGTATCATCCCGACCACAACGGCGGCGATCACGGCCATCAGGACAAGCTGCAAGGCGTGGTCGAGGCCTATCAGCTGCTCAGGAAGGCGAAGGCGTTCGCCTAGTTTGCGAGGGCGGCGGCATGCTCTTGCGCCATTGCGCTTCGCTCATTTCCACGCAGATCTTCGGGCAATCGAGCAGGCTTGAGGCGAGCGCGCGCCAGCGGGCAACGTCTGCACAGCGCGCCTGGGGTGCTATGGTGATGACGAGCAGCGGCGGAACCGGGAAATCGGCATAGCGCTCAAGAAAATCGCGGATTTCGCCGTCCTTCTCTACAGCAAACCCGTTCCACTGCGGTTGGTTCGGCCCGATCGACAGGCGGTTTAGGACCGCGTGGTGGATCGTGTCGAACGCAAACCAGCCCTGGACCCAGGCCCGTGAAGTCCCTCCACAGGCATCGCGCGCATAGGTTGCAGGGGGCGGTGCTTGCGTGTCCATGGCAGGCCGGGCCGCAGCCAAGGACGGCGCTGAACACAACGCAAGCGCGAGGGCGGGAACAGGTCTCAGCCAATATCCGCTCACCGTTCGAGCACCGCCCGCCAGCGGTTCGCGTTCTCCTCGCCGAACACGCGCACAACGTCGCGGCCGCGGTAGAAGCCTTCGAACTGCTCGGCCTCATCGGGGATCGTGACCCAGGCCTGTTTCGCCTTGGTGAAGATATGGAGGGTGGGCGTGATGCTGCGGGTCTGGTCGAGCGTGCCTGCACGCACGAAGCGGGCCTTGTCGCCGGCCTGGTGAAACACCGACCAGACCGAGACGCGGCACTGCGGGCAGCGGTGGTTGGCCTGTCCGAAGCCGCTGTCGGTTTCGAGTTCGATCGCCTCGGGCGGTTCTCCCAGCAGCGTTACGTGCGCGGTTTCGATCACGAGGTTAAGCGCGAAGGCGCTACCGGTCTGGCGCTGGCAGGCGTGGCAGTGGCAGCACTTGATGACGATCGGCTCGGCTTCGAGCCGGTAGCGCACCCGGCCGCAGTCGCAGCCGCCCTGGGTGCCCGCGATCATCGGGCGGGGGGCTCGCACAGCGCGGCGAGCTGGTCGGCGGCGAGCATCCAGCCCTGTTCGAAGCCCATGTCGGCGTGGGCGCGGCAATCCTCCTCGCGCCAGTGGCGCGCGGTGGCGGTGTAGCGCGTGCCCTCGCCCTCGGGCGCGATCTCCCAGATGCCGATCATGAACGGGCCGGAGGGGCGCAGGTCCCCCGTTACCGCGTCGGTCGTCGCAAAGCGGCGGCCTTCGTCCCAGGCGAGGAACAGGCCATCCTGCGGCACTTCCTCGCCCTGCGGGCCGAGCATTGTCATGCGCGTGATGCCGCCCGCGCGGGCGTCCTGCTCGTCGATCCGCACCGACCAAGGGGCCGGGCACCACCATTCTTCCTGACGGTAGGCCATGGCCTGCCAGACGGTTTCGGGCGGGGCTGCGATGAAGCGGGTCACGCGCAGTTCGTGGTGGTGCGTGTGGTGCGGCGGCGTATTCTCGTTAGCGGGGCCGGTCATGCGTACTCTTTCTCCTCGTGCGCACTGACTTTGGGTGGGCAGGCCCTTCAGCTCTTGCCCTGTTCGGCGATGAGCGCGCCGTCGATCGCCTTGGCTTCCTTGTAGGCGCGGCGGGCCTGGCAGCGTTCGGCATAGGCGACGAAGGATTCGTTGGGGGGAAGCAGGCCGAAGTTGAGCCCCCAGTCGATCGAGCTGCCGACATAGACATCGGCCATGGTGAAGCGATCGCCACAGATCCAGCACCGCTCGGCAAGGCACCCGTCGAGCGTTGCGATAAGCCGTTCGAACGAGCCGAAACTGGCCATGGCTTCCTGGCGCGGGCCGTTGGGTTCGAACCCCAGCGCCTTGGCGGTCAGCGCCTGGTCGACCGGCCCGGCGCAGAAGAAGGTCCAGCGGTAATAGTCGGCTATTTCGAGATCGGACGGGAGCAGCTCGGCTTCGGGGTGCATCTCGGCAAGATAGAGGCACACTGCAGCCGCTTCGGTCACCACGCGGTCCCCGCTCTCGGCGTGGTGGACGAGAGTGGGCACTTTGCCCATGGCGTTGGCGGTGAGCAAATCGGGTGATTTGGCCGCCCAGTCGACGAGCGACTGATCGTAGTCGGCCTCGACCTCGTGGAGCGCCCAGCGCGCGATCTGTCCGCGCGACATCGGGTTGGTGTAGAACGTATAGTCGGCCACCGGTTCACCTCTCTTTCGCCCACCCGTTGAAAAGGGGTGAGTCGAGAGGGGAACGTAGAAGGAACACAAAGGCGGCGTCAACCGATCTGCGGCGCGTCGAACAGGGGGCGCGAAGGCGCGCTGTGGCTTGGCGAAAGTACCTCCGAAGCGGGTCATTCCCCTGATGTTCGCGCAGCCTGTCCTGGGTTACCAAAGGCAACCATGCCAGCGCGCCGCTATGCCCGAACCGTTTCTTCTCCGCCGGAGCGCCAGGCGCCGTCTGGTGTGTCGCGGGGCGCGCGCGTCGGGGGCAGGGCGAAAAGCGTGCACCTTGACCCAACCGACCCGGCGGCTGAGCCCGCGCGCGAGACGGCGCTTGCCACCACGCCGCTGCGCCACGGGCGCTGGTACAACGATGCCTGCGGCAGCGCTTTCGCGATGGAGGTCGTGGGGGAGCGCTGGTCGTTGCTGATCGTGCGCGAACTGATGCTGGGCGCGCGGCGCTTCAGCGAAGTGCGCGCGGCTCTGCCCGCGCTCTCGGCCAAGGTCCTGAGCGAACGGCTGGAAGGGCTGGAGGCGAGTGGTATCGTGCGGCGCGCGTTTCTGCCGCCGCCTGTCTGCGCGCAGGTCTATGGCTTGACCGCGTGGGGCCAGGACCTCGAGCCGGTGCTTCAGGCGATGGTGCGCTGGTCGCTGGCCGCCCCTCAACATGACCGCAGGCTGCCGTTCACGCCGGTGTCGTTCATGCTCCTGTTGCGCAGCCTGTTCCAGCCGGGGCGGGCGGAGGGTCTTTCGCTATGGGTTGCGTTCGATATCGCCGAGCAGCGCTTTGCCGCCCGGGTGGTCGATGGCGCGTTCAGCGTCCATCCGGGCGGCGAAGCGCTCGAATCGCCGGACCTTCGTTTCCGCGCACGCAGCGCGTCCGATTTCGTTTCGCTTTTCCTCGAAGGCGGGGAGAGTGCGGCCCTGTCGATTGCGGGGGACGGTGATCTTCTCCGGCGTTTCACGCAGCTCTTCGCCATGCCGGAAAGCGACGGTCGGGACGATCGCGGCGACGGGTGAGGGCGAGGGGCCCCGGCCCCGGCCCGAAATGCCGAAGAGGCCGTCCGCAGGCACTCTGCAGGCAAGGCGGGCAGCCCCGAGGTATGGCTTGCGTAAAATAATGTCTTTTGTGGCGCATTTTCTTGCGGCGGCGTCGGCCAAGTGGCGGCGTGTCAGACCTGCAATCGCCTTGGCTTGTCGTTCGCAAGGCCACAATCGTGCAAAGCGTGTTGCGGTGCGGTGCGTCGTCCTTTAGGCGGGGAGGGCGATGACTGAGACTGCGATGACCCAGACCGAAAACCGTGATGCCACGATCCTTTCCGCTCCCGACATCGAACTCGATGTGCGTGAGACCTTTGGAATCGATATCGACATGAAAGTGCCCGCGTTCTCCCAGGCGGACGAACGCGTGCCCGATCTCGATCCGACTTACGTGTTCGACCCGGACACCACGCTCGCGATCTTGGCTGGCTTTGCCTACAACCGCCGCGTGATGGTGCAGGGCTACCACGGCACCGGCAAGTCGACTCACATCGAGCAGGTGGCCGCGCGTCTCAAGTGGCCATGCATCCGCATCAACCTTGATGCGCACATCAGCCGTATCGACCTTATCGGGCGCGATGCGATCGTGCTGCGCAACGGGATGCAGGTTACCGAATTTCGCGAAGGCCTGCTGCCCTGGGCGCTCCAGCACCCGGTTGCGCTGGTGTTTGATGAATACGACGCGGGCCGCCCCGACGTGATGTTCGTGATCCAGCGCATTCTGGAGACCGAGGGCAAGCTGACCCTGCTCGACCAGAACCGCGTGATCCGTCCCGATCGCAATTTCCGCCTCTTCGCCACGGCGAACACGGTGGGTCTGGGCGATACCTCGGGCCTTTACCATGGCACGCAGCAGATCAACCAGGGCCAGATGGACCGCTGGAACCTCGTCGTCGGGCTCAACTACCTGCCGTCCGAGACCGAAGTTGCGATCGTGACCAAGAAGGTCCCCCAGGTCGCGCCCGAGACGATTGCGCAGATGGTCAAGGTTGCCGATTTTTCGCGTCAGGGTTTCATGAACGGTGATATCTCGACCGTGATGAGCCCGCGCACGGTGATTACCTGGGCGCAGAACACCGCGATCTTCAACGACGTGGGCTTTGCGTTCCGTCTCTCGTTCCTCAACAAGTGCGACGAGACCGAACGGATGCTGGTGGCCGAATACTACCAGCGCGTGTTCGGCGCAGACCTTCCCGAAAGCGTCGTCGGCAAGGCCTGAGCGGCCTTTCTGAACCTTCGCTATCGTGCGAATTCGCGGCACAGGCCCCCTCCTGCGTAAAGGATGAGGGGCCTGCCGTTCTCCGCTGCCGGGCCCCGTGCGCTTGCTTAGGGGGCTGGCAGGGGTATCTTTACCCTCTTTATGATAGACCGGATCGCACAGGGAAATCGTGTGGGGTCGCGGGCGATGCAGCGCACGAGCGCCGAGGGGTTGAGGGAAAAGATCGAAGTCGAACAGGTGCGCAGCCTGTTCGTCAACGCGATGCCGGCCTCGATCACGCTCGGGGCGTTCACGATTTCGGTCGCGGTGGCCTGGCTGGATCATCCCTCGCGCGGGCTCGAAGTTCTGGGCGTGCTGGGCTGGCTGTCGGGGGCGCTGCGCTTAACGCTGACCTTGTTGATGCGTGATCATGCCCAGACCGCCGCTCTCGAACGCCGCGACGCTGCGCGGCTGGAGCGCGCTTTCGCGGTGCCCTACGTGGCCTTTGCCGCGCTGCTCGGGGCGTTCGCAACGCTCGTCTTCCTGCGCCATTCGGCCCAAGTGCATATGCTCGCGATCTGTCTGGTTTTCGGCTATTGCGCTGGGGTTGCGGTGAACTGCGCGCTGCGGCCCTGGCTTGCGATCGCAAGCATGGTTCTGGCCGTGCTGCCGCCAATCCTGGTGGCTTTCTTCACCCACGATGCGGCGCATTTTGCGATGGCGCTGATCGCTTCGGGCTTCCTTTTTGCCGGTGGGCAATCGGTCATCGTGCGCCACCGTGCCTCGCGTCTGGAGATCGGCCAGCGGCTCAGCGCAGCGCTGCTCGCGCGGCACGACACGCTTACCGCCTTGCCCAACCGGCTTGCTCTTGCCGAGTATTTTCGCGAATCCGAACAGGCCGCGCCGCAGCGGCTATGTGCCTTGCATTATCTCGATCTCGACGGGTTCAAGCAGATCAACGATCGCCACGGGCACGGCGTGGGCGATGCGCTGCTGGTCGAAGTGGCCGAGCGGCTGCGCGCATCGGTGCGCACCGGCGACATCGCGGCCCGGTTGGGAGGCGATGAATTCGTGGTCGTCCAGTTCGGCCTGGGTCACCATGGCGAGGCCGACGTGCTGGCCCGGCGTATCGCCGCGGCCATTCGCGCGCCGTTCGTGATCGGCGAGCTGACGCTGAACATCTCCACCAGCGTGGGCACCGCCGTCAGCCAGCAGGCGGCGCAGGGGCTCGAACCCTTACTGATCCAGGCTGACGAACGGCTTTACGCGATCAAGCATCAGCGCAAGAACGCGCCCTATCGGCTGGTTCCGGCCTGAGGTGTCGCCTGCGTCTGGGGCCGTTCAAAGGGCGGCCTTGGCGAAGGGCTTGGGTTTGCCCTCGGCATCGACCGCAACCATCGTGTAGCGCGCGGTGGCCGCGTGGTTGCGGGCGCCGGTGAGCAGTTCCTCGGACCACATCTCGACTTCGACGAGCAGCGAACTGCGCCCAGTCATCCGCACGCGCGGAAGCAGTTCGACCATCGCCCCAGCCTTGATCGGCGAAGCGAAATCGACCCGGCTGGAGGAGGCCATGACCACGATTTCGCGCGCGTGGCGGGTCGCGGCGATGAAAGCGGCCTTGCTCATCAGCTTCATCGCGTCACCACCGAACAGCGTGCCGTGGTGGTTGGTGGAGGTGGGAAAGACGATCTCGACCATGCGCAGCGGCCGATCCGCGTCATCGGCGGGTGACGCGGGTTCGAGCGGGGGCAGCGGCAGGCGTGTTTCCGGGCCCTTGCGCGCGACCATGGTGAACAGGCCGCGGGTCAGGCGGCGCCGCTCGCCGCTCACCGGGGCTTCGGCGGTCACGGTCACTTCGACGTCGAGCGAACTGGTGCCAACGCGGGTGATCGCGCCGCTGACCTCGACCATGTCACCCGTATAACCCGGCGCTTCGAAGTCGATGCGTTGCGAGCAGGCGGTGACGAACGGCGCGCGGCCGTGGCGGGTTGCGGCAAGGAAGGCGATCTTGTCCATGTGCGCAAGCGCCACCCCGCCGAACAGCGTGCCGTGGTGATTGGTGTCGCCCGGAAAGATCATGTCGATGAGTTGGACCGAGGAATCGGTCGAAGGGCGATCAAGGGGGGCGGTCAGGGTCATGTGCGTTTCCCATGTGGGTGAGGGCCGGGCCTTCGGCGCGCGGGCGGCAAGGCGAGGGCTACGGACCGCTGGCCGAAGCGTGCGCCGGCTTCGACGAAAGGGCGCAAGGCCCTGAGACACGCCGACCTTTCGGCCCCCGGCACGGGAAGGTCAAGGCGAACGTCGCCCTGTTCCGGTTGCATTGGATGCAACGCCCGGCGCGTTCGAGCCGTGCGATGGTCTCAGAGTCCTAGGAATAGGCCTCTGGCCAGGGCAGGCCAAGGCTGTGGTGGTAGCCGCGCAGCTCCTCGGGCGTGTCGAGCACCGCGCCGTCACCGGCGATGAACGCCGCCGTAGGTGTAGAGGCATGGCAGGTCGTAGTCGGAGACGTGTTCGCGTCCTTCCGGTGTCGTCAGGCGCCGGGTCAGCGCGTCGGACTTTTCCTTGATGGTCACGGGTTTGGGGGTGACGGTGCCGCGCGCGACCGCGCCGCTTGCACCAAACGTGGTGAAGCTGGGGCAGCGGATGATGATCAGCCGGGGGCCGCGGGTCGAAAATGTCAGGAAGGCGTCGATGTCCTGGCTGATCATGCCGGTTTCAAAGACGAGGGCACGGGCTTGCCGCGAACAGTTCTGGTTCCATTCGTGCGACAGGGCGGGTGACAGATCAGTGCCGGCGCAATGACGTCCCATTTCGCACTTGTCGCCCATGATTGTCCATTCGCGCTTTATGGATTGTCCTGGGAGTGTGTTGGGTTTTCGATCCGATCGATGAATATTGGTGAATTACTTGTATGATGGGTGAATTTTCGTTTTCACGCCTCGGGATAGACGGCCTTGACGAAGTAAAGTCCATCGGGCGGGGCGTTGAGGCCGAGCGCCTGTCGGTCGCGCGCCGCGAGCGCCTGGGCGAGCGCATCCTCCTCCCAGCGGCCCATGCCGACGAGAGCGAGGCAACCGACCATCGAGCGTACCTGGTGGTGCAGGAAGCTGCGCGCCTCGGCCTCGATCAGCACCGTTTCGCCTTCCCGCCGCACGGCGAGGCGGTCGAGCGTCTTGAGCGGGCTTTGCGCCTGGCAGTGGACCGAGCGGAAGGTGGTGAAGTCGTGCCGTCCGACCAGGCTCTGCGCCGCGCGATCCATCGCCGCGTGGTCGAGTGGCCGGGTGATGTGCCAGGCCTTGCCGCGCTCGAGGGTGAGCGGGGCGCGGCGGTTGGCGATGCGGTAGACATAGGCGCGGCCTACGCAGGAAAAGCGGGCATGCCAGTCGTCAGGAACCACCTCGCAGGCGGTCACGGCCACCGGATCGGGCCGCATCCGCGCGTTGAGCGCTTCCATCAGGCGAAACGGTTCGAACGGCTTTGCGATATCGACATGGGCGCGCATGGCGAGCGCGTGGACGCCCGAATCGGTGCGCCCGGCGGCGTGCATGATAACCGTCTCGCCCGTCACCGCATGCGCCGCATCCTCGACCGATTGCTGGACCGAAGGGCCGTGCGACTGGCGCTGGAGCCCCATGAAGGGGGCGCCGTCGAACTCGATGGTCAGCGCAAAGCGGGTCATGCCAGGACCGTTCCTGCCGGAACGGGTTTGCCGCGCAGCAGATCGCCCGAGGCCATCGCGGGTTTGCCCGCCCGCTGGATGCGGGTGATACGCAAGGCGCGGGTGCCGCAAGCAACGCTCAGGCCATCGTCGAGCGTGACGCCGGCGTTGCCCGCACCCGCGACGATCTCGGCTTCGAGCACCTTGTAGCGTTCGCCTTCGAATTCGAAGAAGGCGCCGGGGGCGGGCATGAACGCGCGCACCTGCCGCTCGATTGCTTCGGCGCTCCGGGTGAAATCGATCCGCGCCTCGGCCTTGTCGATCTTGCTGGCGTAAGTCGCCCCGTCTTCGGGCTGGGTGACCGGGCGATGGATGGCGAGGTCGCGCAAGGTTGCGACCATCAGTTGCGCGCCCTTTTGCGCGAGTTCCTCGGTCAGTTCGCCGGCAGTCTTGCGCTCGATCAGGGTGCGCAGCGTGGCCAGCATGGGGCCGGTGTCGAGGCCCTTTTCCATCTGCATGATGGTGACCCCGGTGGTCGGATCGCCGGCCAGGATCGCGCGCTGGATCGGCGCCGCGCCGCGCCAGCGCGGCAGGATCGAGGCGTGGATGTTGAGGCAGCCGTGGCGCGGCGCGTCGAGCACCGCCTGCGGCAGGATCAGCCCATAGGCGGCGACCACCGCGACATCGGCTTTGAGCGCGGCAAAGGCCGCCTTTTCCACCTCGCCGCGCAGTGAGGCGGGCGTGCGCACCTCGAAGCCACGCGCCTCGGCGGCCTTGTGGACCGGGGTTGGCGTCAACTCGCGGCCGCGCCGTCCGCCGGGACGGGGCGGCTGCGAATAGACCGCAACGATCTCGTGCCCCGCATCGGCCAGCGCTTCGAGCGCGGGGACCGCGAAATCGGGGGTTCCCATGAAGATGATGCGCATGCTTGTGGGCAACTCCCTTGACCAGACCCGTGCCGGGCTTGCCGCCCGGCAGGGCGACGCCCTATCTCTCTCGCCATGGCATCGCAAGAGATCGAGACACTGACCGCTGCGCTGGCCCGCTTGCCCGGGCTCGGTCCGCGTTCGGCGCGCCGCGCGGTTCTCTGGCTGATCAAGCGGCGTGAAACCTCGCTGGTGCAGCTGCTCGAGGCGCTCGGTGCGGTGCGCGAAACGCTGGTCGAATGCGCGACCTGCGGCAATGTCGACACTACCGACCCGTGCGCGATCTGTGCCGATCCGCGCCGCGATCAGCGCTCGATCTGCGTGGTGGAGGATGTCGCAGACCTCTGGGCGCTCGACCGCGCGCACCTGTTTACCGGGCGTTATCATGTGCTTGGCGGGCATCTCTCGGCGCTGGACGGGGTGCGGCCCGAAGATCTGGCGATCGACAGCCTGCTCGCGCGGGTGAGCGCTGGGGGTATCGACGAGGTGCTGCTGGCGATGAACGCCACGCTCGAGGGGCAGACCACCGCGCACTACATCGCCGAACGTCTCGAAGGGCTGCCGGTGCGCGTCACGCAATTGGCGCATGGCCTGCCGGTGGGCGGCGAACTCGACTATCTCGACGAGGGAACGCTGGCGCAGGCGATCCGCGCCCGCCGTCCGCTGGCCTGATCGTCGCCTGTTTCGGCAGCTTTCTCGATTGCGGTGATCGCACGCGCAATCTTGCGCGAAGCGGCAAGCGCGATTATCTGCACGTCATGGCTATCCGCGAAATCCTTGAAGTCCCCAACCCTGTCCTCAAGCAGGTCTCCGAGCCCGTCACCACGTTCGACGATGCGCTCAAGACCCTTGTCGAGGACATGTTCGAGACGATGTACGATGCTCCGGGCATCGGTCTTGCCGCGATCCAGGTGGGCGTGCCGCTGCGCGTTCTGGTGATCGATCTCCAGCCCGACGATCCCGATGCCGAGCCCGAGGTGTGCAACCACGGCGGGCACCAGCACACGCACCAGCCGACGAAAAAGGAGCCGCGGGTGTTCATCAACCCGGTGATCCTCGATCCGTCGGATGACCTGAGCGTCTATCAGGAAGGCTGCCTTTCGGTGCCCGAGATCTACGCCGACGTCGAACGCCCGGCGACCTGCCGCGTGCGGTATCAGGACCTTGACGGCACCGAGCACGAAGAGGCGCTCGAAGGTCTTCTGGCGACCTGCCTGCAGCACGAGATGGACCATCTCGAGGGCATTCTTTTCATCGACCACCTCTCGCGCCTCAAGCGGCAGATGGCGCTGCGCAAGCTCGAAAAGCTGCGCCGCGCGGCGTGATCGCCCGATCTTGAGGATAACCGGCCAAGAGGGCTGGCGTTCCTGAATTGTTCTCGTTAAAGTGGCGGCATGGATATCACCATTGCCGCCATTTTTGCGCTCGTCGTCGGTCTCGTTCTGGGCTGGTTCTTCGGCTCTCGCCCTATTGCCGAGGCGCGCGCGCAGCTTGCCACGAGGGAGCGCGAGGCGCGCGAGCAGGATGACCGGTTCAAGGCCGCGATTCGCGACCTGGCGAGCGCGAGCGAGCGGGCGACGCGCGCCGATGCGCTGGCCGATGCGCTCGATCGTGAACGCCGGGAGCACGCGGCTCAGGCCGATCGCTTGCGGGCGGAAGCGGGCGCCACGCTCGACCGGCTGCGCGCCGAGGCGACCGAGCGCTTCGACGCCGCGCGCAAAGGCTATGACGCGGACCTCGCTGCGCTCGCGGAACGGTACCGCAAGGCGTCGGACGAATTGTCCACGCTGCGCGAAAAGACCGCCAATTTCGACGAACAGAAGCGCCTCCTGATCGAAGCGCAGGATGCGCTGCGCAAGGAATTCGAAGCCGCCGGGGCCAAAGTCCTCGAAGGCGCGCAGGAGGCGTTCCTGCGCCGCGCCAGCTCGCGCTTCGAGGAAAGCGAGAAGGCCAGCGCCGAGCGGATCGCGACGCTGCTGGCGCCCGTGCGCACCACGCTCAAGAGCTACGAGGAGCAGGTTGCCCAGCTTGAGGCCAAGCGTGTCGATGCCTTCGGCCAGCTCAACGGCCAGATCGAGGCGCTGCGCGTCGGGCAGGAGCAAGTGCGCATCGAAGCGCTGCGGCTGGGCAACAGCCTGCGCAACGCGCCCAAGGCGCGCGGGCGCTGGGGCGAGCAGCAGCTCAAGAACGTGCTCGAACAGTGCGGCCTGACCGAACACACCGATTTCGAGACCGAACAGTCGATCGAGACGGAGGACGGGCGCCTGCGCCCTGATGCGATTGTGCGCGTGCCGGGCAACAAGCAGCTTGTGATCGATGCCAAGGTCTCGCTCAACGCCTATCAGGATGCGTTCGAGGCCGAGGACGAGGATACCCGGATCGGCTTTCTTGACCAGCACGCCGCCTCGATGCGCAATCACATCAAGACGCTGGGCGACAAGAGCTACCAGAGCCAGTTCGACAACGCGCCCGATTACGTCATCATGTTCGTGCCGGGCGAACATTTCATCGCGGCCGCGCTCGAACACGATTCGGGGCTGTGGGACTACGCCTTCGAACGCAAGGTGCTGCTGGCGAGCCCGACCAACCTCGTCGCGATCTGCCGCACCATCGCGCAGGTCTGGCAGCAGGAGGGCCTGGCCCGCGAAGCGCGCGAGATCGGCAAGCTGGGCAGCGATCTTTACGATAGCCTCGCCAAGACGCAGGAAGACCTGGGCAAGGTCGGCGTCCATCTTGGCCGCGCGGTCAACAGTTTCAACGACTTTGCGCGCACATACGAAGGCAATGTGCTGAGCCGGGCGCGGCGCCTGTCGGAAAAGCACATCAAGATCGGCAAGCGCGAAGTCGTCGATGAGGTCGCCATGGTCGAGACCGCGCCGCGCTTTGCCGACAATCTGCTTCCCGAAAGCACCGAGCCGGGCGCGTGAGGGTCAGTCGGGTACGCGGATGAGTTCTGCGGTGTGGCCGCTCGACTGCAAGGTCATGCGGTCGTCCTGAAGGATGATGCGCGGGGTCGCGGCGAGCAGGGATCCCACCGCCTTTTCCTGGTCCCAGGCTGGGGCTGGGCAGGCCATTTCGGTCTGCACGAGCGGTCCGGCGATGAGGCGGTCCTCGCTGATGCGCCAGGGGCCGGTGATGCGGTTGCAGCCTACCAGCACCGAAATTTCCCCACGCGCGAAACGGATGTCGGCGGCGTCGGAAATCGGACGCTGCCCATCGATCAGCTCGAAACTCCACTGGCTGCGTGTGAGATGCGAACTCTCCCCCGTTGGCGCGCAGGCGCCCAGAGCCAGAGCCGCCAGCAAGGGGCAAGCGAAAGGGGAAAAGGGCATGGATCGCGCCATCGATGCCAATGTGCCACGAAACGGATGAGAGGGGGATGAACGCGCGGTCCAATCTGCGCCGATTTGGCTCGAACGCGGGCTTTGTGCAGGAGCGTGCGGAGCGAAGGGGCGTTTGAAGGGCATTGGCCTGTGCGATGAAAGCCATGCGATTGGGAAAATCGGGTGAGATGATGTCGAGGCCTGTCGTCCTTACGTTATCCGGACGGTGCAGTGCCTTTCCTGCGCTCACCGCTGGTTCAGACTGGCAAGCGCGACAGAAGGGAAGCAAGGGGGGGCTTGAATCCTGCAGCATTTCTCAGTCAGGTGGAATGACCTGACGGGTCAGAAAATGCGTAAAAGCAAAGGTCTGGAGCGATCGATCCGATGCAGTCGGATCGAAGGGCGCTCTAAGTATCCAAATGGGCCAGCGCTTCGTAGGCCAGCACTGCGCCGGCTACCGCGGCGTTGAGGCTGTCGGCGCGGCCGCGCATCGGGATCGTGACGCGCAGGTCGCAGGCTTGCTCGTACTCGGCCGGAAGCCCTTGCGATTCGTTGCCGACCATCAGGAAGCACGGCGCTGCGTAGGGCGCCTTACGGTAGTCAGTCGGATCGCGCAGCGAGGCCGCGACGAGCTGCCCTTCGTCCTCGCGCAGCCAGTCGGTGAATTCGTCCCAGCGGGCCAGAGCCACTTTTTGGGTAAAGATCGCGCCCATGCTGGCGCGCACCGCTTCGACCGAGAACGGATCGGCGCAATCGTCGATCAGGATTACGCCGCCCGCGCCCACGGCATCGCCGGTGCGCAGCATCGTGCCAAGGTTCCCGGGATCGCGCAGGGCCTGCGCGACGAGCCAGATCGGTGCGGCGCGTCGGTCAAGGTTGGCAAGGCGGGTGTCGAATTCGGCAAAGACCCCGGCCACGGCCTGGGGGTTGTCCTTGCCGGTCACCTTGGCGAGGATTTCCTGATCCATTTCGACCACTTCGCCGCCGGCCGCGGCGACCGCCTGTTCAAGCTGGTCGAGCAGCGGATGGGGCGCGCGCCCAATCGCCATGACGAGCATTTCGGGCAGGATGCCCGATTCGCGCGCGTCGGTGAGCAGGCGCAGGCCTTCGGCCAGAAAACGCTGTTCGCGCTTGCGGTACTTCTTGTCGCGCAGCGAGCGCAGGAACTTGACCAGCGGGTTGGAAAAGCCGGTGATGGTGCGGCGGTACGTCACGTGGGAAACCTTGTCCTCAATCGCGGCCTTCGCCGAATCCGTCGCGCACGAGATCGGCCAGCCGCACCAGCGCTTCGGCGGCACCGTCGCCACCGCACACGATCTCGATCGAATCGCCCTTGGCGGCACCCAGCATCATCAGGCCCAGAATCGAATTGCCCAGCGCCGACGAACCGTCCTTGACGACGGTCACGCTCACTTCGCCTGGCAGATCGGTGACATGGTTGACGAACTTGGCACTCGCCCTGGCATGAAGCCCACGTTTGTTAACGATAATGACCGATTCACGGCATTCGTTCATGCATCCTGCCCCAGGTATTCGCTTGCGATGGTAATGTAATTGCGACCCGCTTCGCGCGCGGCCGAGGCCGCATCGCGCACCGACATGCACGCGCGCGCCTTGGCGAGACGGATCAGCATCGGCAGGTTGATCCCTGCGATCACTTCGACCTTGCCCGCTTCCATTAGCGAAATTGCCAGATTGGAAGGCGTCCCGCCGAACAGGTCGGTAAGGATAATCACGCCTTCGCCGCTGTTGACGGTTTCGATCGCCTTGGCGATCTCGGCGCGGCGCCGTTCCATGTCGTCGTTGGGGCCGATGCATACGGTTGCCACGGCGGTTTGATCGCCGACGACATGTTCCATGGCGTGCACAAACTCTTCGGCCAGATTGCCGTGAGTGACCAGAATCATACCGATCATGTTGAAGAAGCGCTCCGAATACCCTGCAGATGCCCCCGGGTATTATGCTGTCTTTTCACGGCGCGGCCCTCCCTCGAGAAGATCGGCTGCTCGCGAGCCCAGGTTGCGATGCAGCAATGTGGGCGAAAAACCCGCGTTGCGCAAGGCCATTGCCATCTGTTCTGCCATGAATACCGACCGATGGCGTCCGCCGGTGCAGCCAAAGGCGACATGGACGTAGCTTTTGCCCTGCGCCTTGTAGCGCGGCAGGAGCAGGAGCAGGAGGCCCAGGATGCGCTCGAAAGCCTCGGCAAAGGCCGGGTCCTTGCGGATATGATCACCCACGGGCGCGTCGAGTCCGGTCTGCGGGCGCAGTTCCGGGTCCCAGTGCGGGTTGTCGAGAAAGCGCATGTCGAAAACCAGATCGGCCAGCGGGGGCATGCCACGCGAAAATCCGAAACTGGAGATGGTGAGGGTGGTATCCTCGGGCGCCGTGTCGGCAAACCGTTCGCGAATCGTGCGCTGGAGATCGTTGGACGTGAATTCGCTGGTGTCGATCAGGAGATCCGCCCAGCGGCGCAAGGGCGCAAGCAGATCGCGCTCGGCGCGAATGCCGGTGGCGACGGGTGCATCGGCGGCGAGCGCGTGACGCCGCCGGGTCTCGTTGTAGCGCCGTTCCAGTTCCTGGCTGTTGCAGTCGAGGAACAGCGTGGAGACGGAAATGTCCCGTCGTTCCCCCAGTGCCTTCACCTGGGCGATGACGCGTTCGGGATCGAATCCGCGGGTGCGCGAATCGAAGCCGATCGCCAGCGGGGTATCGCCCCCGCCGTTGCGATCGTGGGGGGTGTCGAGCAGGCCTTCGAGCATGCGCACGGGGAAATTGTCGATGATCTCCCAGCCCAGATCCTCGAGCACGCGCAGCACCGTGGTTTTGCCTGCGCCCAACATGCCGGTGACCAGGAGGATGCACTGGCGCGCGGCCTCGGCCTGGCTGGCGTCACGCTGGCTGGCCTCAAGCTGGCAGATATCAGACTTGGCGCTACTGGCAGGTCGTCCGGAGGCATCGGCGCCTTCGGCCTGTTCGAGTTGATCGCTCATGGAATCGTTTTGCGCCCGCCGTATCGGAAAGGAAAGGGAGTTATTGGTCTAATGCACCGCTGATTTACCGGTACGCGCGCAAGGTTGGAGTGCGGTATCAAAGCGCGAGGCCATACGTCGCAAGGGCCAGTTCGGCCTTGATCGCCAGCGGGCCCGAGCGGGGCCAGAGCGCGAGAGACGGCAGCGCGATTCCGCCGCGTTCGATCGGTGCGGGGCCTTCGACGAAGCGCGGGGCGTTCTCGTCGAGGCGCAGGACGAGGCACACCGGTGCGCGCTCGCAAAATGGCGTGGCAAGCACGCCCAGATTGCGCACTTCGATCAGGCCTCGAGTATTGGGGTGAGGGCGGGCGATGAGGCGATCCGCCTCGCGTACGAGGTGTAGGCCATCGTCGCCGATGAGCCGGGCGCCGCGATCGATCAGCTCGAGCGCGAGCGAGGTCTTGCCGCTGCCGGGCGCACCTTCGATGAGCACCGCGCGCCCGGCGATGGCGACGGCGGTGGCCTGATAGGCCAGCGGGGACGGGGCGTTCATGCCGCGCTCGGCCACTGGGGCAGGGTGATGACGAAACAGCCGCCGCGCGCGCTGTCGGCGCGGTCGGTCGCAAAGAGCGTGCCCGAGTGTGCTTCGACGATGGTGCGCGCGATCGACAGGCCCAGGCCCGAATGGCGTCCGAATTCCTCGCTCGAGGGCCGCAGCGAGTGGAACCGTTCGAAGATCCGTTCGCGCGCGGCGATGGGAATTCCCGGCCCGCGATCGGCGATGGCGATGCGCACCTTGCCGCGCAGGGCCTCGAGCGTGACGTCGATCGGTGCACCCTCGGGTGAGAACGAGACGGCGTTGTCGAGCAGGTTCTGGAACACGCGTTCGAGCCGGGGCGCATCGCCCGGAACCACCAGCGGGCCGGCGCCGACTTGCGCGATGGTGATCGCGCAGGTCCCGTTGACGCCGCGCTGGCTACGCTCGGTGGCGAGCGCGCGGACCAGGCTGGCGATGTCCACCGGTTCGAAGGTGGTTCGGCTGAGCTGGGCGTCGATACGGCTGGCGTCGGCGATTTCGGTAACCAGGAAATCGATCCGGCGCACATCGTCCTTGGCGATCGCGATGAGCTGGCTGTGGAGCTGCGGGTCCTCGACCCGGTCGAGGTTTTCGAGCGCGCTGCGCAGCGAGGTGAGCGGGTTCTTGAGTTCGTGCGCGACGTCGGCGGCAAACCGCTCGACCGCATCGATGCGCTGGCGCAGCGCGCCGGTCATGTCCGAGACCGCGCGGGCGAGCAGGCCGATCTCGTCACGCCGGTCGGGCAGGCGGGGGACGACCACGCTGCGCTCGCGCCCGAGCCTTACGCGCACGGTCGCGCGCACCAGTTTGCGCAAGGGTTCGACGATGGTGCGGGCAAGGAACAGCGACAGGAGGATCGAAACCATCAGCGCACCGCCCACGATGATGGCGAGGGTCTGGCGTGCCATGCGCACGTTTTCGGTGATATCGCGCGCGTTGCGGGTGGAAAGGAGAACCTGCCCGCTGTCGCCTATCGGGGTCGCGGCGATAATCACCGGGGTCTGGTCGGGGGCTTCCTTCTGATCGATCACGGTGTCGTCGCGGGCCAGGGCCTGCCGGGCTTCGGGCCAGGCGCCAATGCTGCGCTCGCTCGGGTCGCGGTAGCGCGCAATGCGCGGGGCGCCGAGCAGGAAGTCCATGCCGCGATCGAGCAGGCGCGCGGCGTCCTGCAGCCAGGGTTCGCTGGCCGGGTCGATCAGGTTGTAGGTGGGCGGGGCCAGCTCGAAACTGTCGGCCATGAGCTGCCCGTCCGCCGCGAAGACGCGCAGGCGCAGCGTCTGGACGCGCCCGATGCGCACCATGAGTTCGCTGCGCCGGGCCGCGCTCTGCCCGGCGAGCGCATCGGCGGTAATCTCGACTTCGCTGCGCGCCAGGCGGTAGCGCTCGTCGAGCAGTTCGCTGCGGTAGCTGTCGATGTAGAACAGGCTGCCGGCGAGCAGCGCGAGCGCGATGATGTTGACCGCGAGGATGCGCGCGGTGAGCGAGACGCGCCAGGACAGCCCGAGGCGCACCGAGAGCGGAGCGGCGATGCGCGCGTGCGATCGCTCGGCCATGGGCTCAGCCTTCGCCCGCGCCGCGTTCGTCGGAGAACGAGTAGCCCGCGCCGTAGAGTGTATCGATCGCGTTGAAGTTGGGGTCGACCGCGCGGAACTTGCGGCGCAGTCGCTTGATGTGGCTGTCGATCGTGCGGTCGTCGACATAGACGTCGTCGTTGTAGGCCGCGTCCATCAGCTGGTTGCGGCTCTTCACCACGCCCGGACGCAGCGCCATCGCCTCGAGGATGAGGAACTCGGTGACGGTGAGCGAGACTGGCCTGGCGTCCCACTGGACCTGGTGGCGGGCCGGGTCCAGCGTCAGGCGGCCGCGCACCACGGGTTCGGGCAGATCCTCGGCGTGGGCTTGCTCGCTGCCGGCACGGACCAGATCGCTGCGCCGCAAAATGGCGCGGATGCGTGCAGCAAGAAGCCGCTGGCTGAACGGCTTGGTGATGTAGTCGTCCGCCCCCATCGCGAGCCCGAGCGCCTCGTCGGGTTCCTCGTCCTTGGAGGTGAGGAAGATGACCGGCAGGCTCGATCGCTCGCGCAGGTTGCGCAGCAATTCGAGGCCGTCCATGCGCGGCATCTTTACATCGAAAATGGCAAGATCGGGCGGGTTATCGAGAATGGCCTTGAGCGCGGTTTCGCCGTCGGTGTAGATTCGCGTGGCGAAGCCTTCGGCCTGCAGACCGATCGAGACGGTGGTCAGGATGTTGCGGTCATCGTCGACCAGTGCAATCGAATGGCGCCGGGACGGCCCCGTTTGCGAGGGCTTTTCGCCCGGTCTCGATGGAGACGATGCATCGGACATCGCATGCACTCCGCTCTGTTCTCAACGTCGCAAAAACGCTGCCTAGCCGCTGGTGAACGCGCTGGCAATCACCTCGCTTCTCGTCCCAAATCTTTCGCATTTTGGCCCTTTCTAGTTTCAATTGTTGTCAAATTGACGGAAAAGAGACTGTCGACTATTCGCGAGCCCGATTCCGGCTTTTGCCGGGATTGCCGATGCTGTCGCATGCGCTCGCAGGATGGATCGGCGGAAGTGTCACGTTGGAGGAGATGACATTGACCACTTCGCTTAGCTACTCGCTCGACAAACAGGGGATCGCCACCAAGGCGAAGATTTATGCGAACCTGGGCGCCGCGCCCCTAGTTGAGCATGCCATCAGGAACGAGGAAGGCACGCTCGCAGCGGATGGTCCCTTCGTTGTCGCGACGGGCAAGCACACGGGCCGTTCGGCCAAGGACAAGTTCATCGTCCGCGACGCGAACACCGAAGAGACGATCTGGTGGGGCAAGACCAACGTCGCGATGACCCCTGAGCATTTCGCTGCGCTGAAGGAGGACTTCCTCGCTGCGGTGGCGGACAAGGACAAGCTCTATGTCGCAGACCTCTTCGGCGGTTCGCAGCCCGAGTATCGCGTCAACGTTCGCGTGGTCAACGAATACGCCTGGCACAACCAGTTCATCCGCACCCTGCTGGTGCGTCCGACGGCCGAGGAACTGGCCGATTTCGTGCCCGAATACACGATCATCGACCTGCCCACCTTCAAGGCCGATCCCGCGCGCCACGGCTGCCGCTCCGAGACGGTGATCGCGGTCAACTTTTCCGAAAAGCTCGTGCTGATCGGTGGCACCGCCTATGCTGGCGAGATGAAGAAGTCGGTCTTTGGCATCCTCAACTACCTGCTTCCGGTACAGGGCGTGATGCCGATGCACTGCTCGGCCAACATCGGTCCCAAGGGTGATACGGCGGTCTTCTTCGGGCTTTCGGGCACCGGCAAGACCACGCTTTCGGCCGACGCCGCGCGCACGCTGATCGGCGATGACGAACACGGCTGGTCGGACACCGCGGTGTTCAACTTCGAAGGCGGCTGCTACGCGAAGATGATCCGCCTTTCGGCCGAAGCCGAACCGGAAATCTTCGCCACCACCAAGCGTTTCGGCACCGTGCTCGAAAACGTGGTGATCGATCCCGTCACCCGCGAACTCGATCTCGACGACAATTCGCTCGCCGAGAACAGCCGCGGTGCCTACCCGATCGATTTCATTCCCAACACCTCCGAACACAACCTCGGACCGGTGCCGCAGAACATCATCTTCCTGACCGCGGACGCCTATGGCGTGCTGCCTCCGATCGCGCGTCTCACGCCCGATCAGGCGATGTACCACTTCCTCTCGGGCTACACCGCCAAGGTTTCGGGCACCGAGATCGGCGTCACCGAACCCGAGGCGACCTTCTCGACCTGCTTTGGCGCTGCGTTCATGCCGCGTCACCCCACCGTCTACGGCAACCTCCTCAAGGAGCGGATCGCCAAGGGCGGCGTGAAGTGCTGGCTGGTGAACACCGGCTGGTCGGGCGGCAAGGCGACCATGGAAGGCATCAAGCGCATGCCGATCAAGGCGACCCGCGCGATGCTCAACGCCGCGCTCGACGGCAGCCTGAACGAGGCGGAGTTCAAGGAAGACCCCAACTTCGGTTTCGAGGTTCCGGTGGCGATTGCCGGTGTCGACAGCGCGCTGCTCGACCCGCGTGGCACCTGGAGCGATCCGCTCGCCTACGACCAGACCGCGCAGACGCTGGTCAAGGCCTTCATCGACAACTTCGCCCAGTTCGAAGCCCACGTCGACGAGAGCGTGCGTCAGGCCGCGCCCGCGATGGCCTGAGGCCCGCTTTCGACGTTATGGTCTAACGGCCCCGGCGTTGTGAAAAGCTCTCCCGAAGGCTCGCTTCGGGAGGGCTTTTTCATGCCCGTCGAAGATCCCTGGGCTTATATTGTCCAAATCGCTGTGCCATGCTGGGGGCGAACAATGATGGAGGTGACTGCACATGGGACTTTTGGACGGCCTGCTGGGTGAGATGGGCGCCCCGATCGACATCGCCAACATGGCGGGCAAGCTGGGGATCGATCCTGCGATGGCTGAAAAGGCCGTCGCCGCGCTGGGCCATGCGCACCAGCAGCCGGGCGATACCGCGCAACTTGCCGCGCAAAAGACCGGGCTCGACCTCGGTGTCATCCAGCAGGTCATCGCGGCGATCGGCGGCGAGGGGGCTCTGGCGCAGTTCGCCGGCCAGATCGCTTCCAGCCCCGAGATCATGAAGCTGCTCGACCGCGATGGCGATGGCAGCGCGCTGGACGATATCGCCGGTATGGCGTCAAGCTTCTTCGGCAAGAAGTAAGGCGGGGGGCACCGGCGCCGAACCTGTCACAAGAGCCCTACAGACGCAGGTCCGCAGGGCTCTTTTCCATCCGGCGTGTGCCGCTTGAAGGTTCAGGCCTTGGTTGCGGCAATATAGCGGGTGATGTTGTGGGCCAGTACGTCGAGCGGGACGTTGCCGCCATCGACCACCGCCTGGTCGAAGTCCCGAAGATCATAGGCCTGGCCCAGTTCGGCGATGGCGCGCAGGCGCTGCGCGTTGATCTGGTTGTGCCCCATCTTGTAGCCACAGGCCTGACCCGGCCACGAACAGTAGCGGTCGACTTCGTTGACCACTTCCTCGCGCCCGTTCCCATTTTCTTCGACGAAGAAGCGCACGCCTTGCTCGCGCGTCCAGCCCTTGGTGTGCAATCCCGTGTCGACAATCATGCGGCAGGCGCGAAAAGCGATCGACTGGAGGTAGCCGAGACGACCGACCGGGTCCTCGTCGTAGGCGCCCAGTTCGTCGCCCAGCTGTTCGCCGTAAAGCGCCCAGCCTTCGGAATAGGCGTTGAAGGCGAGCATCGAGCGGATCAGCGGCAGGCGGTTGGCGTATTCGCCCTGCCAGACGTGTCCGGGAATGGTCTCGTGGTGGACCAGCGTGGGTAGCGTGTACTTGCGGTGGAGATCAGTGGTGCGCAAGTTGATCCACATCTTGCCCGGAACCGTCCCGTCCTTGGAGCCGGGGCCGCCGTAGGCCGTGGGCGCGCCGGGCTCTTCGGCCAGCGGCAGGCGGTGCACTTCGACGTTGCCGGGCACCAGCTGGCGGAAGGCGCGCGGCATCTGCGCCTTGATCCAGTCGATCCGGTGGTGGATGAAGTCGAGGATTTGCGCGCGGCCCTCGTCGCCCTTGGCGAACATGAAGCGCGGGTCCCTGCCAAGCGCCGTCATGCGCGCGCCTACGCTGCCCTGGGTGTAGCCCAGGTGCTTGAGGATCGGATCCATCTGGCCATGGAGTTCGGCGAGCTGTTCGACTCCCAGGCGGTGAACTTCCTCCGCCGGAACGTTCGTCGTGGTGCTGGCCTTGAGCGCCCTGGCGTAGAAGCGTTCGCCCTGCGGCCGCTCGTGCATCCCCGGATCGCCCGTCGCTAGCCCGCGCTGGCGCTGGAGTTCGGCGAGCTGGCGGCCGAGTGCGGGGACTACCTCGTCGGCCACGATGCTGCGGGCATGCTGCACCCAGTCGCCGGAGAAGGCGGTGGTGCGCCGGGCAACCGACTGGACCAGACCGCCGCCGTTGTCGTTGGCATCGGCGATCGTGCTGGTCATCTGCGCGATGGCCCGGTCGAGCAGGAAATCGGGCGGGACAAGGCCCATCGCGGTGGCGCTCTGGATGCGCTCCAATTCGCCATCCAGCTGTCTCGGCATCTGGCTCAGGCGCGCGACATAGGCATCGGCGTCTTCGGGCGTTTTGATCGGGTGATCGGCGTCGAGAAAGCGGGGCGTGTCGATATAGGCGCCGACATTCTGGATCACCACATAGGGGGTATTGCGCCAGCCTCCTACCGCCACGTCCCCGTAAGGCAGCGCGAAGCCTTCAAGCGCGGTGGTGTAGGCGCTCTTGATGACTTCCAGGCTGGTGCGGGTAGAAGGATCGAGCCCCGTCTGGTCGCGAAGCCTTGCCTGGGTCATCGCCAAGCCAGTCTTTACGACATTGGCGAGTTTCGCAATCCCTTCCGGAGAGCGATCCTCCAGTCGGGCACGCAGTCCGGCATGGGGGCCAACGTCGACGCCCAGACTGGTCGCCGTGTTGGGCATTTGCGCGAGCAGGGCCGAGGCCAACGCATCGAGAAGGGGCGGCGTGGAGGGCGGTACGGGCGACGTCGCCTGCGCAGCAAGCGGCGCGTCTTTCGCCCAGCCACAGTTGGGCAGCGCAATACCGGCGACCCCGGCTCCGAGCAGTTGAAGGGCGTTGCGGCGGGAGAGGGGCGCTGGGGCCGAAGGTGGGGTGTGCATGGGACGAAGAGTGGCGCGCTCCAGGGGCGGTGTCAAACCGGTCGCCGGGGATGTCCTCCCGTCATTTCTCCATCCCCCAAGCCGGGCTCGCACGAGGGGCGGCGTTAGGCTAGGCTGGGGGCATGACCATCGCGCTTTCGCTCCTCGTGCTGACCACGCTGGCTCTTGCTGCGGGAGCGGTGTTCCTGTGGCGACGCGAAGGCTATCGGCGCCAGGCCGCGCTGATGCTGGTGCTTGCGCTGGTCCTGGCGGCTAACGTCGCGATCTGGACGGTGCCTGTGCGCAGCGGCGCTTCGCTGGCGCAGGGCGCGCCGGGGCCGGAAACGGCAAAGGCGCCGCAGTAGCCCTGCGACGCCTTTGTTGTTGCCTGTTATCGTCCCGCTGGGGGGCGATTGCCGCTTACTTGATCGGGCAATCGGGCGCGAGACGCATGTCGAGGTAGTTGTTGACCGACTTCATCAGATCGTCGGTCTCGTTCTCGAAGAAGTGATTGGCGCGGCGGATTTCGTCGTGGTGGATGGTGATGTGCTTTTGCGTGCGCAGCTTGTCGACCAGTTTTTGCACTGCGCCGGGCGTTACCACCGTGTCGCTCTCGCCCTGGATGATGATGCCCGAGGCAGGGCAGGGGGCAAGGAAGCTGAAGTCGTACATGTTCGCCGGCGGGGCGACCGAAATGAAGCCACGGATTTCCGGGCGGCGCATGAGCAGCTGCATGCCGATCAGCGCGCCGAACGAATAGCCCGCGATCCACGTCGTCGAACTTTCGGGGTGGATCTGCTGCACCCAGTCGAGCGCGGCGGCCGCGTCCGAAAGTTCGCCGATGCCGTTGTCGAAGCTGCCCTGGCTGCGGCCCACGCCGCGGAAATTGAAGCGCAGCGTCGCAAAACCGCGCGCCACGAAAGTCTTGTAGAGGTGCTGCGTGATGCGGTCGTTCATGGTGCCGCCCGCCTGCGGGTGCGGGTGGAGGATCATCGCCACCGGCGCGCGCGGGCGCGTGGCCGGCTGGAAGCGGCCTTCGAGACGACCTTCGGGACCGGGAAAGATGACTGCGGGCATGTGTGTGCGAACCTGACCTGTTGAAACTCCCGCAAAAACGGTGGCGAAACCGGGCGCCGACCATTGCGGGAGTGGAAATGCGAAGGTTCGCTATATAGAAACATTTGTACCAAAAACAATCATGACGACATTCATGGTCCAAAGCGGAGCAAACCGATTTCCTCGCTCGTCTATCTCGATCACGCCGCCACCACGCCGCTTCGTCCCGAGGCGCGCGAGGCCTGGCTGGAAGGCGCCGCGCTCTGGGCCAACCCGTCGAGCCCGCACAAGGCCGGACGCGCCGCGCGCGCCGCTCTCGAGGAGGCGCGCGAGCGCGTGAAGCGCGCGTTGAACTGGGCGGGCGAAGTGCTGTTCACCTCGGGCGCGAGCGAGGCGCTGGCGCTGGGCCTGGGCCGGGCCAAGGCCCAGCGGCGGCTGGTCTCGGCGGTCGAGCATGATGCGGTGTTCCGCGCTGCGCCTGATGCACAGGAGATCGCCGTGCGAGGCGGAGAAATTGACGGTGAAGCGCTTGCACAGGCGTTGTCAGCCGGTGGCCCGGCGGTGGTTGCCGTACAGTCCATCAATTCGGAAACGGGCACGGTGTTGCTGCCCTACGCTACGAATGAAGCGATCACGCAGGTGCGCACGGCGGGCGGGTTGTTCCTTGCCGATTGCTCGCAGTCGGCGGGCAAGGCAGCGCTGCCCGATGCCGACATGGTCGTGGTATCGGCGCACAAACTGGGCGGACCGGTCGGCATCGGCGCGTTGCTGGTACGCGACTATGCGATGCTGGAGCCAACGGGCGGACAGGAGCGGGGATACCGTGCGGGAACCGAAAACCTGCCCGCCGCGATGGCGTTTGCCGCTGCGATCGAATGCGGCGGGATCGAAGGCTGGGCAACCAGCGCGGAGCAACGCTTCGATTTCAAGAACCAGCTCTTTAAGCATGGCGAGGTCATTCAGCCTGGCGTGCAATGTTCGCACATCTTCGCGGTCGCGGCNTTTCAAGAACCAGCTCTTTAAGCATGGCGAGGTCATTCAGCCTGGCGTGCAATGTTCGCACATCTTCGCGGTCGCGGCGCCGCGTCTGGCCGCCAATGCGGTGCTGATCCGGCTCGACGCGATGGGCTTTGCGATTTCGGCGGGCAGCGCCTGTTCCTCGGGGACCTTGAAGACCAGTCGCGTTCTCAAGGGCTTTGGCATTGACGATGATACCGCGCGGCGCACCGTGCGCGTCAGTCTGGGCTGGAATACACAACCTGAAGAGCTCGAAGCCTTTGCCACCGCCTGGGCCGGGATCAACGCATGATCTACCTCGACTATCAGGCGACGACGCCGCTGGCGCCCGAGGCGCGCGCGGCCATGCTGCCCTGGCTTGGCGGGCCGGATCCGATGGGCCCGGATCTGATGGGCTTTGCCAACCCGCACAGCCCGCATCGGCCGGGCCGCGCGGCGGCGGCGGCGGTCGAAGTCGCGCGCGATCAGGTGGCCGCGCTGCTGCCGCCCGGCGGTCGCGTGATCTTCACCTCGGGCGCGACCGAGGCGATCAACCTGGCGCTGGTCGGTAGCGGGGCCAAGCGTCTGGCGGTCAGCGGCATCGAACACGCCGCGGTGCTCGACACCGCGCGCGCGATCGATCCGGCTTGCCAGGCGATGGCGGTCGATCGGCTGGGGCTCGTTGCCGCCGATGCGAACCTTGGCGACCAGCCTGATCTGGTCGCGGTGATGCAGGTCAACAACGAGATCGGTACAATCCAGCCGGTCGAGGCGCTGGCCGATCGTGCGCACGCGGCGGGCGCGCTGTTCCTGTGCGATGCGGTGCAGGGCGCCGGCAAACTTGCGCCGCCCGCCAACGCGGACCTGATCGCGCTCAGCGCGCACAAGCTCTACGGCCCCAAGGGGATCGGCGCGCTGTGGGTGCGCGACGGGCTCGATCTCGCGCCGCTGATCCGGGGCGGGGGGCAGGAGCAGGGAACGCGCTCGGGCACGCTGAGCCCGGCGCTGTGCGCGGGCTTTGGTGCGGCGGCGGCGCTGGCCGCCGCGCGCATGGAGGAGGATGCGGCGCACGTCGCCCGGCTCTGGCAGGTGGCGCGGGAGCGGCTTGGCGGTTGGTCGCTCAACGGGTGCGCGCAGGCGCGCTGGAAGGGAAACCTCAACCTTCGGCGCGATGGTCTCGACGTCGCGCGGCTGATGTCGGACCTTCGGACCCTTGCCTTTTCCGCCGGTTCGGCCTGCGCGAGCGGCTCGGGGCGGCCCAGCCACGTGCTGGCCGCAATGGGTCTCTCCGCATCCGAGGCCAAAAGCTCTATCCGTTTGGGATTCGGGCGATATAGTACGCTTGGGAACATAGAGGATGCCTGCGCTCAAATCGATGCCGCTGCGGCGGCGCAGGGAGTCTGAAATTGGTTAACGTGAATTTCGTCACGGCCGACGGAAAAGAGGTTTCGGTGAACGCCGAGCCGGGCACGCGTCTGCTTGAAGTGGCGCAAGGAGCGGGTATGCCGCTCGAAGGAACGTGCGAGGGGCAGATGGCCTGCTCGACCTGCCACGTCTATCTTTCGGACGACTGGTTCGCGCGGGTCGAACCGGCCTCGATGGACGAGGAAGACATGCTCGATCTCGCCGCCGGCGTCGCGCGCACCAGCCGCCTTGCCTGTCAGATCGAACTGACCGAGGCGCTCGACGGGCTCGAGGTGCGCATTCCGGGCGTTTCGCGCGACATGCAGATCGGTTGATCGGACGAGACCGCAAGGTCGGGTTGGCCGTGTGGTCCCCGCTGTGTCTGAAATGGTAGCCGCCGTGCCTGAATTCGCTTGGGCGGGTTGATGCATCGCCTTGATTATTGCGTTTGCAAAGGCTGGAATGTCACCGGGCTGCCGGCTGGTGATGATATTGCCATCCGCGGCGAGTTCGCGATCGACCACTTTTGCGCCCGCGCTGGCAAGATCGGTACGGATCGATGACTATCCGGTATCCGTGCGTCCGCGCACCAGGTCTGCTTCGATCAGCAGCCAGGGCGCGTGGCAGATCGCGTCAACGGACTTTCCGGCATCGGCAAAAAGACGCGTACGAGTTCGACCGCTGTTGTATTGATGCGCAGGCGATCGGGGTTCATCTGGCCGCCGGGCAAGACGAGACCGTCGAACGCGCTCGCCTTCACCGCGGCGAGCGTGATATCGACCGTGACCGGGGCGCCCCAATCGGTAGGCTGCCGGCCTTTTATCTCGCCCTGTTCCGGGCTGGCGATCACGGCCTCGAAGCCGGCGTCGCGCAGCGCATCGCGTGGGCCGGTGAGTTCACTTTGTTCAAAGCCATGGGTGGCAAGGATGACGATGTGCTGCACCATCGTGACGTCTCTTGTCTCTGAAGGGATTTCCTCCGCAATGCGCGCACGCGCCCGGCCGTTCCGGGGAGTTCAACCGGTGAGCGCGCATGGGGCGCGGGCGATGGATAATCCGAGTTTGCGTGCGGTTCTGGAAAACGCCCAATTGAGGCTTTGGCGCAGGGGCTGCCGCTGCTAGGCTTGCCCTACCATGGTGACTTCCCTCGACGACGAATCCGATCCCTTCGACGCCATTGTCGATGCGCCCTTCGATGCCGCGCTGTCCGAGCGCTATCTCGTCTATGCGCTTTCGACCATCACCGCGCGCTCGCTGCCGGATCTTCGTGACGGGTTGAAGCCCGTCCACCGCCGTCTGTTGTGGGCGATGCGCCAGTTGAAGCTCGATCCCGCGAGCGCTTACAAGAAGTCAGCCCGCGTGGTCGGTGATGTCATCGGTAAGTACCACCCGCATGGCGATGCTTCGGTCTACGATGCCATGGTGCGCCTCGCGCAGGATTTCTCGCTGCGTTATCCGCTGGTGCAGGGGCAGGGCAACTTCGGCAATATCGACGGGGATAACGCGGCGGCCTACCGCTACACCGAAGCGCGCCTGACCAAGACCGCGATCCAGCTGATGGCGGGCCTCGATGAAGGCACCGTCGACTTCGTGCCCACCTACAACGGCGAGGACAGCGAACCCGATCTGTTTCCGGGGCTGTTCCCCAATCTCCTCGCCAACGGCGCGACGGGTATTGCGGTGGGCATGGCGACCTCGATACCCAGCCACAACGTCGCCGAGATCATCGATGCGACGATGCTGCTGATCGACAACCCCCAGGTCGAACACGCGCAGCTGATGGAGGTCTTCCACGGGCCGGACTTCGCCACGGGCGGCCTCGTCGTCGACAGCGCGGCGGCGATCAGCCACGCCTACGAAACCGGCAAGGGCGCGTTCCGGATGCGCGGGCGCTTTTCCAACGGCAAGGACGAGGCGGGTCACTGGGAAGAGAGTGGCATCGAGAAACTGGGCAGCGGCCAGTGGCAGCTGGTGGTTTCCGAAATCCCCTACATGCTCGCCAAGGGCAAGCTGATCGAACAGATCGCCCAGCTCATCGCCGACAAGAAGCTGCCGATCCTCGAGGACGTGCGCGACGAGAGCGACGAGCAGATCCGCATCGTGCTCGTGCCCAAGAGCCGCAATGTCGATCCCGAACTGCTGAAGGAAAGCCTCTACCGGCTGACCGACCTCGAAAGCCGCTTTTCGCTCAATCTCAACGTACTCGACGCGCAGCGCACGCCCGGCGTGGTCGGCCTCAAGGACCTCCTGCGCCAGTGGGTGGTCAACCAGATCGACATCCTCCAGCGCCGCACGCGCCACCGGCTCGACAAGATCGCGGCGCGGCTGGAGCTGGTCGCTGGTTACATCATCGCCTACCTCAACCTCGACCGGATCATCGAGATCATCCGCACCGAGGACGAGCCCAAGCCGGTGATGATGGCCGAATTCAACCTGACCGACCGGCAGGCCGAGGCGATCCTCAACATGCGCCTGCGTTCCTTGCGCAAGCTGGAGGAAATGGAGCTGCGCCAGGAACACGCCGAACTGCTCAAGGAGCAGGACGAGCTCAACAAGCTGCTCGAAAGCCCGGCCCGCCAGCGCACCCGCCTCAAGCGTGACCTGACCACGTTGCGCAAGGACTACGCCGAGGATACCCTGCGCGGCCAGCGCCGCACGACGATCGCCGAGGCGCGTCCCACGGTCGAATTCTCGATGGACGCGATGATCGAGAAGGAGCCGATCACGGTGGTCCTTTCGGCGCGCGGGTGGATCCGTGCGGCCAAGGGCCACGTCGCGCTCGACAGCGATTTCAAGTACAAGGAAGGCGATGGCCCGGCCTTCGTGTTCCACGCGCAGACGACCGACAAGCTGCTCATCGCGCTCGACAATGGCCGCTTCTACACGCTGGGCGGGGACAAGCTGCCCGGCGCGCGCGGCTTTGGCGAGCCGATCCGCACGATGGTTGACATCGACGCCGAGGCGCAGATCGTCGCGGCCTTTGCGCACAAGCCCAAGGGGCAGCTCCTGCTTGCCTCGAGTGTCGGGCGCGGCTTTGCGGTGGAGACCGACGAGATCCTCGCCGAAACGCGCAAGGGCAAGGCGGTGATGAGCACCAAGCCCGATGTGAAGCTGGCCGTGGTGCGCGAAATTCCTGCCGAGCACGATCACGTCGCGGTGGTGGGCGACAACCGCAAGCTCGTCGTCTTCAGTCTCGAGGAACTGCCGCTCATGGCCAAGGGGCAGGGTGTCACGCTCCAGCGCTACCGCGACGGGGGCATGTCGGACGTGACCACCTTCAAGCTCGAAGAGGGCCTCTCGTGGACGATGGGCGGCGACAGCGGGCGCACGCGCAACGAGAAGGACATCGCGATGTGGAAGGTGGCGCGCGGCGCGGCCGGGCGTTTGCCGCCCAACGGTTTTCCGCGGGATAACAAATTCTAGAAAGCGAGGGCCAGCGCCCCTGCCTATAGCCCATCTCTCTCACGCTACGTGGCGCGCGCGAGTTGGGCTCGACAGTTCGGGGGGCAAGGGGTGATAACCCCTTGAACAAATCCCTTCTTCAAACTTCCTCAGGTTGCGGATGGTTGGGCACGAGGATCAGCGTGCGCCCCTCCACCCGCCAGCTCGCCAGCCGCGACAGCAGGTTCATGCCGATCACGTTCTGATCGCCCAGCCCCGGTGCGACGATCGCGTCGAGGTCGCGCGCGACGATGTTGCCGAAGCGCAGTTCGTCGATGGTGACGACTTCGGCCGCGACGGTGCCGTTGGCGGTGCGCATGGCCACGGTGCGGCGGATCGCGGGCGGCTCGATCGCGGCAGCCTCGGCGGTGGAGGGGGCGATTGCGGTGAGCGTCGCGCCGGTATCGACGAGAAAGTCGCGGCGCGCGCCGTTGATCGCGGCGGTGATCCAGAAGTGCCCGTCGGGCGACATCTTTACGCGGGTTTCACGCCCGGCCACGCTCTGGTGCTCGATCCCGATCTGCGGCAGTGCGATGTCGAAGCCCGAATTGAAGCGGGCGAACTGCGCGACGGTGAGCAGAAACGCGGCCAGCAGGCCGAGATTGCCCACGCCCTTGATGAACCCGCCCAGGATCGGCAGGGGTCCGCGCAACACCGCGCCAAGGAAGGTGACGGCGAGCGCCGCGGCGGCCAGGAACAGGAGCGGTTGTCCGGCAAGCAGCGCCAGCAGCGCCTTGGCGTCGGTGGGAAAGGCAAGGTCCATGCGGGTGCTTTACTCCTGCGCGCCTTGCCGATTGCTGACCGGGGCGCCGGGGGTGAGGATCAGGCGATCGTCCTCCACCCGCCAGCGCTTGAGGCGCGACAGCAGGTTCATGCCGATCACCGCGGTATCGCCCGAGGCGTCCGGCAGCACCGCGAGCGGCAGGTCCTGCGCGAGGATGCCGCCAAAGCGCAGCGTGCGCGCGGTGCCCATGCGCGCGACCACGGTGCCGTTGGCGGTGTCGAGCAGGCGGCCTTCGTTGTCCTGGCTCATCGTGACGCCAGCGCGTTCGGCCACCTCCCTGGACAGGCTGGTGTAAGTGGCGCCGGTGTCGATCAGGAAGTCGACCGGTTCGCCGTTCAGCTCGGCCCGGACCCAGAAGTGCCCGTCCGGGCGCAGGGCGATCACGGTTTCGCCGCCCTCGATCGTTGCCGGTCGGGTGCGGTCGAACCACAAGGCGGCGTCGGAATGCCGGTTGCCCAGCGCAAAGCCGACGACGGTGAGGATCCCCGCCGCGGCAAGCCCGAGATAGGCCGTGTTGCGCAGCAATCCGGCGAGCGCGGGGCGCCGGGCGGCGATCATCTGCGCGGCGATGGCGAGCAGGATCGCAACGATGGTCAGCGCCAGGAGCGGCTGGCCGCGCAGCAGCGTGTCGAGGTCCTGTGCGCTCACGCCGGGGGCCGGGCCAGCTCGTCCGTGAGCAGGGCCTCGATCCGCTGGTCGTCGGGGAAGCCTTCACAGACCCAGCGCGTCTCGACGGCGCGCAGCACGCGCGCGACATCGGGACCGGCGCTGACGCCGCGCGCCACGATCTGGCCACCCTTGAGCGGGAAGCGCGGGATGTCCCAACCCTCGAGCGCGCGGGTGTCGGCCCGCGCGATCAGCAGGCGATCGAGCGCGGCCTCGCGGCCGAGGCGGTAGGCGAGCGTGCGCGGATCGCCCGGCTCGCTCTCACGCGCGGCCGCGAGCGAGAGGCGCTTCTTCTGCGCGCCCGAGAGGCGAAAGCGCGCGGCGACCTGTTCGGCCAGCAGCGGATCGGGCGGCAGCAGCGCGGCAAGGCGGCGCAGCGCGTCGGGCGCGATGGCTTGCGCGCGCTCGGCCTCGACAAGATTGGCCAGAGTGTCGGGACGGGCCTCGGGCAGGATCACCGCGAGCACGCCGAGCTGCGCCATGCGTTGCACGGTGGGGGCGGGATCGGCAAGCCCGAGCAGGTTCATCGTCTCCATCCCCACCCGCTCGCGCGAGAGGCCCTTGAGCATCGCGGCGAGGTCCTGGCAGGCGCTCTCCGCCTCGGCCTCGGCGGGCAGCGTGCCGAACCGCGCCTGAAAACGGAAGTAGCGCAGGATGCGCAGGTGATCCTCGCGGATGCGCTGGCGCGCGTCGCCGATGAAGCGCACGGTGCGCGTGGCAAGGTCAGCGAGCCCCTCGAAATAGTCGAAGATTTCCCCGCTCAGCGGATCGGCGTAGAGCGCGTTGATGGTGAAATCGCGCCGGGCTGCATCCTCGCGCCAGTCGCTCGCGAAGGCGACCGTGGCGCGCCGCCCGTCGGTCGATACGTCGTGGCGCAGTGTCGTGATCTCGACCGGGCCGCCTTCGAGCACGGCGGTCACCGTGCCGTGTTCGATCCCGGTCGGGACATGGCGGATGCCCGCCGCCTTCAGCCGGGCCATGACCTGATCGGGCACGTGTACGGTGGCCATGTCGATGTCCTTGACCGGCTGGCCGAGCAAGGTGTCGCGCACCGCACCGCCGACGTAGCGCGCGTTCTCTGGCCCGAGTGCGGCAACGAGCGAGGCGAGATCGGCGCGGCTCATCCATTCGGCCACGAGGTGCTGTGTCATTCGGTGTCGTCCTGCGAAAGCGGCCATCCCAGCCGCTGCGTGAGATTGGTGATGATCGCCCCGGTCACGCCCCAGATGCGGTGATCCTGCCAGCGGATTTCGACGTAGTGGCGCATGGCGCCCTCCCATTCCATCGAACGGCGCTGCTGGTTGGCGGGATCGAGCACGAAGTCGGCCGGAGCCTCGAACCACTTGGCGACTTCGGCGGGGTTGGGCGTGATGGCGAGATCGGGCGGCACCACGCCGATCACCGGGGTAATCTCATAACCGCTGCCGGTGCGGTAGAGATCGCCTGTGCCGACCACGCGCACGGCGCTGGGATCGATGCCCAGTTCCTCGTCCGCTTCGCGCAGCGCGGCCTCGATCGGGGTTTCGCCGGGATCGATCCGGCCGCCGGGGAAGGCGACCTGACCTGGGTGCGCGCGCATCGAGGAGGGGCGGTGGAGCAGCAGCACGCCCGGCGCGCGCCGCTCGGTCAGCGCGACAAGCACCGCAGCGGGCGTGAAGTGCTCGATCGTGTCGGTGCGCGGGTCGGGGTAGAGGTCTGGCGCAGGCCCGGCCATGCCCGCCGTCAGCCGGTGGGCGAGCGTGTCGAACAGCGCGCTCATGCGGGCAACAGCGAAAAGCGGGTGGCCCCGCTGGTCACGGCCAGATTTTCGGGATCGTCCTGGTCCCCCAGTTCGTCGAGCGCGAGGGCGACCAGCTGGGCGTAAGTGCTGCGGTTCAGCCGGGCCTCGCAGCCATGGCGCACGCCAAGGTAGAGCGCTGGGGTGTCGGGATCACCGCGGCTGAGGATCGGGTGGTCGGGACCGGCGACGACCAGTTCGTCGGTGTTGAGCCGGAAGAGGAGCGCGCCGTCCTGCCGCGTGACGTCGACCGCGAGGAACGCGGCATCCTCGACCGCGATCGAGAGCTTCTGGCCGGGCGTGACCAGCCAGTGCGTGCCCTTCGCATCGCGCACCAGAAGCGAGGAGAACGCCCGCACCATCGCCGGACGGGTGAGCGCGCGGCCCTCGTGCAGCCAGCGCCCGTCGGCCAGGATGCGCATCGCGCTGTCACCACAGTGGGCGGGCGTCCAGGTCTCCACTGGCGGCAGCTTGCGCGCGGCGAGGAGGGCGGCGGCATCGGCCAGCGAAAGGCCGGCAAGGTCGGGCGGGACGTCGTAGGGCATGGCGTGTGCGATGCCAGATAGCGAGGCACACGCCAATATTTAAGCCGTATTTCGCCGCAGGCGTCGCGTTGGCGGCGGGAAAGGAAAAAGGCCTGGCTGCGTTCAGCGCGTCCAGGGCCCCAGCGTGCCCTTTTCGGGCAGGACTGCCGGGTTCGCGCAGCGCACCAGCAGGCGGTGCTGCTCGAACGGGCCGGGCAGGCTCCAGCCGGCGGTCTGGGCGTTGGAGAAGCCCCAGAAGCGGCCGTAGTAGCCCGGATCGCCGATGAGCACCTGCGGCAGCGGCGCGCGCTCGTCGATCCCGGCGAGCGCCGAGGCCATCAGCGCCTGACCATAGCCGTGGTTCTGCTGTTCGGGCACGACCGCGACC
Organism: Novosphingobium organovorum; assembly: GCF_022832435.1. GTDB lineage: Bacteria > Pseudomonadota > Alphaproteobacteria > Sphingomonadales > Sphingomonadaceae > Novosphingobium > Novosphingobium organovorum. The sequence goes on along the minus strand of NZ_JALHLF010000001.1, from coordinate 129,817 downwards.
GGGCCGACCATGATCATCGGGTGGGCGCGGCCCTCCTCGTCGTTCAGGGCCACCGGCCAGCACTGGATCGTGCCGACGAGCATGTCCTTGGCGTCCATCACCGCAAAGCTGAGCGCGGGCAGCCATTCCACGCCTTCGCGCACCTTGTAGGCGGTGCGCTGACGTCGCTCGGGTTCGAACGCGCGGTCGAGCAGGGCTTCGACAAGGGCGGGATCGACGTTGTCGAGCGGAATGATGGTCGCTGTGTCAGTGGTGTTGGACATGGGGCGCGCGGATACGAGCGAGCGCGCGGTTTGTCGATTCAATTCGCATGGGAACTGGCCTTGCGGGGGACAAGCTTGAGCAGGTGGCCGCTGTCGGGAGCGGGGCCGTCCTCGAGCAGCCAGATCGTGCCGCCGGGGTCCTCGCGGATTTCGCGGATGCGGTTGGCGAGCGGATAGCGCGCTTCCTCGACCCCCGAACTGCCGTTGAGGCTGACCAGCACGAGGCCCGGCACCGCGAACGAGGCCACCACGGCTTTCCCGTGGAAGCCGGGATACTTGTCCCCTTTGTAGAGGATGAAGTCGCCCGGCGCGATGACCGGGTTCCAGCTGATCGCAGGCTGCGCGAGATCGGGGCGGGAGGAGGAGCGGGGGATCGGCGTGCCATCGTAGTGATCGCCGTCCGAGACCAGTGGCCAGCCGTAGTTCTGGCCCGGCCGGATCAGGTTGATCTCGTCTCCGCCCTGCGGCCCATGTTCGAGGTCCCACAGGTTGCCGTCCGCGTCGAAGGCGAGGCCGAGCACGTTGCGGTGGCCAAAGGACCAGATCTCGTCGCTTGGCGAACCCTTGGCTGCAAACGGGTTGCCCGGTGCGGGCCGTCCATCGGGCAGCAGGCGCACGATCGTGCCCAGCGTGTTCGAGAGGTCCTGCGCCGGGCTTTGCTTCTGGCGCTCGCCCGAGGAGACGAAGAGATACTTGTCATCGGGCGAGAAGGCGAGCCGGTGCGAGTAGTGGCCGTGCCCGGTGACCTTGGGCTGCTGGCGCCAGATCACCCGAAGGCCGGTGAGGGCGCAGGCATCGGGCGCCGTGCAGGCCAGCGTGCCCAGGCCCACCGCCGCGCCGCTCGTCTCCCCGGCGCTCGGCTCGGCCCAGCTGAGATAGACCCTCCGTCCGTCGAGCGAGCCATCCGCGCGCGGCTCCCAGCCGGGCTGGGGCGCGAAACGCACGTCGCCAAGCCCGCCTTGCCCGGCGTAGGCGACCCTGGGGGCGCCGCTCACCGTGCCTTTCGTGCCATTGGGCAAGTAAAGCCGGATCGTGCCTGCCTTTTCGGTGATGATCGCGGTGTTGGTCGATGCATCGAAGTCCATCGCCCAGGGCTCGTCGAAGCTGGCCTTGGTTTCGACCGCGAAGGGCGTGTTCGTCGCATCGCCATCGGCGGCAGGCCCCTGGCCCCTCTCGCCGCGATCCTCACCCCCCGAGGCCGCCGAGCCGCAGCTTGCCAGCGCCAGCGCGAGCGACGATAGGGGCGCCATAAGAAGGGAATTTCGCAAGAACATGACGCTTACTCCTGTCATCCCCGTAGGGGGCATCGCGCTGGCCAGCCCGCGGATCATGGGCATCGACGAGGCCGGGCGCGGGCCGCTGGCCGGGCCGGTTGTCGCCGCTGCGGTCCTGCTTGGCAAGAACGCGCCCGAGGGCCTCGATGATTCCAAGAAGCTTTCGGGCAAGCGCCGGTTGCAGCTGGAAACAGAAATTCACAGAACCTGCCTGTGGGCGGTCGGCGTGGTCGACGTTGAGACGATCGATCGGATCAACATCTTCGCAGCGACCATGCTGGCAATGACCCGCGCCGCCGCGACGCTGTGTTCCAAGACCGGGATCGAGCCCGAGGAAGTGCTGATCGACGGCAACAAGACCCCGCAGGGCCGGTGCGAGGGCTGGCGCTGGGATGCGGTGCGCGCGATCGTGGGGGGCGATGCGCTCGAACCGTCGATCTCGGCCGCCTCGATCGTCGCCAAGCAGCACCGCGACAAGATCATGCGCGTGCTCGCGCAGGCTTTCCCCCAGTACGGCTGGGAGCGCAACGCGGGCTATGGCACCGCCGGGCATCTTGCCGCGCTGCGCGAGCATGGGCCGAGCCCGCACCACCGGCGCAGCTTCTCGCCCATCGCCCAGCTCGAAATGCCATTCTGATCGCGGGAGCGATGCGCAGTAGCTGCGAAGGGGTTTGAATCCGTTCCTTTCGGGGGTGCGCAAAAAAATTTCGCGGGCCGCATCGGGCCTTCGGCACAAGATGTTGAGTCACCCGCGAATCGCCAGACTCCACATCGTGTGTCGGATTCGTTTTGTTCTCCTCCATGATATCTTGAATCATCAGGATTCCCGGCGAGTCGCGACTTGACGGCGACTCGCCGATGAATCATTACAGTCCCCTATCCACAGTTAAATACGATTTTCAGACGGGGTTATGATGGGTCAGGTACTGCTCAAGGAACGAATTCGGGCCCGCGCTCCGGCGCCGACGCCGAAAGAGCTTCTGCCGCTCGGCCAGATCATTCCGGGTGACTGCATCGAGGCGATGCGCACCATTCCCGATGCGAGCGTGGACATGGTCTTCGCCGATCCGCCGTACAACCTCCAGCTCGGCGGCGATCTCGACCGTCCCGACGGCAGCCGCGTCGATGCGGTGAACGATGAGTGGGACAAGTTCGCGAGCTTTGCGACTTACGACCAGTTCACGCGCGACTGGCTGACCGAGGCGCGCCGCGTGCTCAAGCCCGAAGGGTCGCTGTGGGTGATCGGTTCGTACCACAACATCTTCCGTCTGGGCGCCATCATGCAAGACATGGGCTTCTGGATCCTCAACGACATCGTGTGGCGCAAGGCGAACCCGATGCCCAACTTCAAGGGCACCCGCTTCACCAACGCGCACGAGACGCTGATCTGGGCGAGCATGGGCGAAAAGTCGAAGTACACCTTCAACTACCGCGCGATGAAGACCTTGAACGACGAACTGCAGATGCGTTCGGACTGGCACCTGCCGATCTGCAACGGTGCGGAGCGTCTCAAGAAGGGTGGCCGCAAGGTCCACCCGACGCAAAAGCCCGAAGCGCTGCTCTACCGCGTGCTGCTGGCCACCACCAACAAGGGCGATGTCGTGCTCGACCCGTTCTTCGGTACCGGCACCACCGGCGCCGTCGCCAAGCGCCTGGGCCGCGAATGGATCGGCTGCGAGCGCGAGGGTGACTACCGCGAAGCCGCGCTCGAGCGTATCGAGATGGCGCTGCCGCTCGACGAAAGCACGCTCAAGACCATGCAGTCCAAGCGCAGCCAGCCCAAGGTCGCCTTCGGCACGCTGATCGAGACCGGCTGGATCGCGCCGGGCACCGAACTGACCGCCAAGAAGGGCAAGTTCAAGGCGGTGATCCGCGCCGACGGTTCGCTGATTTCGGGCACGGTCACCGGCTCGATCCACGGCGTGGGCAAGGAACTGCAGGGCGCCCCCTCGTGCAACGGCTGGACCTTCTGGAACATCGAACACGAAGGCCAGTCCAAGCCGATCGACGCGATCCGCCAGCTCTACATCCTCGCCACCGAACCGTGATCGCAGGGAAGGGGCAGGCGCCTCGCGCGTTTCGCCTCTTCACTCGACTTCGGGGCCCCAAAGGCTAAAGAGCCGTCATGCCGCGCACGATCTATCTTCGCCCCATCGCCCTCGTCGACAGCCCGCAAAGCGAGGAGGGCGCGGCCGTCCGGCTCGGCGGCGCGATGGTCTGGGCCAGCCGCTTCGCGCTGATCGAGCGCGAGGACGGGGTGGTTGTCTCGCGCCGGCGGGTCGATGCCCCGGACATGGACGCCGCGATCACGGCGCTTGCCCCTGATCTGCGCGAACGGGCCGCGCGCCAGTGGGCGGCGCTGCGCAAGGTCCATGCCCCGATGGTGTGCGGTACGCGCACCGTGCGGCTCGATCAGCCGCAGGTCATGGGCATTCTCAACATGACGCCCGACAGCTTCTCGGACGGGGGCAAGTTCCTCGACCGTCCCGACGTTGCGGGCGAACACGCCGCGGCCATGCTCGAAGCGGGCGCGGCGATCATCGACGTGGGCGGCGAATCCACCCGTCCGGGCGCCGCGGCGGTGTGGGAGGGCGACGAGATCGCGCGCGTGGTGCCGATGGTCGAGCGTCTGGCGGCAATGGGGGCCGCGATCAGCCTCGACACGCGCCGCGCTGGCGTGATGGAGGCCGCGCTCGCCGCGGGCGGGCACATCATCAACGACGTGTCGGCGCTGCGCTACGATCCGCGCAGCCGCGCGCTCGCCGCTGCCAGCCAGGCGCCGGTGGTGCTCATGCACGCGCCGGGCAAGGGCGAGGACCTGCACGGTGACGGGAACTACGCCGATGTCGTGCTCGACGTGTTCGACTGGCTCGAGACCGCGCGCGACGAGGCGGTGGCAGCGGGCATCGCGCCCGAGCGCATTCTGCTCGATCCGGGGGTCGGCTTTGGCAAGACCCTGGCCGAGAACCTCGCGCTGATGAACGCGCTTGCCCTTTACCATGCGCTGGGCCATCCGCTGCTTGTCGGCGCGAGCCGCAAGCGGATGATCGGCGCGCTTTCGAACGAGGCGCCCGCGCACCAGCGGCTGGGCGGATCGCTCGCGCTCGCGCTCAAAGCGGTGGAAGCAGGCGCGCACATCGTTCGCGTGCACGATGTCGCCGAAACGGTGCAGGCGGTGCGCGTGTGGCGGGGCCTGCGCGATGCGGCTCTGACCGATTTCACGCAGCTCCCGCGCTAACGGGGCGCATTTCGCAGCGCTCTGCCTGCGACAAAGCTTGCGCCCCGCTGAACCCAGGATTTCTGCGCGATGAACCGGGTGGGGGCGGTGTGTTCACCGCTTGGCACAACCGGAAATTCATCGCATCTGCGGCGCGCATCGTCTCTTGGTCGGGATGAAAAGTTCGGTTTGCGCCGTTTCCCTCCTGAACGCAGGCAATCGGGCCTAAGCGACAAGGATAAGGGAGACCTTCCCATGAAGCAGACCAAGATTTTCCGCACCGCCGCCATCGCCGCCGCGATGACCATCCCCGCCAGCATGGCCGTGGCTGCGGTTCCGATGACCCACTGGCCGATGACCGCCGAACAGCAGATGGCGCAGACCGAAGAGACGCGCATCATCACTGCGCCGCTCGGCGGCATCCAGAATTCGAAGTGGTACGACTATCGCATCAACGTCGATGAGACCAAGAAGGAGCTGGCGAGCGACTTGCGCCGCGCCAGCGACCTTGAGGATGCGCGCGACGCCTACGGCGAATACGCCCACGAACTCCAGCACAACCGCGTGCAATATGTGAAGTACATGGCGAAGAAGGGCGTCCACGTTCCCCGCGTCTACTTCGAGAACTGATCGCCGATCGGGCTCCGGTCCGATCCGCATGGGCGAAGCGTCGGTTCCGCGTCCCTCGCGGTCCGGCGCTTCGTCGCGTTTTGGAAAGGCGGGGCACATCGTCTTGAAATGGTCATGCCGGGGTGGAACAAGCGCGCATGACCAGACACCCCGGACACGATCGCCGCCACTTCCTTTCGCTTTCCACGACCGGTCTCGTGTCCGGAGCTGTGGCGCTGGGTTCCGGGTCCGCGCAGGCCGCCACGTCGCTGGCTCCGGCCGCGCTGCTCGATCCCTACTACCGCGATCTTGAACAGACGATCGCGCTGCCCGTCGCCCCGCCGGGGCCGCAGCTTGCAGCGGATAGCGTGCTGACGCGCTTTTCGGTGGGCAGCTGCAACAACCAGGAGGGCGATCAGGCCTTCTGGCAGGGCATCCGCAGCCGCGATCCGCAGCTCTTCCTCTACATCGGCGACTGCGTTTACGGCGATCCGGGCTGGGACGGCGGCGCGGACCTGGGTTCGCTGCGCCGGGCTTACGAATACCTCAACGGCCGCGCCGAATTTCGCGATTTTCGCCGCGCGGTGCCGATGCTGACGGTGTGGGACGATCATGACTTCGGCTTCAACGACGGGGGCGCGGTGTTTCCCTTCAAGCGCTGGTCGGAACATATCTACGAGACGTTCTGGAACGCGCCCGACGACGTGCGCGAGCGCGAAGGGGTCTATCATGCGCGCACCTATGGGCCGCCGGGGCGCCGCGTGCAGATCATCCTGCTCGACACGCGTTTCCAGCGCTCGGATCTCGTGCTGCCGCCGGTGGGCACCAAGCTGCCCGTGCGTGGGCGCTATGTCCCCGATACGAGCGCCGGGGCTTCCATGCTGGGCGCGGTGCAATGGGCCTGGCTCGAGCGCGAACTGCAAAAGCCCGCGGACCTGCGCGTGCTTGTCTCGTCGATCCAGCTGCTGTCCGACGCGCACTTGTGGGAAGGCTGGGAACTGATGCCCGGTGAGCGCGACCGGCTCTACGACGCGCTGGCCGCGCGCGCGGGTGGTGGGCTGGTGGTGCTTTCCGGCGATCGCCATGTCGGCGGGATCTATCGCAAGGTGGTGCCGGGCTTCGCGCAGGGGCTCTGGGAAATGACCGCCTCCTCGCTCAATCGCCCCAACGCGAGCAATGCGGAAGCGACCGCGCGCGAACCCGATCCCGACCGTCAGGGCATCTGCGTGGGCGATGGCAATTTCGGCGAGGTGACGATCGACTGGGAGCGCCGAGCACTGACGCTGACGGTGTGCCGCTCGGACGGTGTCGACCTTGTCAGCCACGCCGTTGACTGGAGCGCCTGAACGGCCTCAGGGCGCCCTCAGGCGGCGTTGTCGATGCCCAGTTCGGCCAGCTTGCGGTAGAGGGTCGAACGCCCGATGCCCAGCCGCCGGGCAACTTCGGTCATCCGGCCGCGATAGAGCCCGATGGCGAGGCGGATCACGTCGGCCTCGATTTCCTCGAGCGGGCGCAGGTTGCCATCCTCGGTGTAGAGCATGACGCCCGCGCTCTCCTGCAGCGGATTGCCCGCGACATTGGAGGGGCCGGGGCCCAGGATGGTGAGAAGCTGGGGGAAATCCTCGGTGGTCAGCGCGTCGCTGTCGCAGAACACCGAGGCGCGAAACAGCGCGGCCTGCAGCTGGCGCACGTTCTCGGGCCAGTCGTAGGCGGCGAGCAGCGAAAGCGCGGCGTCGGTGATGCTCAGCTCGCGCAGGCCGGGCTGTTCGCCGATACGGGCAAGGAAGTAGCGGGCAAGCGCGGGAATATCGCCCGCGCGTTCGCGCAAGGGCGGCAGCAGCACTTTGGTCTGCCCCAGCGCTTCGGCGAGTTCGGGCAGGAAGTTGCCCGTCGCCGCAAGATCGGCCAGGGGCAGGTTGCTTGCCGAGATCAGCCGGACATCGACCTTGAACGAATGGCGCGCGCCGATCGGGCGCACGTCGCCGCGCCGGATCGCTTCGAGCAGGCGCTCCTGCACCGACATCGGCAGGCGGTCGACCTCGTCGAGCGCGAGGGTCGCGCCGTCGGCGTGCTGGAGCGCGCCGACCTGTCGTTCGAACGCGCCGGGAAAGGCGCCCTTTTCGTGTCCGAACAGTACCGATTCGATCGAATTGGCCGGAATGCCGCTGATGTTGATGATCCTGAGCGGCGCCTTCGCGCGCGAGGAGGCCGCGTGCATCGCGCGGATCAGCATTTCCTTGCCGGTCCCGCTCTCGCCCTCGATCAGCACCGGCGTGCTGCCGCGTGCGGCCTTGGCGGCAACGGCGAGCGCCTTGCGGAAATTGGGAGCCGCGCCGATCATCGATTCGAAATCGGGGCGCGAGGGCATCTTTTCGGTTAGCGGGGCAAGTTCGTCGCGCGCCGCCTCACGCGTGGTTGCCGAGCGCAGCGCGTGCATGAGCCTTTCGGGGGCGACCGGCTTGACCAGATAGTCGCTCGCGCCCGCGCGCATCGCCTCGACCGCGAGCAGCGGCGAGGTGCTGGCGGTAATCATCAGGATCGGCAGCGCGGGGCGGCGCGACTTGAGCTCGGCGATCAGCGCGCAGGCATCGTCACCGGGCACCCACTGGTCCAGAATGATCGCCGAGAGCTGCATCCCCTGGCGCGTGCCGAGCATGGCGATGGCGGTGTCGGCGTCGGCGGCAAGCACCGTGCGCCAGCCTTCGCGCGCGGCGAGCGCGGAGATCAGGCGGCTTTGTGCCGGCTCATCGTCGATGAGCATCAAAAGGCGTTGCTCGAATTCCGCCATGGCTCGTGTCTTCTACCCTAGTTGTGCCGCTTTGACACAAGGGTTTAGCTGCGCACGGTAAAGAGGCAATTAAGCTTGTCCTCCTCTCCCGCATCCCGCCTGTCGATCGTGGCGGTGGCATTCGGCTGTGCTTTGGGGTAATGGACGAGGCAAGCAGCCCGCAGCATAGTGGGCACAACGACGAAGAACGATGCGGTGTCGGTGGTCCCAGTGCGTTCGCGTGCGGGCGAACAGGCATCGCGTTGCGGCTGCCGGGTACTGACGTTCCGGCGGGTTTTTCAGGGACAGGAGGCACGATGACTTCGGGGCAGGATATCAAGAGCGCACAGGAAACCTACAACGGCTTCGTGAAGGCCGCGTTCTGGGGGACCGGGTTCTGCGCGCTGGTCGTCATTTTCGTCGTGGGCCTGATCGCATCGTGAGCGCAGCCTGAGGGGGCGGATTAGACAAGCATGGCTGAAAACAGGAAGATCGCGGTTCTTGCCGAACGCGCGAGTGGGGAAACGCGTGTCGCGGCGACGCCCGAGACGGTGAAAAAACTGATCGGGCTGGGCGCCGTTGTCGCGGTGGAACGCGGTGCAGGGCTGTCCGCTTCGATCGCCGACGAAGATTATCGCACCGCTGGCGCCGATGTGGGCGAGGCGGATGCGATCACGGCGGGCGCGGACATCGTGCTGGGCGTGCAGGGGCCCGATCCCGCTCTTCTGGGCACAGTGGCGCCGGGCGCCTGGGTGGTCGCCGGTCTCGATCCCTTCGGGCAAGGCGCCGGGGGTGGCCGCGCGCGGGTCGAGGCCTATGCCGCCGCCGGGCTCGAGGCGCTGGCGATGGAATTCATGCCGCGCATCACGCGCGCGCAATCGATGGACATCCTCTCCAGCCAGTCGAACCTTGCCGGGTACAAGGCGGTCATCATGGCTGCTGACACTTATGGCCGGGCCTTTCCGATGATGATGACGGCGGCGGGCACGATCAGTGCGGCCAAGTGCTTCGTGATGGGCGTGGGCGTGGCGGGCCTGCAGGCGATCGCCACCGCGCGGCGGCTGGGGGCGCAAGTCTCGGCCACCGACGTGCGCTCGGCGACGAAGGAGCAGATCCTCTCGCTCGGCGCCAAGCCGATCTTCGTCGAGAATGTCGCCGGGATCGAGGGCGAGGGTTCGGGCGGCTACGCCACTGAAATGAGCGAGGAGTACCAGAGGGCGCAAGGCCAGCTGGTCAGCGCGCATATCGCCAAGCAGGACATCGTCATCACCACCGCGCTCATTCCGGGGCGGCCTGCGCCGCGCCTCATTTCGGACGCGCAGATCGCCTCGATGAAGCCGGGCAGCGTGATCTTCGATCTGGCCGCCCCACAAGGCGGTAACGTCGAGGGCACGGTGGCCGATCAGGTGGTCGAAAAACACGGGGTCAAGATCATCGGCCTGTCGAACACGCCCGCGCACCTGCCCGCCGACGCTTCCGCGCTGTTTGCGCGCAACCTGTTCAATTTCCTGTCCGCCTTCTGGGACAAGGTGGCGGGCGGCCCGGTGCTCGACGAGGAAATCGGCAACGCCATCCGCCTCACGCAGGGTGGCCGGATCGTTCACGCGCGGTTGCAGGGCTGAAGAGGGGAGCACGCACCATGGATTTCATCAGTATTCTGTCGATCTTCGTGCTGGCCTGCTTCGTGGGCTACTACGTGGTCTGGTCGGTGACCCCGGCGCTGCACACGCCGCTCATGGCGGTCACCAACGCGATATCCTCGGTCATCATCGTGGGCGCGCTGGTGGCGAGCGCGGCCGCCGGTGTGCCCGGCGCCAAGTGGCTAGGCCTCGCCGCGGTCGTCTTGGCGAGCGTCAATATCTTCGGCGGCTTTGCCGTCACCGAGCGGATGCTCGCGATGTACAAGAAGAAGGACAAGGCGCCTTCCCGCAAGGAGGGCAAGTGATGGAGGTTCATGCCGTTAACCCGTGGGTGGCGCTGGCCTACCTCATCGCGGGCGTCTGCTTCATCCTCGCGCTGCGCGGGCTGTCTTCGCCGGCGACCAGCCGCAAGGGCAACCGCTATGGCATGGTCGGCATGGCGATTGCGGTCGTCACCACGCTGGCGACGCACGACATCGCCAGCCTGCCCGAAATCCTCGCTGCGATCGCCATCGGCGCGGTCATCGGGCTGACGACGGCCCGCAAGATCCAGATGACGCAGATGCCCCAGCTTGTCGCCGCGTTCCACTCGCTGGTGGGGCTCGCGGCGGTGCTGGTGGGCGTTGCGGCCTACCTCAACCCCGACGCCTTCGGCATTCTTGAGCCGGGCGGGCTTGACATCCTGAAAGGCAGCCGGATCGAGATGGGGCTGGGCGTGGCGATCGGCGCGATCACTTTTTCGGGCTCGGTCATTGCCTTTGCCAAGCTCAACGGCACCATGTCGGGTGCGCCGATCCTGTTGCCCGCGCGCCACGCGATCAATCTGGCCGCACTGGCCGCGATCCTGGTGCTCGTCAGCCTGTTCCACTGGGACACGCCCGCGCTGTTCTGGGCGATCGTGGCGCTCAGTTTCGCGATCGGTTTTCTGCTCATTATCCCGATCGGGGGCGCGGACATGCCGGTCGTCGTCTCGATGCTCAATTCGTACTCGGGCTGGGCGGCGGCGGCGATGGGCTTTACGCTTCACAACACCGCGATGATCATCACCGGCGCGCTGGTGGGCTCATCGGGCGCGATCCTTTCGTACATCATGTGCCGGGCGATGAACCGCTCGTTCTTCTCGGTCATCGCGGGCGGCTTCGGGGCCGATGCGGGCGCGGGCGGTGCGGGCGGCACGGCCAGGGAGCAGCGTCCGTGGAAGCGCGGCTCGGCCGAAGACGCCGCGTTCCTCATGAAGGAGGCCGAAAACGTCATCGTCATTCCCGGCTATGGCATGGCGGTCGCCCAGGCGCAGCACGCGCTGCGCGAGATGACCGACCTGCTCAAGGAGCATGGCGTGAACGTCAAGTTCGCGATCCACCCCGTCGCGGGGCGCATGCCGGGCCACATGAACGTGCTGCTCGCCGAAGCCAGCGTGCCCTATGACGACGTGTTCGAGCTGGAAGACATCAATTCGGAGTTCGCACAGGCCGACGTAGCCTTCATCATCGGCGCCAACGACGTCGTCAATCCGTCCGCCAAGACGGAGAAAAGCTCGCCGATCTACGGTATGCCGGTGTTCGACGTGGAGAAGGCCAAGACGATTTTCTTCATCAAACGCTCGATGGGCGGGCAGGGCTACGCGGGCGTCGACAACGAGGTGTTCTATATGGACCAGACCATGATGCTCCTCGCCGATGCCAAGAAGATGGTCGAGGAGATCAACAAGGCGCTGACGGACTGAGCAAGACCGGGTAGAAGGCGCGGCTGATGCTGCGCCTTCTCAAACGGATTCTCGTCCTTGCCGCCTTGTGCGGCGCCCTGTGGTTCGCGGCCGATTTCTACGCGGCCTGGCGTCTTCACGCCGCCTTGCGCGAAAGCGGGCTGTCCGAGCGTGTCTCGGACTGCATGGCGCGGCGGCTGACCCGTAAGCTCAGCCTGATCGAACTGATGAAGCTGCAAAAGCTCGAAGGCGACAAGCCGACGCTCGGCGCCTGGGTGCGCGCGGTGCGCGCGGTCGGCGATGACCGCGTGGTGATGGTCACGGCAAGTTCTGCGGCCTTGTGCAAGGCAGGGCTTGCCCGCTAGGACAGGTCTGTCCCAGACCGCCGCTACGGGAAAGAATTTCAGCCTGATGCTTGCACCTTACGCTTCCGATCCGGCGCGCTCGCGCGGCCGGGAATACCCGATGGAAAACGGCCTCGCCCGCGGCGAGCGCAGCCCCTACCAGCGCGACCGCGACCGCATCATCCACTCGATCGCGTTCCGCCGCCTGCGCTACAAGACCCAGGTCTTCATCGCGCCCGATGGCGATCATTACCGCGTGCGCCTGACCCACAGCCTCGAAGTCGCGCAGATCGCGCGGGTGATCGCACGCCTGCTCGGGCTCGACGAGGACCTGACCGAAGGCCTCGCGCTCGCGCATGACATCGGCCATCCCCCCTTCGGCCACGCGGGCGAGGAAGCGCTCGACGCGGCGCTGCACAAGGCGGGCGGGTTCGATCACAACGCCAACACGCTGCGCACGCTGATGCGCATCGACAGCCCCTATTGCGAGCACGACGGGCTCAACCTCACCTGGGAAATGCTCGAGGGGCTGGCCAAGCATAACGGACCCGTCACCAACCCCAACTGGGCGCTGAGCGAGCTCAACGCGGCCTACGATCTGGAACTGGGCACCCACGCCAGTCTGGAAGCGCAGGTCGCCGCCTTGTCGGATGACATCGCCTACGACAACCACGATATCGACGATGGCCTGCGCGCGGGCTTCCTCGATATGGACGAGCTGCTCGCGCATCCCTTCCTCGTCGCCAACTGGAGCGCGGTCGAACAGCGCTATCCGGGGGTGGCGCGCAGCCGCCAGCTCGCCGAACTGTTGCGCAGCCAGATCGGCACCATGGTCAACGACCTCATCGCGGAATCGCGCAAGCGGCTGGTCGGCGTCGAAAGCGTCGACGAGGTGCGTGCGGCGGGGCGCGCGCTGATCGCCTTCTCGAGCGAGATGGAAGAGGGCGAACGGGCCTTCAAGCGTTTCATGTACGAAAAGCTCTACTACCACCCCGAACAGCTCGAGACCGCGCGCCGCGCGCGCGCAGTGCTGGCCGAGCTCTACGCGGCCTACTCGCAAGAGACCGTCCTCATGGAAGAGGACTGGATCGACACCATGCCGCGCACCGAGCCCGAACGCAGCCGTCACATCGCCGACTACATCGCCGGGATGACCGATCGTTACGCGATTACCTGCCACGAACGCATCTATGGGCGCGTGCAGGAGGGCTTGCGCAATGTTTGAGCCTGCGGGCAGGGCAGGGGCCGGGTCGGCACGGCGCCTGTGCCTGGTCGGGGCGAGCGGGATGGTCGGTTCGGCGCTTATCGAGGCGGCGTGCGAACGTGGTGACGCGCGCCTGATCGCGGTTGCGCGCGGCGAACTGGCGTTGCCGCAGGGCGCGCGGATGGAGGTTCTGGTCGGGCCGGTCGAACGCTGGGGCGAGCTGATCGCGGCGGCGCGGGCCGATGTGCTGGTCTGCGCGCTGGGCACGACGATGGCGCGCGCCGGATCGCAGGAGGCGTTTCGCGCGGTCGATCTGGCTCTCGTGCTCGACTGTGCGCGCGCCGCGCGTGAGGCCGGGATCGACCATATGATCGTGGTGTCCTCGGTCGGCGCGGAGCGCGGGAGCCGCAATTTCTACCTTTCGGTCAAGGGTGAGATGGAAGAGGCACTGGGCAAGCTGGGCTTTGCGCGGCTCGATATCGTGCGCCCCGGCTTGTTGCGGGGGGCGCGTGGTGAGCGCCGGGTGCTCGAGGCGCTGGGGCAGATCGCCGCGCCGCTGGCCGATGCGCTCGTCCTCCATGGCGGCTGGCGCCGTTTCCGCTCGATCCGCGCGCGCGATCTGGCGCGCGCGATCCTCGCGCTGGCGTTCGAAAAGGCGCGCGGGCGTTTCGTTGCCGAGCACGACGCCTTGCGCCGCATGGTGCAAAAAACACCCCTTTAGCTGTGCAATGTCCATTTGCGGCGTTGACTTGGCGAAGGCTCTGAACCAATCGTCGTTTCAATCGCTGACAGCGCGGGAGAGACCGGCTGATTCGCACCTTTCGAGGCACGGATCGGTTGGCGCCGAAGGAGCAACCGCCCCGGAAACTCTCAGGCAAAAGGACCGCGCCCGTCGATAGCGAAACTCTGGAAAGTGTCTCGTCCCAAGTGGGCAAGGCCGCCGACGGTGTAACCTCGACGACCGGCTGACAGGCAGGTTCCGGGGGAAAACTCTCAGGTTTCCGTGACAGAGGGGGCACCAGAAAATGGTGTACCAGTGCTGTGCGGAGCTATGTCTTGAGCGATATTTCCCAATTTGACGACGAACTCGGTCTCGAGCCGATCGAACCCGGTATCCTGCCGCTGGACGCCTGGCACCGCGCCCACGGCGCGCGCATGGTCGAATTCGCTGGCTACATGATGCCCGTCCAGTTCGAGGGAATCCTGGCCGAACACCTCTGGACGCGCGAGAGCGCCGGGCTGTTCGATGTCAGCCATATGGGCCAGCTCTACCTCTCGGCGGCCGAAGGTGCGGAGGTCGATCTCGACGCGGCGATCGAGGCGGCGCTGCCGATCGATCTGGCAACGCTCAAGACCGGCTCGGTGCGCTATTCGCTGCTGCTCGATGAAGCGGGCGGTATTCTCGACGATCTCATGGTCACCCGGTGGAACACGGGGTTCTACCTCGTCGTCAACGGCGCGACCAAGTGGGACGACATCGGAACCTTGCGCGAATACCTGCCCGATGCGGTCAACCTCAACCACCTCGACGAGAACGCGCTGCTCGCGCTTCAGGGCCCCAAGGCGGCCGAGGCGCTGGCGCGGCTGGTCGAAGGTGACGTGGCGCTTGCTGATCTCAAGTTCATGAAGGGCGCGTCCTTCAAGCTTGGCGGTGTCGACGTGTGGATCAGCCGTTCGGGCTACACCGGCGAGGACGGTTTCGAGATCGCGCTGCCCGGTGAGGCTGCGGCAACGATTGCGGATCTCCTCTGCGCCGAGCCCGAAGTGAAGCCGATCGGCCTTGGCGCGCGCGATTCGCTGCGCCTCGAAGCGGGTCTGCCGCTCTATGGCCACGACATGACGCCGGCGCAGGGCGCCGTCGAATCCGGGCTGATCTTCGGCGTCAACAAGCGCCGCCGCAGTGAAGGGGGCTTCCCCGGCGCCGCGCGTGTGCAGAAGGACCTCGCCGAAGGCACCGCGCGCACCCGCGTCGGCCTCGTGCTCGAAGGCCGCATGGCCGCGCGCGAGGGTGCCAAGGTCTTTGCCGGAGCGCACGAAGTGGGTGTGGTGACTTCGGGTGGCTTCGCCCCGTCGCTCAAGCAGCCCATCGCCATGGCCTATGTCGATGCGGGCAGCGCGGCTGTCGGCACGGCGCTCGAAATCGAAATGCGGGGCAAGCGGCTCAACGCCAGTGTCGTGCCCATGCCCTTCGTCCCCAACCGTTATTACCGCTGAGGAGCTTGCCCCATGTCTGTCTATTATTCCGAAGATCACGAGTGGATCGAAGTCGAAGGTGACCTGGGCACCGTTGGCATCACCGACTACGCGCAGGGCCAGCTGGGCGACATCACCTTCGTCGACCTGCCCGAGGAAGGCGCCGAAGTCGCCAAGGGCGATTCGGTCGCAGTGGTCGATTCGGTCAAGGCCGCAAGCGATGTCTACACCCCCGTTTCGGGCGTGATCGCCGCGATCAACGAAGCGCTCGCCGACGAGCCCGAGCTGGTCAACACCGACGCCGAAGTCGGCGGCTGGCTGTTCCGCGTCACCCTGTCGAACCCGTCCGAGCTCGAAGAGCTGATGGATGAGGCCGCCTACAAGACTTACGTCGAAGGCCTCTGATCGGGCCTCGGGTCAGGCTTGCGAAGCGGGGGGCGCCCGAGTGAACGCGCCGCCCGCCCGATCGGCCTGACCGCTTCCCCGGCCGCCCCTGTCCTGCGGGGCGGCCCACCTCTCTCAGCCGGGATTGCAGACACCTGATGCGTTATCTCCCCCTTACGCCCGCCGACCGCGCCAGTATGCTGGAAACGATCGGCGCGGGCTCGGTCGACGAACTGTTCCGTGACGTCCCCGAAGCCGCCCGCCAGTCCGGCCCGATCGCCGGTCTGCCCATGCACGCCAGCGAAATGGCAGTCGAGCGCCACCTCTCCAAGCTCGCCGCCAAGAACCTCAACGCCGGTTCGGCGCCGTTCTTCCTGGGCGCAGGCGCCTATCGCCACCACGTCCCCGCCTCGGTCGATCACCTGATCCAGCGCGGCGAGTTCCTGACCGCCTACACGCCCTACCAGCCCGAAATCGCGCAAGGCACGCTGCAGGTCCTGTTCGAGTTCCAGACCCAGGTCGCGCGCCTGTTCGGCACCGACATCGCCAACGCCTCGATGTACGACGGTTCGACCGCGTGCTGGGAAGCGATTCTCATGGCCGCGCGCATCACCCGCAAGGGCAAGGCCGTGCTTTCGGGCGGTCTGCACCCGCACTACGGCGAAGTCGTGCGCACGATGGCCAAGTTCACCAAGGACGACATCGCAAGCCTCGTGCCTGAGCTTACCGCCGAGGCGGACGATGCGGCGGTGATCGCGGCGATCGACGAGGCCACCTCGAGCGTGGTGGTTCAGTATCCCGACATCATGGGCCGTATCCCCGACCTTGCCGCGATCGCCGAGGCGGCGCACGCGAAGAAGGCGCTGCTGATCGTGGTGGTGACCGAGCCGGTCGCGCTTGGCCTGCTCGAAGCGCCGGGCCATCTCGGCGCGGACATCGTGGTGGGCGAGGGCCAGTCGCTGGGCGTCGGCCTGCAGTTCGGTGGCCCCTACCTTGGCTTGTTCGGTTGCTCGGAAAAGTTCGTGCGCCAGATGCCGGGCCGTCTGTGCGGCGAGACTGTCGATGCCGAGGGCAAGCGCGGTTTCGTGCTCACCCTCTCGACCCGCGAGCAGCACATCCGCCGCGAGAAGGCGACGAGCAATATCTGCACGAATTCAGGACTTTGCGCCCTGGCTTTCAGCATCCACATGAGCCTTCTGGGCGGCGAAGGGCTGGCCCGTCTCGCCGCGCGCAATCATGACCGGATGCAGGCCGTAGTCCATCGCCTGACGCAGATCGAGGGCGTTACGCTGCTCTCGGACGCCTATTTCAACGAGGCGACGCTGGTCCTCCCGCGTGAGGCGCGCGAAGTGGTGCGCGATCTGGCGGATCGCGGCGTGCTGGGCGGTGTTTCGCTCGGCCGCCTGTTCCCCGAGCACGGCGCGCTGCACAACGGCCTGCTGGTGGCGGCGACCGAGACGGTCAGCGACGAGGATATCGAGGAGTTCGCCACGGCGCTGGCCGCGGTTCTGGAAGGAGAGCGCGCATGAGCGGCGTGAACACGGCGGGCTGGCGCCCGAGCATGAATTCGACCGAGGGTGTCGCCACCGGCCCCGTCACCGCGAGCGGCGACCGCGCGCTGATGCTCGAGGAACCGCTGATCTTCGAACTCGACGGCGAAGGCAAGTGGGGCGTCGACATCGACGCGTGCGAGCGTCCGATGGCTTCGGCGCTGGCGAAGTTCGCGCGCAAGGCGGCGCCCGCGCTGCCCGGCCTGACCGAGCCCGAAGTGGTGCGCCACTACACGCGCCTGTCGCGCCAGAACTACGGCATCGACCTTGGCCCGTTCCCGCTCGGCTCGTGCACGATGAAGCACAACCCGCGCCTCAACGAAAAGATGGCGCGTCTGCCCGGCTTCGCCGATGTCCACCCGCTCCAGCCGCAAAAGACGGTCGAAGGCGCGCTCGAGGTGATCGAGCAGCTGGCCGACTGGCTCATCACGCTGACCGGCATGGCTTCGGTGGCGATGAGCCCCAAGGCGGGCGCGCATGGCGAGCTGTGCGGCCTGCTGTGCATCCGCGCCGCGCTCGACGCGCGCGGGGAAACGCGTGACATCGTGCTCGTGCCCGAAAGCGCGCACGGCACCAACCCGGCAACCGCCGCCTTCGCGGGCTTCAAGGTGCAGACCATCCCGGCCACCCCCGAGGGCCGCGTCGATGTCGCCGCGCTCAAGGAAAAGCTGGGGCCGGACGTTGCGGGCGTGATGATCACCAACCCCAACACCTGCGGCCTGTTCGAGCCCGAGCTCAAGGACATCGCCGATGCGGTTCACGCCGCGGGCGGTTATGTCTACTGCGACGGCGCGAACTTCAACGCCATCGTCGGGCGCGTGCGTCCGGGCGACCTTGGCGTCGATGCGATGCACATCAACCTGCACAAGACCTTCTCCACCCCGCACGGCGGTGGTGGTCCGGGCGCGGGTCCGGTGGTGCTGTCCGAAGCGCTGGCGCCCTTCGCGCCGCTGCCCTTCGTGACGCGCGGGGCCGATGGTTCGATCCACCTCGTCGAGGAGGAGAACCGCGGTGAAGGGCACGACAGGGCGTTTGGCCGCATGGTCGCCTTCCACGGCCAGATGGGCATGTTCACCCGTGCCCTGGCCTATATCCTCAGCCACGGCGCCGATGGCCTGCGCCAGGTGGCCGAAGATGCGGTGCTCAACGCCAACTACGTGCTGCGCAGCCTCGACGACGTGCTCGAAGCGCCGTTCGGCGCCAGCGGTCCGTGCATGCACGAGGCGCTGTTCAGCGATGCGGGCCTGCCCGAGGGGCTCTCCACGCTCGACATCGCCAAGGGGCTGATCGACGAGGGTTTCCACCCGATGACGGTCTACTTCCCGCTGGTGGTCAAGGGCGCGATGCTGATCGAGCCGACCGAGACCGAGAGCAAGCAGGGGCTCGACCGCTTCATTGCCTCGATGCGCCGTCTCGCCGAGCGCGCCAAGGCGGGCGACGAGAGCCTGCACGCCGCGCCGTTCTACGCGCCGCGCCGCCGGCTTGACGAAACCCGCGCGGCGCGTAAGCCTGTGCTGGTCTGGAAGGGTGACCAAACCGAGGGGTAAGCGCGTATGGGGCATGGTGGCGTAGGACAACCGGCGTGGGTGGCGTGGCTGCCCATCGCGATTTTCGCGGTCATCATGCTCTGGCGTATGAAGAGGGTGGGCGTGGCCCGCCCTCTTCGCCTGCCCATGCTGTGGATACTGCCCATTCTGGTGACCGCTGTGGTGGTGGCCGCGCTGTTCGCGGCGCCGCCCCACGGTCTGGGCTGGGTGGCGCTGCTGGCGGGCCTCGTCGGCGGCGGAATGCTCGGCCTGTGGCGCGCGCGGCTGATGCGGCTGCACATCGAGGGGGAGGAGGGTGCGGCGCGTGTCATGCTGCGCCAGTCGCCCGCAGCGCTGCTGCTGATTGCGGCGATCTTCGTGGTGCGCCGGATCGTCTTTCCCCAGTTCCACACCGGTGCCGCCGACCATGCGACGCTGCTGGCGACGATGCTGACCGATTTCGGGCTCGGGCTGGTGCCGGGGTTGATCTGCGGACAGCGCCTCGCCCTGTGGCTGCGCGCGCGCGACATGATCGCCAACCATCGGCACGATGGGTGAAGCGGCCAACACACCTGTGATGCACACCTTTGATGCATGAAAAGACCGGCGTTCGCCTTGTTGCGCACGCCGGTCTTTTTGTTGGCTTCGTCTCTGGCTTGACGGCGTGCAGGCGGTTCAGGTCGCCTTGTCGACCGCGTTGGCGGCGGATTCGAGGTCTTGCCCCATGCCGCGCACGGTGTTGCAGGCAGTGGCGCCCAGAATCAGGCCGGTGGTGACGATCGCGAGAAGCAGTTTCTTGGTCATGGCGTCGTGTTTCGTGTGCTGTTGAACACAGCGAATTTACGCAAAAGGCGCCTTGGGCAAAAGAGGCCTGCTTGCCCGATCGTTTAGGATCGCAGCGCTTAGTTGTGGATGGCGTCGTCGCCCGCCTGGCCCACCGATTCGATGTCGCGGCCCGCGCCCTTGACGGTGTTGCAGGCGGCGGCGCCGAAAACGAGGCCGCTGGCGACAAGAGCGAGCGTGATCTTCTTGAACATGAGCTTGTCCTTTCTTTCCCGATGCGGCCCGGTAACGGCCGGAGTGGATAGAAGAACACGCAAGCCCCGATCAGGTTCCGCGCCTGTCGCGGGGCTGATCCCCTGCCGTTTCCTCGAGCGCACCGGGGTCCATCGTCGACGTTGGCGAGATTCGCTTGGACAGGTAGTGTTCGCGCCAGGTGATGATGAGCCCGGCCACGATGATGAGCGGCGCGCCCAGCCACGTGGTGTGCGGTGGCCAGCTCCCGAAAATGAACAGGCCATACGACGTCGACCAGATCAGCGAGACGTAATCGATCACCACGACCGTCGCGACCGAGCCGTAGCGCAGCGAGGCAGCGACGAAGAACTGCCCCATCGTCCCCGCGATGCCCAGCGCGAGAAGGATGAGATAGGTTTGCGCATCGTGCGGGCGGGCGTAGAAGGGCAGAAACACGCTCGCCCCCAGCATCCCGAACATCGCGAACCAGAACACCATCGAGATCGGCGTGTCGGTCCGTGCGAGCGAGCGGATCTGGAAACTGACGGTTGCGACGATGATGCCCGCGCCAAGGCCCGCCACGACGCCCAGCGTCGGCACGTTGGCGATCTCGCCGGGGCCGGCGATGATCAGCACCCCGGCAAAGCCGGCGATCACCGCCGTCCAGCGCCAGTAGCCGACGTATTCGCGCACGACGAGCGCGGTGATGAGCACGGCAAAGAGCGGGGCGGTGAAGCCCAGCGTCGTCGCCACCGGCAGCGGGAGCAGGACCGAAGCGGCGATGTTGCAGAACAGCCCGGCGGTCCCCACCGCCGCGCGCCCGGCATGCGCGATCGGGCGGCGGGTGGCGAGCTTGCCGATCTGTCCGGTGGCCAGCAGCGCGCCCAGGATGATCGGCACGCTCACCGCCTGGCGCCAGAACATCAGTTCGGGCATCGATACGCCGTGGTCGCCCGCCAGCTTGAACAGCATGAACATCGTGGCGAGCGAAAAGGTCGCGCCCACGCGCAGCGCAATCGCCAGAAGCGGGTTGTGCGGGCGGGCGCTGGCCGATGGGCCTTGCACCGGGGCGGTCTCGCCCGGATGCGCGATGTCGGATGAAGTGCTCACGATCCTGCTTTAACTTCCGTGCGCTTCGGGGCAAGGGGCAGGGATGGATACTGCCGATCAGATCATGCTCGGCGCCGGTGTGGTGCTGGCGCTGATGGCCGCCGCGGCGAGCATTGCCGAGCGCCGCCGGTTGCGCCGTCGCAATCTGGAGGCGGTGGGGTTCATGCCCTGGAACGTGCTGAGCCTGCTCACCACGCTGGGCGCACTCGTGCTGATCGGGCTTGCGCTGCGCGACGGGCTGGCGGCCTGACGCGGTGCGTCAGCGCGTGCGTTCGAGGAGCGCGCGCAACCGATCGGCATGGCCCGCGCCATCGATCGGCGTGAAAACGGTGAGCTTCATATCGGGCGTATCGTCGAGCAGGAAGCTGGCGTACTCGAAGTGGATTTCGCCGATCTCGGGGTGCCTGATCCGTTTGAGACCCGACAGGGGCTGTGCAATCTCGCAATGGCCCCACCACTCGGCGAACTTCGGGCTCTCGGCGAGGAGGTGGTCGATCAGCGCGCGAAATGTGGCATCGGCCGCGTGCCGTGCGCAATCGGCCCGGAACATCGCCAGGGTGCTGCGCGCGACGGCTTCCCAATCGATCAGCATGTCGCGGCGCCGGGGATCGAGAAAAAGCATGTGCAGCGCGTTGCGCTGCAGTCCCTCCATCGCCTGATAGTCGCCAAACACCGCGCTTGCCGCCGCGTTCCAGGCCAGTACGTCCCAGCGCCGCCCGAGGACCAGCGCGGGCTGCGCGGTCATCGCATCGAGCATTCGATGGAGCGAGGCAGGCACTGTCTCGGGCGGCGGGCTACTGTCCTGGGGCATGGCCCGGCCGTGGAGCGTGAAAAGGTGGAGGGTCTCGAGCGGATCGAGCCGCAGTGCGCGTGCAAGAGCGCCAAGAGCCTCGAGCGAGGGATGGACGTCGCGGCCCTGTTCCAGCCAGGTGTACCAGGTCGTTCCGATTCCAGCGAGCATCGCGACCTCGTCGCGGCGGAGCCCTGGCGTGCGCCGCCGTGCCCCGTCGGGTAGCCCGACATCGGCCGGTTTGAGACGTTCGCGCCGCGAGCGAAGGAATTCGCCCGCCTCGCGCATGGGCGCGGCGTCGGTGCGCGGCGCTGCGTTGATGGTGGGCTGGGTCGTCATGGCATGTCCTCGATCACGATCCTGGAACTAGCCGATACCATGATCCGTCCAAAACTGTTTGCGCTCCGGTCCGTCTGCAAAAGGGGCGACCGCCCGTCGCAGCATGGTGTTCGTGATGGGGTGAAGCAGGCGTGAAAGGAAGAGGCTATGGCAGACCATGTCGTGATTATCGGAGGTTCCTCAGGGATCGGCCTTGCCACCGCGCGGCGTCTCAGCCGCGATGGCGCACGGGTGACGATCGCCGGGAGAAGCGCGGCGAGACTGGTCGCCGCGCGCGAGGCATCGGGTGATGAGGCGCGGGTCGAAACGCTGGTCCTGGATGCGACGCGGATCGACGATCTGGCGCCGGCCTTCGAAAGGCTGGGCATCATCGATCATCTGGTGCTGGCGCTGGGGACCAGCCATGGTGTCGGTCCCTTTGCAACCTCAGATGTCGCGCTGATGAAGCTGGGCTTCGAGGAAAAGGTCTTTGCGCATTATGCGTGCGCCCAGGCCGCACTGGGCGTGATGGCATCGCACGGGAGCATCACGTTCGTGGCCGCGGTTTCCGCACATGCGGCCTTTCCGGGGTTGGCGGGAACAGGCGCGGCCAATTCCGCGCTGCGCGGACTGGTACCGATCCTGGCCGCCGAACTGCGTCCCTTGCGGGTAAATGCGGTTTCGCCGGGCGTCATCGTCACTCCGTGGTGGGACAGCTATCCCGAGCCCGAGCGATCGCAGGCACTCGAGGCCTATGCGGCGCGCACGCCAGCGGGGCGCAACGGGCGTCCGGACGACGTCGCCGATGCGATTGCCTTTCTGGTCGGGAACGGCTTCATGGACGGCGCGGTGCTGGTCTGCGACGGCGGGCTGAGCCTTGGCGTAACGGGCTAGGGCAGAAGCAGGGGCGGCCCGAGCCGGTCGCCCCTGTCGGAGCCTTACAGGCAGGCTTCGAGATAGGCCTGGTCGAAGCCGAACTGGCGGGCCTTTTCGAGGGTGTAGGGGCGCAGGCCCGAGGCGCGGAATTCGCCCAGGATCTTGCCGTCGTCGGTCTCGTCGAGATACTCGAACTTGAACAGTTCCTGCGTTACGATCACGTCGCCCTCCATCCCGATGACCTCGGTGATGTTGGTGGTGCGGCGCGAACCGTCGCGCAGGCGCTTGACCTGAACGATGATGTCGACCGACTCCGCAATCTGGCGGCTGATCGCTTCCTTGGGGATCTTGATGTCGCCCATCAGGATCATGTTTTCCATACGCCCCAGGCATTCGCGCGGGGAGTTGGCGTGGAGCGTACACATCGAACCGTCGTGGCCGGTGTTCATCGCGGCGAGCAGGTCGAAGCACTCCGCACCGCGAATTTCGCCCAGGATGATACGGTCGGGACGCATACGCAGCGCGTTCTTGACGAGATCGCCGATGGTGATCGCGCCCTGGCCTTCAAGGTTGGGGGGGCGCGTTTCGAGCGGCAGCCAGTGCGGCTGCTGCAGGCGCAGTTCGGCCGCGTCCTCGATCGTCAGCACGCGCTCGCCCGGATCGATCATCTTGGACAGCGCGTTGAGCATCGTCGTCTTGCCAGAGCCCGTGCCGCCCGAAATGACGATGTTCATGCGGCACGCGCCCGCGATCTTGAGCGCAGTCGCCATCTTTTCGGACATCGAGCCGAAGTCCTTGAGCATGTCGATGGTGATCGGCTTTTCGGAGAACTTACGAATCGAGATCGCGGTGCCGCGCAGCGACAGTGGCGGCACGATCACGTTGACGCGGCTGCCGTCCTTGAGGCGCGCGTCAGCCAGAGGCGTGGTCTGGTCGACGCGGCGACCGACCTGGTTGACGATGCGCTGGGCGATCTGGAACAGGTGCTGCTCGTCGCGGAACTTGGTGCCCGCCAGCTGCAGCTTGCCCTTCTTTTCGATGTAGGTCTGGTTGGGCCCGTTGACCATGATGTCCGACACGTCGGGATCGTTGAGCAGTTCCTCCAGCGGACCGAAGCCGAGCAATTCGTCGATCAGCACCTTCTCGAGCGCGAACTGCTCGCGGCGGTTGAAGGTGATCTTGAGCTCGGCGAGGACCTCGATGATGATCGGGCGGAATTCCTCGGACAGCTCGTCCTTGGTGAGCGTCGCGGCGGCTTCGGGGTCGACGCGTTCGAGCAGGCGGGGCAGGACCTGTTCCTTGATCTTGTGGATCGAGGCTTCGAAGCTGTCCTGCTCCTGCGTTTCGTGGATCGCGTTGGCGCGGTCGGCGAGGCGCGTCATGGCATCGTCGCGCAGGTTCTGCTTGCTCGGGGCGCCATCGGCGCCGGGCAGGGGTGGAAAGGCGTCTCCGCCCGGAACCGGCGCGCCCGAGGCCTTGCCCTCCAGGCCCGCAGCCGTGCCCTTGAGCGGTTTGGCAACGCCGAACGCCGGGCGCGTGCCCTGGCCCAAGCCGCCCATTCCGCTACGCCGCCCGAATGCCGTCATCGTCTTGTTCAACCCTGTCCGCACCCGGACGTGGCCGGGCGAAATCTTCATTCAAGGGCCGAGGTTAAGGTTGAAACTTTGATAACTTCCTAATGGGGCTGCGCGTTTGCCACCCTTGTGCAAAGGTTTGTCCGATGCCTATCTCTCAGGCCATGGAGGACCTCGCGCAAATTCCGTGCTGGCTGTGCGGCCGCGCGCTCGGCCGTCGGATCGAGTGGCACCATCCGGTGCCCAAAAGTCGGGGCGGGCGCACGACCGAGCCCGTCCATCGGATCTGCCATCGCACGCTGCACGCTAGCTTTGCCAACGCCGAACTGGCGCGCATCGGCGGTGATGTGGCGAGGCTGCGCGAGCGCGTGGAGATCGCGCGCTTTCTCGCCTGGATCGCGGACAAGCCAGCCGACTTCCACGCGCCGACGCGCAAGCGCCGCTGAGCGGTGGTGCGCTCGGAGCGTGTGCATGAGTCATGAAAAAAGGGCGCCCGGCCGAAGCGGGGCGCCCCTTTTCATGGACGATATGCGAAGGCGATCAGCCTTCGACGTGCTCGGCCAGGACGGTCAGGCCCTTGTCGCCGACTTCGGCGAAACCACCCGAGATTACGATCTCTTCGGGCGCGGCGTTCTCAGTCTTGTAGACCTTGAGCGCGCCGTCCGCGACGGTCGACATGAAGGGCGCGTGGCCTGCCAGCACGCCAAACTCGCCTTCGGTGCCGGGGACGACCACCATGTGGACCTCTTCGGAACGAACGAGCTTGGCCGGCGTGACGAGTTCGAAGTGCAGCGCCATGGCTTAGGCGTCCTCGGCGAGCTTCTTGGCCTTGGCGACCGCTTCCTCGATGCCACCGACCATGTAGAAGGCGGCTTCGGGCAGGTGGTCGTATTCGCCTTCGACGACGGCCTTGAACGACTTCACGGTGTCTTCGAGCTGGACGAACTTGCCCGAGATGCCGGTGAAGACCTCGGCGACGTGGAACGGCTGCGAAAGGAAGCGCTGGATCTTGCGCGCGCGCGCCACGGTCAGCTTATCTTCTTCCGACAGTTCGTCCATGCCGAGAATGGCGATGATGTCCTGCAGCGACTTGTACTTCTGCAGGATCGACTGGACGGCGCGGGCGGTCTGGTAGTGCTCGTTGCCCACGATACGCGGTTCGAGAACGCGCGAGGTCGAGTCGAGCGGGTCGACCGCCGGGTAGATGCCCAGCTCCGAGATGGCGCGGTTGAGCGTCGTCGTCGCATCGAGGTGGGCGAACGAAGCGGCCGGCGCGGGGTCGGTAAGGTCGTCAGCAGGGACGTAGATCGCCTGGACCGAGGTGATCGAGCCCTTGGTGGTCGAGGTGATGCGTTCCTGCAGCTGGCCCATGTCGGTGGCGAGCGTCGGCTGATAGCCCACGGCCGAAGGAATGCGGCCGAGCAGAGCCGAAACTTCGGCGCCCGCCTGGGTGAAGCGGAAGATGTTGTCGACGAAGAAGAGCACGTCCTGGCCTTCCTGGTCGCGGAAGTACTCGGCCATGGTCAGACCCGAGAGCGCAACGCGGGCGCGCGCACCCGGCGGCTCGTTCATCTGGCCGTAAACGAGCGCAACCTTCGAACCGTCCGAGGTGGCAACGCCGTTCTCGTCCTTGGCGATGACGCCCGCGTCGAGGAATTCGTGGTAGAGGTCGTTGCCTTCGCGGGTACGTTCACCCACGCCCGCGAACACCGACACGCCGCCGTGGCCCTTGGCGATGTTGTTGATGAGCTCCTGGATGAGCACGGTCTTGCCCACGCCCGCGCCGCCGAACAGGCCGATCTTGCCGCCCTTGGCGTAAGGCGCGAGAAGGTCGATGACCTTGATGCCGGTGACCAGGATCGCGCCTTCGGTCGACTGGTCGATGAACGGGGGGGCTTCGGCGTGGATCGGAGCGTGCATGTCCGAACCGATCGGGCCAAGCTCGTCGATCGGATCGCCGATGACGTTCATGATGCGGCCGAGCGTCTTGGGGCCGACCGGCACCGAGATCTGCTTGCCGGTGCTCGACACGTCCTGACCGCGGGTCAGGCCGTCGGTGCTGTCCATGGCGATCGTGCGCACGGTGTTCTCACCCAGGTGCTGGGCGACTTCGAGCACGAGCTTCTGACCGTTGTTGCTGGTCTCGAGCGCGGTGAGGATCGGGGGCAGTTCGCCCTCGAAGATGACGTCGACGACGGCGCCGATGACCTGGCTGATCTTGCCGGCGGTAGTCTGGTTAAACACGGGTGCAGTGGCCATTTGAGGTTTCCTTGCCTGCGATGTCTTAGAGCGCTTCCGCGCCCGCGATAATTTCAACGAGTTCGGTGGTGATCGCGGCCTGGCGGCTGCGGTTGTACTGGATGGTCAGCTTCTGGATCAGGTCGCCCGCGTTGCGCGTGGCGTTGTCCATGGCCGTCATCGACGCACCCTGTTCGGATGCGGCGTTCTCCAGCAGGGCACCGAAAAGCTGGGTCTTGAGGTAGCGCGGCAGCAGTGCGGCGAGGATTTCCTCCTCCTCCGGTTCGTACTGGGTCACCGCATCGCTGGCCGCCGTGTTGGCGCTGGCCGCGGGGGTGGGCACGGGGATGATCTGCTGGCCGGTCGGCTCCTGCAGCAGCGCCGAGCGGAACTTCGCGTAGAACAGGTGCGCGATGTCGTACGTGCCCTTCTCGTAGAGCGCGACCAGTTCGTCCGCGATCTGCTCGGCTTCGTTGAAGCCGGGCTCACGCACGTTCGAGGTGTCGAACATGTGCACGATCTGCTTGGGGAATTCGCGCTTGATCACCGCGCGGCCCTTGCGGCCCACGAGGTAGAACAGCACGGTCTTGCCCTCAGCCTCGAGGCTGCGCGCCTTGGTCAGCGCGGCCTTGACGATGTTCGAGTTGAACGCGCCGCACAGGCCCTTGTCCGAGTTGGCGACGACAAGCAGGTGAACCTGGTCGCTGCCGGTCCCGGCAAGAAGCTTGGGGCTGTTCTCGCTGATCGTGATCTTGCTCGCGAGCGAGCCCATCACGTCGGTCAGGCGAGCGGCGTAGGGGCGCGCCTGTTCGGCCGATTCCTGCGCCTTGCGCAGCTTGGCCGCCGCGACCATCTGCTTGGCCTTGGTGATCTTCTGGGTCGACTTGACCGAGTTGATCCGGCCCTTGAGTTCCTTGAGCGAAGCCACTCAATTTTCTCCATTCGTCATCCCGGCGGTGAGCCGGGATCGTGTGCGGCCAGACTTCTCGCCTTGCCGGGTGCGGCCCCGGCTTTCACCGGGGCGACGCAAAGGCTTATGCGAAGGTCTTGGCGAACTTGTCGAGCGCGGCGACGGTCTTGTCCTTCACCTCGCCCTCGAACTTCTTGCTGTCGCGGATCTCGCCCAGCACCTCGGCGTATTCCGAACGCATGTAGCTGAGCATGTCGGCCTCGTAGCGTACCACGTCCTTGACCGCGACCGCGTCGAGGTAGCCGTTGGTGCCCGCGAAGATCGACACGGTCTGCTCTTCGAACGGCAGCGGCGAGAACTGGGGCTGCTTGAGCAGCTCGGTCAGGCGCGCGCCGCGGTTGAGCAGCTTCTGGGTCGAGGCGTCGAGGTCCGAACCGAACTGCGCGAAGGCCGCCATTTCGCGGTACTGCGCGAGCTCGAGCTTGATCGAGCCGGCCACCTTCTTCATCGCCTTGGTCTGGGCCGAACCGCCCACGCGGCTGACCGAGAGGCCCACGTTGATGGCCGGACGCACGCCCTGGTAGAACAGGCCGGTTTCAAGGAAGATCTGGCCGTCGGTGATCGAGATCACGTTGGTCGGAATGTAGGCCGAGACGTCGCCCGCCTGGGTCTCGATGATCGGCAGCGCGGTCAGCGAGCCGGCACCGTGTTCGTCGCTCATTTTGGCCGCACGCTCGAGCAGGCGGCTGTGGAGGTAGAACACGTCGCCGGGGTAGGCTTCGCGGCCCGGCGGACGGCGCAGCAGCAGCGACATCTGGCGGTAGGCGACGGCCTGCTTGGAAAGGTCGTCGTACACGATCACGGCGTGCATGCCGTTGTCGCGGAAGAACTCGCCCATGGCAGCGCCGGTGTAGGGCGCGAGGTACTGCAGCGGTGCGGGCTCCGAAGCGGTCGCGGCGATGACGATGGAGTATTCCATCGCGCCGTTCTCTTCGAGCTGGCGCACGATCTGCGCGACGGTCGAGCGCTTCTGGCCGACGGCGACATAGATGCAGTAGAGCTTCTTGTTCTCGTCGTCGCTCTGGTTCGGACCCTTCTGGTTGATGAAGGTGTCGATCGCGACGGCGGTCTTGCCGGTCTGGCGGTCACCGATGATCAACTCGCGCTGGCCACGGCCGACAGGGACCAGGGCGTCGATCGCCTTGAGGCCGGTCTGCACGGGTTCGTGCACCGACTTGCGCGGGATGATGCCAGGAGCCTTGGTCTCGACGCGGCGGCGCTCGGTGTACATCACCGGGCCCTTGCCGTCGATCGGGTTGCCGAGCGCGTCGACGACGCGGCCGAGCAGGCCCTTGCCGGTCGGCACGTCGACGATGGTGCCGGTGCGCTTGACGGTGTCGCCTTCCTTGATCTCGGCGTCCGAGCCGAAGATCACGACGCCGACGTTGTCGGCTTCGAGGTTGAGCGCCATGCCCTGAACGCCGTTGGCGAATTCGACCATTTCGCCAGCCTGGCACTTGTCGAGGCCATGAATGCGGGCAATACCGTCACCGACCGAGAGCACCTTGCCCACTTCCGAAACCTGGGCTTCGGTGCCAAAGTTGGCAATCTGGTCCTTGATGACCTTCGAGATTTCTGCTGCGCGGATATCCATTGCGTTTAGTTCCTCTTGGGCCTTTCTCAGCCCTTCATGGCCTGGGCGAGCGAATTGAGACGGGTGCGGATCGAGCTGTCAATACGCTTCGAACCGATCGTGACGACCAGGCCGCCAAGAAGATCCGGGTCGACGCTCGTCTTGATTTTTACGTTGCGACCCTCGCGCGCTTCGAGCTTCTGGCGAAGCTGTTCGACCTGCGCGTCGTCGAGGGCATGGGCCGAGACCACATCGGCGCTGGCCTCGCCGCGTTCAGCCGCCGCGATCGCACTGAAGGCGGCGATCATTTCGGGCAGCGCCGAAAGGCGGCGGTTGTCGGCCAGTACGCCGAGGAAGTTCTTGGTCAGCGGCGAGAGCGCGAGGAGGTCGGCAACGGCTTCGATGGCCTTTTGCGAATCCTTGCGGCTGATCTCGGGATTGCGAATCAGGGCGGCCAGGTCCGCGCTCCCGGCAATCGCCTGACCGGTCTTGTCGAGGTCACCTTCGACTGTCGTTACGGTGCCGTTCTCGCTGGCAAGTTCGAACAGCGCCGAAGCGTACCGTCCTTGCAAGCTGGCCTTGATTCCGCCGGAGTTCTCCACGCGTGTCCTATCCTTACATCGGGTGGGCTGAGGCACTGATAGGGAAACTTGAAAAGCAAGTCCCCCCGGCCTGCAGACGGGGCGCGCATAGCGACGATAGTGCGACGATGCAAGGTGCGCCGAGAGGCTTGTGCGCGAAGTCGTGGCGGGGGGGAGCTCACACCTGCGCGCGCGGGGTTTAAAGATAGCGTTCACAGTAACACGGTGCAAAGAGCCTTGCCAAGGGTCCGAAGGTGTTGAGAAGCCTTGCGGCAATCGCTGTAAAACGTACGCAATTACACGGTGGAAGTTGTGTTGCGCGGTCGTGTTTTGCAGTTGCGTCAGGAGAAATTGGGCGGCGTTGAATTTCACCTCTGGCGTCCGGTGAGGGTGGGCCTCATCGCGCGGTCTCGTTCTTTTGTCCAACAGGGCGCGCAGCACTTGCGAGGAGGATTCGCAAGAAGGTGGGTGGCTGTCGCGCGAAAGGCCTTCAGACGAAACTGTAGGGGTCGACGTCGATGTTGACCCGAACGCCGCGTGGGAACTGCAGGGGCTCGAGCCACTGGCGCAGAATCTTTTGCAGTTCGGCCGAGCGGCGCGCGTTGATGAGCAGGCGAAAGCGGTGGCGTCCGCGCAGCAGCGAAAGCGGGGCTGGGGCAGGGCCAAGCACCAGCATGTCGGGCAGGTCGGGCGCGGTGCCGCCGATCGCGCGCGCGGCGTCGCGCGCTTCGGTGAGATCTTCGGAAGAGACGATGATCGCCGCCCAGCGGCCGAACGGCGGCGCACCGGCGTCGCGGCGTGCTTCGGTTTCGGCGGCGTAGAAAGCGTCGCGGTCGCCCGCCGCCAGCGCGGCGATGACGGGCGCCTCGGGGTGGCGGGTCTGGATCAGCACTTCGCCCGGCTTTTCGCCGCGCCCGGCGCGTCCGGCGACCTGGGCGACCTGCTGGTAGGTCCGCTCGGCCGCGCGCAGGTCGCCGCCCTCAAGGCCAAGATCAGCGTCGACCACGCCGACCAGCGTGAGTTCGGGGAAATGGTAGCCCTTGGTGACGAGCTGGGTGCCGACGATCACGTCGATCGCCTTGCCCTCGGCCTTGGCGACGAATTCGGCGATCGCCTCGGGGCTGTTCATGGTGTCCGAGGTAATCAGCGCGGTGCGCGCCTCGGGCAGGATCTCGGCCACTTCGTCGGCAATGCGCTCAACGCCGGGGCCACAGGCGACGAGGCAGTCCTTCGCGCCGCATTCGGGGCAGGCGTCGGGCACGGGCTCCTCGTGGCCGCAGTGGTGGCAGGCAAGGCGCTGGGTAAAGCGGTGCTCGACTAGCCAGGCGGTGCAGTGCGCGCACTGGAAGCGGTGGCCGCAGTTGCGGCACAAGGTGAGCGGGGCGTAGCCGCGCCGGTTGAGGAACAGCAGCGACTGTTCGCCGCGCTCCAGCCGGGTCTTCATCTCGGCGACCAGCGAGGGGGCGAGCCAGCGGCCGCGCTCGGGCACTTCCTTGCGCAA
This sequence comes from Novosphingobium organovorum, assembly GCF_022832435.1. Lineage (GTDB taxonomy): Bacteria > Pseudomonadota > Alphaproteobacteria > Sphingomonadales > Sphingomonadaceae > Novosphingobium > Novosphingobium organovorum. The sequence goes on along the minus strand of NZ_JALHLF010000001.1, from coordinate 98,596 downwards.
GTCGACGATGCGGATGTCGGGCAGCTGGGCGCCGCCGAAGCGCGCGGCGAGTTCGATCTTGCGATAGACCCCGGTTTCGGCGAGCTGCATCGATTCCAGCGCGGGCGTGGCGCTGGCAAGGATGACCGGCGCCTTTTCGAAGCGGGCCCGGATCACCGCGACGTCGCGCGCGTTGTAGCGCACCCCGTCGTCCTGCTTGAACGAGACTTCGTGCGCCTCGTCGACGACGATGAGGCCGAGGCGCGCATAAGGCAGGAACAAGGCCGAGCGCGCGCCGACGACGACTTGCGCGCCGCCTTTCGCCGGGCCGTTGACGATCGCGCGCCAGGCCCGCCGCCGCTCGCTCGCCTTGAGCGAGGAATGCCACTGGATCGGCGCGACGCCAAAGCGCTCTTCAAAACGGCGCAGGAAGTTTTCGGTCAGCGCAATCTCGGGCAGGAGCACGAGCACCTGCTTGCCCGCGTCGAGCGCGGCGGCGACGGCTTCGAAATAAGTCTCGGTCTTGCCCGAGCCAGTCACCCCGTCGAGCAGGAAGGGGGTGAACCGGTCGGCGTGGACGGCCTCGATGAAGGCGTCGGCGGCGCGGCGCTGTTCCTCGTTGAGCCGGGGCACGTGGTGCGCGGTGTCGGCGCGCGGGTAGGGCTTGTCGAGATCGACGGTGACCGCTTCGAGCAATCCGGCGCCGACCATCCCGCGCAGCACGCCTTCGGAAACCGAGGCGCGTTCGGCGAGTTCGCGGATCGAGGCCTGCTCGTGCTGGAGCGCGTCGAGCGCGGCGGCGCGCTGGGGGGTGAGGCGGGTGGGCTCGACCCCGGTCAGGCGGTATTCGGTGGTCGTCCCGCCGCCGCGCAGCGCCGCCATCGAGCCTAGCGCCATGCGGGCGACCGAGGACAGCGGGGCGCAGTAATAGTCGGCCGTCCATTCGATCAGGCGGCGCAACTCGGCCTTGAGCGGTGGGACCGGCAGGACCTCGAGGATGTTGCGCAGCTTGGCTTCGGGCACGTCGATGCCGGGCAGCCGTTCGGGCTCCCACACCACGCCGAGCACCTGCCGGGGGCCGAGGGGGGCGATCACCACACTGCCCGGCGCGAGTGTCATTCCCTCGGGCACGCGGTAGTCGAGTACGCCCAGCGCGGCGTTAAAGACGAGGAGACGGACACGGGACATCGCGCTTGCATATAGGCATGGTGATGCGCGGTCGAAAAGGCACGAGGGGCGCGCAGTTGGGGATGGCGCCGCGATCGCATGGAAACAGTGGCCTGCGTGCTCTGGTAACGTTACTGCAAAAGAGCTGGAACACCTGTGTTACGTGGCGTGCCTAGCGCTTGTTTCTGAATATTCTTAGAATTGAAGGTGTGCGAACATGCAGGTGTATTCGAATGGGCTGGCGCGCGGTGCGCTCTGCAGGGGCGTTGCCGCGGTGCCGGGCGCGGTTCGCGGCGGTAGAGGCTTCCTGCGCAGCGCGCTGATCGGCGGGTGTGCGCTGATCGCGCTCGGCGCGCTTTCGGGATGCAAGTCGCTCCTCCATTCGGACGAATCGATCAAGGCTTACGAGGCGCGCAGTGCGCTGGATGCGGCCGGTGACAGCGCGCGCGGGCGCAAGGACGAACGTGCGGCGGCGGCGCCTTCCGCGCCCACCGCGCGGGAAACCGCAACGCCGACCGTGACGGCGCCGCAGGCCGGCGAGGACGCGCTGGCCTTGTCCGCGCCACAGGGTGCGTCCGAGGGCAAGCCGGTGAAGACCCGGCGTCCGGCGAACGAGACCGCGCAAGTGGTGGCCGAGGCCCGCGCGGCGGCGCAGGCGCGCAAGGCACAGCAAAAGGCAGAAAAAGCACGCCTGGCGCAGCTGCGCCGCAGCGAGGCGGCGCGCGCGAAGAACAATATCTACGTCGGCGCCAAGGGGCTCAAGGGGCGCAAGCTGCTTCAGGCTTCGGTCGATCAGGCCTTTGCCGCGCTGCGCGCCAGTGGCGGGTTCTGGAATGGTGCCTCGCGCCTGCCGCTGCCCGTTTCATTGGCCGGTTCCCTGGCGGTACGCGGTCAGGACGAGGCGCTTCAGCGCGCGATCAATCAGGTGGCCTATGCTGCGGCGCTGAGTATGGAGCCGTTCCTCGCCGAGGCGGCCGAGGAAGTGCCGATGAAGTACGGTCAGGAAAAGTTCAAGGGCCAGATGCCGGTGACCGATTTCGTTCACCGCACGCTGGGCAGCGCGTCGGTCAACACGTTGCAGGAGCGTATCTATACCGCGCTGACAGCTTCGCGCGATCCGGCGGTGATGGGCTGTCTCAAGACGCTCGACACCGGCGCGCGCGCGGCGCTGGCGGCGCAGATCGCCGATGCCACCGACGCCGCGATCTGGCAGCGCGTCAGGCGCAGCGAGTTCGCGCTCGAAGGGCGCGGCGCCTGACGCTGCGCCGCAGCGCCGATTGCAGCGCCGATTGCCGCGCCGATTTCAGGGCCTAGCCGCGGGCCAGCGGTGCGCCTATAGGGCTGCGCAGAATCGCCCAAGCGCTAAGGCCCACCGCGCCGTGGCAATACCGTTCCGGTCTGGCTCAAGGCCAGCCGGCAGCCCGGCCCAGTCAGGATATTCCCATGAAATTCTTCGTCGACACCGCCGAAATCGCCGACATCAAGGAACTGGCCGACACCGGCCTGCTCGATGGCGTGACCACCAACCCCTCGCTGATCGCCAAGTCGGGGCGTGACTTCATGGAAGTCACCAAGGAAATCTGCGAAATCGTCGATGGTCCGGTCAGCGCCGAAGTCGTCGCGCTCGACCATGCGGGCATGATGCGCGAGGCGGAAATCCTGCGCAAGATCGCCGACAACGTGTGCATCAAGGTGCCGCTCACCGTCGATGGCCTCAAGACCTGCAAGGCGCTGACGTCGGATGGCACGATGGTCAACGTCACGCTGTGCTTCTCGGCCAACCAGGCGCTGCTCGCGGCCAAGGCGGGCGCGAGCTTCATTTCGCCCTTCATCGGCCGTCACGACGACAACGGCTTCGACGGCATCCAGCTGATCGAGGACATCCGCGTGATCTACGACAACTACGCGTTCGAGACCGAGATCCTCGCCGCCTCGATCCGCCATCCGATCCACCTGCTCCAGTGCGCAAAGATCGGCGCCGACGTGGCGACGATGCCGCCCAAGGTCATCCTCAGCCTGTTCAAGCACGTGCTGACCGACAAGGGCATCGAGGGCTTCCTCGCCGACTGGGCGAAAACCGGACAGTCGATCTGATCGGGTCCTGCTGACCGGTTCGGACGCGAATGGCGAGGGCTAGGGCCTGGGTCGTTCGCATTCGGATCAGAAACCTGGTGAAGGCGCCGGAGAATGGGGTTCGAAAGCCCGATTCTCCGGCGTTTTTCGTGTCGGACAGGGCCGGCTTTGGCGCTCTTGTGTTGTTTCATGGCCACAGGGGATTCCCGCCTACGCGCGTCAACCTATTAAAAGCGCTTCCAAAAATCCGCGCTTGGAGAACTCGCTTCGATTTCGATGTGTAAAGCCTAGCTCCGATAGGCCCCGTCCGGCGCAATCCTGTGCTAGTCTTGTTCCTGCATTCAGGCTGAGTCGCAGAACATCGGTGCCGGGGAACACCCCGGCTTGGCACATGGGGAGACATCCTATGGCTCGAATTATCGAGGCCTACGTCGATGAGCGTGGGCATCTGCATACTTCTGCCTCGACGGCCATCGTGGCCGACATTGCCGCCATTCTGGGTCGCGTCGGCGATGAGGGTGGTTTGACGAGCGGCGTGGCCGCGCTCATCCTCGAAAAGCGCGAGGCCATCGAAAAGGCCTTTGCTGACTACGACCGGTTGACTGGCGTGCGCGGCGACACGATCGATGGCGAAGTCATCGACGCGAGCGATCGTCGCCGCTGGCAGGGATCGGGCGAGAAGTGCGTCTAGCCGCTGACGGCTGAGCGCTGACCCCCGGCCGCACATCAGCGGGCATGGCTCTGGGGCGACCTGTTCGCGCAGCCCTGGCGGGGGCGAGGCGGAAAGGCTGCTGCGGGCGTGCCTCGCCGCACGGGCTGAAGTCCATGCCCGTGCGGCCCGCGCCGCTTAAGGTCAATTGTCTGGCGGGCAATCGCATTGAGGCGCTTGGCGTGATGCGCTAGCTGTCGTGCATCATGTCCGACGAATCCCCCGCAGATCGCTTCAAGTCCGCCCTTGCCATCGCCTCGCGCGCCATCGCGCAGGACAACGAGGTCGAGGTCAACTGGACGGCCGACAATCCCAGTTCGACGGGATCGCTGTTCCGCATTCCCATGCCTGGACGCAATGTCCCGCGCGATGCGGCGATGCGCGCGCGGGGACAGGCCGACAGTTTCGCGCTGCGGCTGCGCCATCACAACGACAAGACGCACATGCACGAGATGCCGAGCGAACCGGTGGCGCGCGCCTGCTTCGATGCGATCGAGACGGTGCGGTACGAAGCGCTGGGGGCCAACGCCTATCCGGGTATGCGCGCCAATCTCGATGCCGCGCTCGAGGCGCGGATCGCCACCGATCCCATCGCGCGGGCCGAGGCGCCCGACGAAGTGCCGATTTCCTCGGCGCTGGCGCTGCTGCTGCGCGAGCGGCTGACCGGCGACCCGGTGCCCGAAGTGGCCCGGCCGGGCGTCGAGATGGTGCGCAACTGGATCGAGAGCAAGGCCGCGCGCGATTTCGACGCGCTGGCCGGTTCGATCGAGGATCAGCGCGCCTTCCAGTCGCTTTCGCTCGACATGCTCCAGCACCTGGAACTGACCAAACTCGAGCCGACCGAGATGCCGCCCGAGGACATGGACGACAATCCCGGCGACGAGCAGACCGAGGAAGAGCAGGACGGCGAGGACCAGGGCGAGCAGCCCCAGCCGTCCGAAATGGCCGCTGAGCCCCAGCGCGGTGAAAACGAAGGCGAGAGCGAGGCCGAGGGCGACGCTTCGGACGACATGGAGGAAGGCCAGGACGGCGACGAGGGCGAGGAGGGCATGATGCCCGTGCGCCCCAACCGTCCCTGGACCGACATCCCCGCCGATTTCGACTACGAGGTCTTCACCAGCGCCTACGACGAGGTCGTTGGCGCGGCGGATCTGTGCGACGATGCCGAACTGACGCGCCTGCGCGCTTATCTCGATGCCCAGCTCAAGGGGTTGCAGGGCGTCGTGACCCGGCTTGCCAACCGTCTCCAGCGCCGGCTCATGGCGCAGCAGAACCGGTCGTGGGATTTCGACCAGGAGGAAGGCCTGCTCGACGCCGCGCGTCTGGCGCGGGTGGTGGTCTCGCCCGGCCAGTCGCTGTCCTACAAGATCGAGCGCGACGTCGAATTCAAGGACACGGTGGTCACGCTCCTGCTCGACAATTCGGGCTCGATGCGTGGACGGCCGATCTCGATCGCGGCGATCAGCGCGGACGTCATGGCGCGCACGCTCGAGCGCTGCGGGGTCAAGGTCGAGATCCTGGGCTTCACGACGCGCGCGTGGAAGGGTGGGCAGAGCCGCGAGCACTGGCTGGCCAACGGCAAGCCCGCGCATCCCGGCCGGCTCAACGACTTGCGTCACATCGTCTACAAGAAGGCGGACGAGCCCTGGCGCCGCGCGCGCAAGAACCTGGGCCTGATGATGCGCGAAGGTCTGCTCAAGGAGAACATCGACGGCGAGGCGCTGCTCTGGGCGCACGAACGCCTGCTGGCGCGGACCGAGGACCGGCGCATCCTGATGGTGATTTCGGATGGCGCGCCGGTCGACGATTCGACCCTTTCGGTGAACTCGGCCGGCTATCTCGAGGCGCATCTTCGCCGGGTCATCGAATGGATCGAGAGCAAGTCGCCGATCCAGCTCGTGGCGATCGGCATCGGGCATGACGTGACCCGCTACTACCGCCGCGCGGTGACCATCATGGACGCTGAGCAGCTTGGCGGCACGATGATCGAACAGCTTGCCGGGCTGTTCGAGGAGGAATGATCCAACCGGGCGCGCGGCCCTGCGGCGCGCCTGCCACAACCGGCCTCTCGCAACTGGCCTGGCCGCAACTGGTGCGCCTCCGCCGGGCGCCGTCTGCCTTTGCCAGGAGCGCCCCGGTTCGCACCGGGTCCGCTCGACCGTTCCCTGCGTTCTGAAAGTGTCCTTCCTTGACCCACGGTTATCTCTGGGTGCCCTTCACGCTGGCGGCCGCGCTTGGCCAGGTGTTCCGCAACGCGCTGCAGTCCCGCCTGACCGCGCGGATCGGCACCGCGGGCGGCACGCAGGTGCGCTTCGTCTATGGACTGCCGTTCGCGATCGTCCTGCTGGCGCTTTATCTGGGCGTAACCGGGCAGGGCCTTCCGACGCCTTCGCCTGCGGCCTGGGGCTGGGCGCTGCTGGGCGGGGTGCTCCAGATCGCGGCGACGGCGCTGATGCTGGTAGTCATGGCCAAGCGCGATTTTGGCGTTGCCTATGCCTATATCAAGACCGAGCCGGTCACGGTTGCGGTGCTCGGGCTGGTGCTCATCGGCGACCGGCTGCCGGGGTTGGGCTGGCTGGCGGTGCTGGTGGTGACGGTCGGGGTGATCCTCGCCTCGCTCAAGCCCGGGCACGGAGCGGGCGCGCTGGCCGACTGGAGGTCGCTGGTGGTGGGAGTGACGAGCGGCGGGTTGTTCGGGCTTACCTCGATCTGTTTTCGCGCCTCGATCGAAGCGGTGGGCGAAGGCAGCTTCATGCTGCGCGCTCTGCTGATCCTGGTCGTCTCGCTGGCGATCCAGACCGGGGTGATGAGCGCCTGGTTCGTCTTTCGCGATTCGCGGGCGTTCACGCAGTCCTGGCGTGAGTGGCGGCTGAGTGTCCCGGCCGGGGCGCTCGGTGCCTTCGCGTCGGCCAACTGGTTCATCGCCTTCTCGCTGACCATGGCCGCCAACGTGCGCACGCTGGCGTTGATCGAGATGCCGATCGTCGCGCTGGTCTCGCGCCAGATGTCAGGGCGCTGGCTTTCGGCGCGCGAAGGGTACGGCTTCGGGCTCATTACGCTGGGCGTTCTGGTGCTGATGCTGGCGCATCGCTGAAACCGCTGGCATGCGGGCTGCCGGTCTTCGCACGCAAAACCGGTGCGGGCTACGGGGACAGGCCCTTCCGCGCGGCGGCTTGACCTTTGGCGCGGCCTGCCTAATGCCGCTTGCATCATGACAGACCTTCCCGCTCTCACGCTGTTCAACAGCCTGACCCGCCAGATGGAACCCTTTGAGCCCGTCCATGAAGGCGAAGCGCGGGTCTATACCTGCGGGCCGACGGTCTACAACTATCCCCACATCGGCAACATGCGCGCCTATGTCTTCGCCGACATCCTGGGCCGGACGCTCAGCCACCGCGGGCTGAGGCTGACCCATGTCATCAACATCACCGATGTCGGCCACCTGACCGACGATGGCGATGCCGGCGAGGACAAGATGGAGAAGATGGCGGCGCAAAAGGCGCAGTCGATCTGGGACATCGCGCAGCATTACACGCAGGCCTATTGGGCGGATATCAAGGCGCTCAACATCCGCCAGCCCGCGCACTGGTCGATCGCGACCGACTACATCGATGCGATGATCGACTTTGCCAAGGAGATCGCCCCACGCCACTGCTATGAGCTGGACAGCGGGCTTTACTTCGACGTGTCGACCGTCTCGGATTACGGCCGTCTCGCGCGTGCGGTGACCGAAGAGGGCGAAGGGCGGATCGAGGCGGTGGCGGGCAAGCGCAACGCGGCCGATTTCGCGATCTGGCGCAAGACCCCCGCTGGCGAGACGCGCCAGATGGAATGGGATTCGCCCTGGGGCAAGGGCGCGCCGGGCTGGCATCTGGAATGCTCGGTCATGTCGGGCAAGCTGCTCGGCTTTCCGTTCGACATCCACACCGGCGGGATCGATCACCGCGAGATCCACCACCCCAACGAGATCGCGCAGAACCAGGCCTTTTGCTGCACCAACGGGCTCGACGTGCCCGCCAATTCGGGCGCGCGGATATGGATGCACAACAACTTCCTGGTTGAACGTTCGGGCAAGATGAGCAAATCTTCGGGCGAGTTCCTGCGCCTGCAACTGCTGATCGACAAGGGTTACCACCCGCTGGGCTACCGCATGATGTGCCTGCAGGCGCATTACCGATCGGAGCTGGAGTTTTCGTGGGAAGGGCTGGGCGCCGCGCTCACCCGTCTCAAGCGGATGCTGATGGCGGCCGAGCGGCTCAGGGATGCCGAGGCCGCTGAGGGCAGCCATCCCAAGCTCGCGCCGATGGTCGAAACCTTCGAGAAGGCCATGGCCGAGGATCTCAATACCGCGGTCGCGCTGACCGCGCTCGAGGATGCGCTGGCGGCCAAGAAGGTCGATCCGGCGATCAAGCGCGCGGTGGTCGAGCGGATGGACGCGGTGCTGGGTCTGGGCCTCTTCACGCTGACCCGCGCCGATCTACGCCTGCGTCCCAAGACCGCCGACATCGCCGAAGAGGCGATCGAGGAGGTGCTGGTGCGCCGCAAGCAGGCCCGCATCGGCAAGGACTTTGCGACCTCGGACGCGCTGCGCGACGATCTTGCCGCGCAGGGGGTCGAGGTGATGGACGGCGATCCGCTCGGCTGGGAATGGAAGCTGGGTTAGGGGCCTGACCGTCAGGCCCATCTCGGAACAGGGGCGCACGCCATGCGGATGATCGGATTGCTGGGCGGGATGAGCTGGGAAAGCTCGGCGCAGTACTACCGCCTGATCAACGAAGGCGTGCGCGATCGCACCGGCCCGACCGTTTCGGCGCCGTGCCTGTTGTGGTCGTTCGACTTTGCCGAAATCGAGGCGCTTCAGGCCTCGGGCGACTGGGACGCGCTGACCGGCAGGATGGTCGAGGCGGCGCGGCGGCTGGAAGCGGCCGGCGCGCAAGGCTTGGCGATCTGCACCAACACCATGCACCGCATGGCTGGCGAGGTCGAACAGGCGGTGGCCATCCCGCTCGTCCATATTGCCGACCCGGCCGCGCGCGCGATCCGGGCCGCTGGTCTGACCCGTGTCGGGCTGCTCGGCACGGCCTTCACGATGGAGCAGGACTTCTATCGCGGACGGCTCGAAAGCCATGGCCTGGAGGTGCGCGTGCCCGGCGCGGCCGACCGCGCCGTCGTCCACCGCGTGATTTACGAGGAACTCGTTGCCGGGCGGATCGAACCGGCCAGCCGCGCGCTCTACCGCGAGGTCATCGCGCGTCTTGTCGAGCAGGGCTGCGAGGCGATCGTGCTCGGCTGTACCGAAATCATGCTGCTGGTGGGGCCCAGGGACAGCGCGGTGCCGCTGTTCGACACCACGGCCTTACACGCGCAGGCGCTGGTCGATTTCGTGCTATGGGACGGGGACTGAGGACAAGCGCTTGCGTTATCCTGAAGTCCGGGCGCGATAGATGCACGGCAGCCTTGTCCTGCCGGGCGTCGACAAATCGTTTTGCATCCATACCTTGGCTGGCAAAGCAATTATCAGCCAGATGGACTATGCCTGTGACCCGCGCCCTGCTGCATTCGCGTTTTCGCCCCTTCCTCGAGCCCTCGATGCCTGCCGCTGTTACGCCGGTGTGGTATGATAACGCGGAAGGCTTTCGCGAAGGCATGGACGGGGCCGAGATCATCTGGCCCGACTTCACGATCAAGAATTCGGTCAAGGCCGCCGTTGGTGAGGCCATGCAGCGCGCCAACGCGCTCACGTGGTGCAGCGTGATGTCCTCGGGTGTCGACTGGTTGCCGCTCGAGCAGTTCAAGGCGCACGGCGTGCGGCTGACCAACGGTGCGGGCCTCCACGCCCATTCGGTCGCCGAATTCGCGGTGCTGGGGATGCTGTCGCTGGGCAAGGGCTGGGGGACGTTGCTGCGCGCGCAGGACCGGCACGAATGGCTGGCGCAGCCGCCCGGACGCGGCGAGCTGCTGGAGGCTGAGGTGCTGGTGATCGGCGCAGGCGAGATCGGCCAGCGCATCCGCACCATTCTCGAAGCGTTCGACGCGCGCGTCACGATGGCCCGGCGTACGCCGCGCGCGGGAGACCTTGGTAACGGCGAATGGCGCAGCGCGCTGGGCCGGTTCGACTGGGTGATCCTGATCGTCCCCTCGACGAGCGAGACGCGCGGTATGTTCGGCGCGGCCGAACTCGGGGCGATGAAGCCGGGCGCCGGGCTGGTCAATGTCGCGCGCGGCGACGTGGTCGACCAGGACGCGCTGATCGCGGCGCTGCGCTCGGGCCAGCTCGGCCGGGCCTACCTCGACGTGACCGATCCTGAACCGCTTCCCGCCGACCACGCCTTGTGGTCGTGCCCCAATGTCGAGATTTCGATGCACGCGGCCGGGCTCGCGCAGGACAGCCTCATCCGCCGCGCGGCGCAGCGTTTTGCGGGCAACCTCGAACGCTATGTGGCGGGCGAGCCGCTGGTCCATGAAGTAGATTACGCGCGCGGGTACTGACCGCAGGCTTGGGCGCCGCGTCGTGGAACGGGAAGCCCAAAGGATTTGTCTCGAGGGTTATCGCCCTCGTGCGCTGGACGGACGACCGCACCGCTGTCGCGCCATGCTGGGTGCGGTCGTCCGTCCGGGATCAAGGGGGATGACCGCCTGAAGGGCCTTCATCCTCAACATCATCCGGTTGGGATTTGAACCTGGAGCACGCGGTCCGTCTGGCTTGCGTTCACAGATCGTCGAGCAGCAGCACTTCGATTTCAAGCTCCATGCGCGGCTCGCCGGTGTTGTCCTGATCGAGCCCGCGCAGGGCCGCATCGGCGACGAGGTGGCCGGGAATGGTGAAGTCGTGCTCGGGCAGGGCCTCCACGAACTGTTCACCGTCGTCCTGCGCCGCAGCGCCCGTGAAGGCGAGCGCGATCGTGTGGCGCGTGCCTGAGAACGTCGCGCTGGCCCAGGGGCGCTCGGCGTGGCGCAGGAACTCGGCGCGCGGTCCGGCGAGATGGAGCACTTGCGTCAGCAGTTGCAGCCAGGGACCGCGCTGCGTGCGTGTCGGGCGCAGGCCGGGCGCCGGATGGGCGCCGAGCGGCGTGGACCCGGTTGGGGCGGTGCGGTCGGCCGGAGCCGCGACAAGATCAGCGTGCATGGGCGGTCTCCTCGCCGGTGGTGCGGTATCCGCTCATGAAGGCTTCGATCCGCCGGGTCATGGCCTCGCGCGGCTCACGCCCGTTGCGCAGGTCCTCGACGAAGCGCGGATCGCCGGCCGCCAGGCGTCCGAATGTGGTTCGCGGCATGTTGGTCGCATTCAGGAAGCGCTCGATCTGGGAGATCAGCATGTCGCACCGTATCCTTTCTCTTGTTGGTTAGCGTGTGTTCATGATATGTTCCAATTGAAATCCTACTTGTCTAGGAAATTTCTTTCAGATATGGATTACATTATGGTAAGCGATCCTGTCCGAGCCCGTCTCCTTCACCTCGCCGATGCGCGGGGGGTGAGCCTGGCTGCGCTGTCGCGGCTGTTGGGCAAAAACGCGAGCTATCTTCAGCAATTTGTCCGCAAAGGCAGCCCCAGGAAGCTGGAGGAGACGGATCGTGCGAAACTCGCCCGGTTTTTCCGGGTGAGCGAGGAGGAGTTGGGGCGACCGGAAGAAATTTCCTCCACCAGGTCCGGCGATTCCGCTGCTGTTGGCGCAAGCGAGGAATGGGTGGCGATCGCGCGGCTGGTGCTCGGTGCCTCGGCCGGACCGGGGGGGCTCGATCAGGACGAGACGGCGTTCGATTCGATCCGTTTTTCGGTGCGCTGGCTGCGCGCGATGGGGCTTCAGCCGGGCCATCTGGCCACGATCACCGTCGCTGGCGATTCGATGGAGCCGACCTTGCGCGACGGGGACGAAATTCTCGTCGATCAGCGGCAAAAGGCGCTGCGCGACGGAATCCACGTCGTCCGCCTCGATGGGGTCTTGCTGGTCAAGCGGGTGGAGACCGGCCATCCCGGCCACGTGACGCTGCGCAGCGACAATCCGGCCTATGGCGTGATCGAATGCGCGGCGGGGGATCTGGCGGTAATCGGCCGCGTGGTGTGGAAGAGCGGGCGGATCTGACGGGGGCTTCGCGCAAGGGTGGGCGCTGCCGTGCCCGGTTGCAATCGCGCGGTGCGCGCGCCATGTCCGGTGCATGACCCAAGCAGAACAGCCCATGCGCGTCGGCATCATTCCCGTCACGCCGCTTCAGCAGAATTGCTCGCTCGTCTGGTGCACGCGCACGATGCGCGGCGCGCTCGTCGATCCCGGCGGTGACTTGCCCAAGCTCAAGCAGGCGCTCGAAAAGACCGGGGTGACGCTGGAAAAGATCCTCGTCACGCACGGGCATCTCGACCATTGCGGTCAGGCGGGCGTCCTCGCCAAGGAAATGGGCGTACCGATCGAGGGGCCGCAGGAGGAAGACCGCTTCTGGATCGCCAAGCTCGATGACGATGGTCCGCGCTGGAACATGGAAGCGCACACCTTCGAGCCCGATCGCTGGCTCGAGCACGGTGATACCGTCACCGTGGGCGAACTGGAGCTGGATGTGGTGCACTGTCCCGGTCACACGCCGGGCCATGTCGTGTTCCACCATGCGCCGAGCCGGTTCGCCTTCGTGGGGGACGTGCTGTTCAAGGGCGCGATCGGGCGCTGGGATTTTCCGCGCGGAAATCTTGAGGATCTGGTGCACTCGATCACCGGACGGTTGTGGCCGCTGGGGGACGATGTGACCTTTGTGCCCGGTCACGGCGCGGTGAGCACCTTTGGCGATGAGCGCCGCTCCAACCCCTACGTCAGCGACAAGGCGCTCGAACGCGGTATGCCGATGGCCTGAGGGGCTCGTGGTTCGGTTCTGCCATTTTACACCCTGTGGCCGGGGGGGGGGCAGATGCCGAAATCACGTCGCTAGAGCATTTTCAGTCAGGCGGAATCTCCTGACGGTTCGGAAAATGCGTCAAAACAAAGGTCTAGGGCGGTCGATCCGATGCAGTCGGATCGACCGCCCTAGAACCGCCCGACGGCGACCAGCACCGCTACCGCCGCCAGCCCTAGCGAGACCAGCAGCCCGGCGCCAAATCCCAGCCCGCGGGCCGGGTTCGGCGTTGCCGCGTCCATGCCCAGTGCGTGGGCGATCCGCGCGAGCATGTAGGCGCCGCCAGCCACCCATAGCCAGGTGCCGCCAGCACCGCTCAGCTCGATCGCGGCGGCGAGGATGAGCAGGAAGGGGGTGTTCTCGATGAAATTAGCCTGTGCGCGCATCCGGCGCATGAGCAGGGGATTGTCGCCGTCGCCGTGCCAGATCTTGTCTTTGTTGCGGACAGCGGCAATGCGCGTGCCCAACCAGAGGTTGATTGCCACGGCTGCGGCGCTAAGACTGAGGGTTGTCTGCAGGATCATGGTCGGTGGCGCTCGATTTGCTGGTGGCCTGCTGTTTGCAGTCGGTGTGGTGTGAGTTTGTTCATGTTGTCTCGAGGAACGACTTGCAACTCTCCAGAAATCGGGTATAGGCCCGCCTTCGCAAGCCGCCGGTCCGGATGTCGGTTCCAGGCGGCCTTTTTTACATTAACGCATTTTGCAGGAACAGGTGCCGAAATGGCAGTCCCCAAAAGAAAAACGACCCCTTCGCGCCGGGGCATGCGCCGCAGCCATGACGCTCTGAAGGTCGAAGCCTTCCACGAGTGCCCTAACTGTGGTGAGCTGAAGCGCCCGCACAATCTTTGCAATGCTTGCGGCCATTACAACGGCCGTGAGATCGTCGCGGTCGAAATCTAAGACCTCGTACGAATTCGGAGATTGTCCATGAGTTTGCCGCGTATCGCCATCGATGCGATGGGCGGCGACGAGGGGGTGCGCGTCATGATCGAGGGCGCTGCACTTGCGCGCCGTCGTCATGACCAGTTCAAGTTTCTGCTCGTCGGCGACGAGCAGAAGATCAAGGACGCCCTGCAGGATCATCCGAATCTGCACGCTTCCTCCGAGATCATCCACACTGATGGGGTGATCAGCGGCGAAGACAAGCCCAGTCAGGTCCTGCGGCGTGCCAAGGGTACGTCGATGGGCCGGGCTATCGAGGCGGTAAAGGCCGGGGATGCCGGTGCGGCGGTCAGCGGTGGCAACACCGGGGCGCTGATGGCGATTTCCAAGTTGACCCTGCGCACCATGCCGGGGATCGACAGGCCAGCGCTCGCCGCGCTTCTCCCGACGCTGGGCGACACCGATCTGGTGATGCTCGACCTCGGCGCGAACACCGAATGCGACAGTCGCAATCTGGTGCAGTTCGCGGTGATGGGCGCAGCTTATGCGCGTGTCGTTTCGGGACGTGCCGAGCCGCGCGTGCGCTTGCTCAATATCGGTACCGAGGAAATCAAGGGCACCGAACTGCTGCGCGAGGCTTCGGCCATTCTGCGCGAAGCGGAAAAGGAGCTCGCGCTTTCGTTCGATGGATTCACGGAAGCCGACAAGATGGCGCACGGCAACATCGATGTCGTCGTTACCGATGGTTTCTCGGGCAATATCGCGCTCAAGGCCGTCGAAGGCACGGCGCGTTTCGTGGCGGACCTTCTGCGCCGAAGCTTCTCCAGCTCGCTGCGTTCGAAGATCGGATTCCTGATCTCGCGCCCGGCTACCGAGCTGCTCAAGCACCATCTTGATCCCAACAACCATAACGGTGCGGTTTTCCTGGGGCTGAACGGCATTGTCGTTAAAAGCCACGGTGGAGCCAGCGCTGCGGGCGTGGCCAACGCGGTTGCCGTGACGGCGCGTCTTCTGGAGGAGCGTGTGACCGAGCGAATCAGCGCCGATCTGGCGCGTGTGGGCGAATCCTCGCTGCGCATGCCGGGTGTGCAGGAAGAGCGCGCCTGATGCGCCGTTCGGTTCTTCTGGGCACCGGTTCCGCGCTGCCCGAAACGGTCGTCACCAACAGCGAACTTGCCGAGCGCGTCGACACCAGCGATGAATGGATCGTCGAGCGCACGGGCATCACCCAGCGCTATATCGCCGGTCCCGACGAGACCACCGCGAGCCTGGCCACCGATGCGGCGCGCCGCGCCCTGGAAGCGGCCGGGATCGAGGCGTCCTCGATCGGGCTGATCGTGCTGGCGACGGCAACGCCGGACCAGACCTTCCCCGCGACCGCCACGATCGTGCAGCACAACCTGGGCTGCACCGGGGGCATCGCGTTCGACGTCGCGGCGGTGTGCTCGGGCTTCCTCTACGCTCTGGGCGTCGCGGATTCGATGCTGCGCGCCGGCATGGCCGAGCGCGCGCTGGTGATCGGTGCGGAAACCTTCAGCCGTATTCTCGACTGGGAAGACCGCACCACCTGCGTGTTGTTCGGCGATGGCGCGGGCGCGATCGTGCTCGAAGCGCAGGAGCAGGCCGAAGGCGAACCCGCCCGCGGCGTTCTGGCCACCAAGCTGCACGCCGATGGCACGCACAACCAGTTGCTGTTTGTTGATGGCGGCCCCTCGACCACCGGCACTGTGGGCAAGCTGCGCATGAAGGGCCGCGAAGTGTTTCGCCATGCGGTGGTGAACCTGGCCGAAGTGCTCAACGAAGTGCTCGAAAGCGAAGGGTTGGCCACAGCCGACATCGATTGGCTGGTCCCGCATCAGGCCAATGCGCGCATTCTCGATGGTACGGCCAAGAAGCTTGCACTGGACCCGGCGAAAGTCGTCAAGACGGTGGGCGAGCACGCCAATACTTCGGCCGCATCGGTGCCGCTGGCACTCGATCAGGCGGTTCGTGACGGGCGTATCGGCCGCGGCGATCTGGTCGTTCTGGAAGCTATGGGCGGCGGATTCACCTGGGGTGCGAGCCTGTTGCGCGTCTGAATTCGGTAAAGTGCATTTCGGTTGCGTCCGCTATTCGCGGCGCCATTGCTTTTTTTGTACTTTTTCATATCATCCCCTAAGGCATAACGCACAAGAGGGATGAAGGATTGATGCAGTCAGTGGATACATTGACCCGAGCGGAATTGGCGGATTCCATCCATCGGCAGCTCGGTCTGTCGCGGGCGGAGTCCTTGACCATGGTGGAATCGATCCTTCAGCACATGGTCGGCGCGCTGAGCAGCGGCGAAAATGTGAAGATTTCGGGTTTCGGCACCTTCCTGCTTCGCGACAAGGGGGAACGCATGGGCCGCAATCCCAAGACCGGGGTCGAAGTGCCGATCACACCGCGGCGCGTGCTGACCTTCCGGGCAAGCCAAATGCTCAAGGACCGCATTTCCAGCGTTTGATGGCGTAAGGAGCGGTTTTTCTGGGCTTTCCTGATACTCCCAAGCGAAGAATTGCCGTGACCAGCGAAAAGCGGCCGGGTGCCTTGCGCACGATCGGCGAAGTGAGCCAGGCGCTCGGCATCAAGCACCATGTGCTGCGCTACTGGGAAACCCAGTTTCCGATGTTGCGCCCGGTCAAACGCAGTGGCGCTCGGCGCTATTACCGACCCGAGGACGTCGAGCTTCTGGGTGAAATCGTCCGACTGGTTCAGGGCGAGGGGTATACGTTACGCGGTGCCCGTCACTTTCTCGAGCACCGCGCGAGCGCTGCCAAGGGAGGCCCTGCGCCGCGGACACGCGCTGTAGCGGCTCCAAAAGAGCCACTCACCCTTCACGAATCGCTCAAGAACCTGCGCGCTAAAGTGGCGCGGGCACTCGATTCCCTGTGACACCGGCCAGGTAGAGCGCCTCATTCTGGCACATGTGTCGAGGAAGGCGTCAAGGTAGGCCGCGTGGACAAATGTGGCGGTGATCGGAACGGCTGAATTGGGTGGGAAGCCGCCGGGCGGGAGTGTAAAAGAACAGACAAGATTTTCCGGGGGATGATCCCCCGGACCCCCGAAATGTCGATGTTTGGGCACGACCCATACGTCCGGCACGAATGGCGCCGCAGGCACAAAAAGGTATCCCGACGAACCCGAGCGCAACGTTGAGGTGAAGCGCACCCCCGCCAGTTTTCGGGGGTGCAGGGGGCGATGGCCCCCTGCTTCAACCCCTTCCTTCTTCGTCTGCCATGGGGCGCGAGCGGTCGAACCGTACTTGCAACCACGCCTGCGCAATCAGCGAAAAGAATCGGGGCCCAGGTCCGGTCCCAGTGCCGGGTCGAGATCGCGCGGGCGCTGGAGGTGGGTGATGGTCGCGCAGTTGAGGTCGATCTGGTCCCAGCTGTCGATCGCAAGGTCGAGCACGGCGTAGGCTGCCGTGGGAAGCTTTTCCTCTACGATGTCGCGCAAGGGCGAATTGCCGTCGTCGGGCACGAGATCGAAGATCAGATCTTCAAGGCCCGGATTGTGACCGATCATCATGATCGCGGCGGGATCGCCTTCCTGCTCGCGCAGCACGTCGATCAGCGTGGCCGAACTCGCAAGATAGATCCGCCGATCCCAGGTGATCGAAGGGGTCATGCCAGCCGCTTCGCAGGCCAGTTCCACCGTCTGCGTCACGCGCACCGCCGGGGAGGCAAGGATACGCTCCCAGGGCACGGCATGGTCACGGATGTGCAGGCCCATGAGGGCCGCGCCCTTGCGGCCGCGCGGGTTCAGCGGTCGGTCGAAATCGCGCAGGCGCGCATCGTTCCAGTCCGATTTGGCGTGGCGAAAGATTCCGAGGGTCTTCATGGGCTGGGCCGCTTCCTACATCTGCCTTGTGGGCGTGTCGTGCGGGGCGCTGCGCGATCCGTCACGCGCGGCCCGATCTCCTTCACCCGATACCGTTTGTCCTGAAGCATGACCGGCGACGCGCTGTAAAGCCTCGTCGAGCGAAATTCGCCGGACAGGGGTGCCTTCGGGGAAGGCGTCGAGCAACCTTGTGGGGAAGGCGGAGGAGAGCACGATGAAGTGCCCGCTGTCTTCCTTGCTGCGGATGAGCCGCCCGAACGCCTGCGCCAGCCGCGCCCGGATGATGCTGTCGTCGTAGGCGCTCCCGCCGCCGGCGAGGCGCCGTGCGCGGTGCAGGATCGTCGGGCGCGGCCAGGGCACTTGCTCCATGATGACCGTGCGCAGCGAGTGGCCGGGCACGTCCACCCCGTCGCGCAGGGCGTCGGTGCCCAGCAGCGAGGCGCGCGGATCGTCGCGGAAGATGTCGACCAGCGTACCGGTGTCGATCGGGTCGACGTGCTGTGAGAAGATCGGCAGTCCGGCGCGCGCGAGCCGGTCGGCCACGCGGCCGTGCACCACGCGCAGCCGCCGGATTGCGGTGAACAGGCCCAGTACGCCGCCCTGCGAGGCCTCGATCAGGCGGCCATAGGCGGCGGCGAGCGCGGCAATGTCACCGCGCGGTACGTCGCGCACGATCAGCACTTCGGCCTGGTTGGCGTAGTCGAACGGGCTGGGGCTGAGCGAGAGTTCGGGAGCGACCTCGATATGCGGTGCGCCCGATCGCGCGATGGCGCGCGCCCAGTCGTCGCCGTCGCGCAAAGTCGCCGAGGTCATGATGACCCCGTGCGCCGGTTCGAGCACGGTGCGCGCGAAGGGCTTCATCGGGTCGAGCCAGTGGCGGTGGATGCCGATGTCGTATTCGCGCGCCTCGGACCGGTCGAGCGCGAGCCAGTCGACGAATTCGGGGTCGGCGGGGCCGCCCATGCGGGCGAGCAGCGCTTCCCAGGCGGTGAGCGTATCGATTCGCCACGAAAGCGAATGGCGTGCGCCCTCGATCCGCGCGCGGCCCTGTCCGTCGAGCCAGTCGGGCCCGTCCTCGAGGAGGGCTTCGAGCCGCAGGCCGAGCTGGATCAGTGGCTGGCGCAGGTCGCTCAGCGCCAGGCGCGCGGCTTGCGCGGCTTCGACGAAGGGGCCGTCGAGCCCGGCGGCCTCGGTTTCGAGCCCGTAGCCCGCTTCCTGTCCGCCGCTTTCGTCGCGCGCGTAGACCGTGGCGCGCACCGCGGCGAGCAGCTCTTCAAGCGGCCCCGACGGCGCGTTGTCGGCGATGCGCTGCATCCAGCCCTCGCTCGGCAGGGCTTCGGCGGCGGAGAGTGCGGTAAGGATCGCCTTGTCGCCTGCATCGTCGTAGCTGGCGACATCGGCGAGGCGCGCGGCGAGGCCCCGGCGGCGGCCGCGCGATTTCTTTTCCGGGCCGATTACCCAGCGGCGCAGCTCGATCATCTCGGTCCCGGTGAGCGCGGCGGCAAAGGTCGAGTCGGCGGCATCGAAGACATGGTGGCCTTCATCGAACACGATGCGCGTCGGGCGTGAGGCGGTGTCGCGCCCGCGTGCGGCGTTGATCATGACCAGCGCGTGGTTGCCGATCACCAGGTCTGCGCCCACGCTGGCGCGGCTCGCGCGTTCGATGAAGCACTTGCGGTAATGCGGGCAGCCCGCATAGACGCATTCGCCGCGCTGGTCGGTGAGGGCCGCGATGCCCCGCTTGGGAAACAGCGTGCCGAGCCAGCCGGGCAGGTCGCCGCCGATCATGTCGCCATCCTGCGAATAGGCCGCCCAGCGCCCGACGAGGTGGGCCAGAACCGCGCCGCGCCCGGCAAAGCCGCCTTGCAGCGCGTCTTCGAGATTGAGCAGGCACAAGTAGTTCTCGCGCCCCTTGCGCACGACGACGGGCTGGCTGCCATCGGGCCGATGCTCGGGCCAGGCGCGGCGGCTTTCCTTGCGCAGCTGGCGCTGCAGGGCCTTGGTATACGTCGAAACCCAGACGGTGCCGCCGCTCCGCTGGCTCCACAGCGAGGCCGGGGCGAGGTAGCCGAGCGTCTTGCCGACGCCCGTTCCCGCCTGCGCCAGAACCAGATGCGGCTGACCGGCCGCCCGGCGCGGGGCGAAGGCGGCGGCAGCGGCCACGGCATAGCCCTTCTGGCCCGCGCGGTCCTCTGCCTCTGCGCCGGTCAAGGCAGCGAGGCGGGCCAGAACGTCGCCTTCGGCAAGGTCGATCTGGCGGGGCTGCGGGGCCTCGGGGCTTTCCTCCCATTCGGGCAGGCGGGTGAAAATCCAGCGTTCGGCGCGCTGGGGCTTGGGGATGCGGGCGCCGAGCAGGGTGGCCCAGGGCCAGCGCAGCTTGATGAGCGACTGGAGCGAGGTCCACGCGCCCTCGCGCTCGGCCCAATCGGGCGCCGCGCAGGTTTCCAGCAGGCGCGCTGCGGCGCTTTGCAAAAGCCGCGGAACGTCGGCTTCGTTTTCCGCCCGATCGAGCCCCAGCGCCTCGGCGAGGCCTTTGGGGGTGGGGACCACGAAGCGGGCCGGATGGATGAAGGCGTAGAGCTCGAGCAGGTCGAGACCGGCAAGGTCGGGGTAGCCCAGCCGGGTTGCCAGCAGCGGCGCGTTGAGGATGAGGTGCGGCGTATCGGCTGCGGCGGTGACCGCCTGGCCCTTGGAAATTGCGCGCGAATTTCCGCTGGCATCGCCCAGCCAGCAGCCGCCGTGGCTGGCGTGGAGGGCAGGGAGGGACAGCGCGGGCATGGCCTTGTCCTAGAACGTGAGGAGCGATTTGGAAATGTGCCGGGCGCGGCTTTTCCGCGTTCGATGTGACCGACTGATACACTTTTGCGCTTGCGAAAATCCTTCTAAGATATATCTAGAGACAATCATGAAGAATATGGAACACGCAATGCGTAACAAGAATCACAAGCGTCACGGTGGCGCAAATCCTTTCGGCGATCCCCGTTTCGAACGGCGCGGTGGCGACTTTGACGGCGATTTCGCTCGAGGTGAACGTCCCGGTGGTCGCCGTGGCCACGCCTTTGGTTTCGGGCACGGGCGGGCGGGCGACGAAGGTCGCCGGACGTTCGACGAGCGCGGCGCCATGGCGGGGGGCTTTGGCGGCGGTTTCCCCGGAGGGCACCGGGACGGTGGCCGCGGTTCGCGCGGCTTCGCGATGGGGCCAAGGGGCTTCGACGACGATTTCGGGGCTGGCTTCGGCGGCGGTCGCGGCGGTGGTCGCGGGCCGGGCGGCGGTGGACGCCGTCGCCGGGTGATGGACCAGAGCGAACTGCAGATCGTCCTGCTCGAACTGATCGCTGAAACCCCGCGCCACGGCTACGATCTCATCCGCGAGATCGAGAGCATGACCAACGGCGAATACGCGCCAAGCCCCGGTGTGGTCTATCCCGCGCTCACCTACATGGAAGAGGCCGGGTTGATCGCGGCTGTCCAGGAAGACGGCGCGCGCAAGTCTTTCGCGGTGACCGAAGAGGGCAAGGCCCGCGTCGCGCAGGATGCGTCCAAGGCCGAAGCGATCCGCAAGCGGCTGGTCGCGCTGGGAGACGTGCGCGGCCGGCTTGACCCCGCGCCGGTTCGCCGCGCGCTCCACGCCCTGCGCACCGCGGTCATCGACCGGCTGTCGCAGGACGGGGCGGATCGTGACCTCGTTCTCGCCATTGCCGATACGCTCGATGAGGCGACGCGCACCGTCGAGCGTCTTGAGGCAGGGGCACAGGCCAAGGGGACCGGGCAATGAGCGCGCTCACGGCAACCGTCGCCACGCCGAACGCTGGCAAGTACATGCGCCAGCTGTGCAAGCACTGGAGCCACAAGCTCGACACCAAAGTGGAGGGGGACGTTGGCACGGTCACGTTCCCCTCGGCTACGGCCGTGCTTGCCGCCGGGCCCGAGGCGATCGTCATCACGATCTCGGGGGAGGACAGGGCGGCGGTCGAACCGCTGGGCGATGTCGTCGCGCGGCACATCGATCGCTTCGCCTTTCGCGAGGCGCCGTTGACCTACCGTTGGGAATGGGTCGAACCGGCGGCCTGAGGCCGCCGGTTGTCCGCGTTTCGTCGTCCGTCAGCGTTCACCTCGAAGGAAAACTTGCGTCATGCCCAAGGCCCAGTTCGTCGCTCGCCCGCACTCACGCCGGGCTGTTCTCCTTGAGCGGCTGCGCGCGCGCGATCCGGAGTGGTTCCTTGAAGGTGTTGGTGACGTAGGGGAAGGGGATCTCGATTCCCGCCTCGTCGAGCGCGGCCTTGATGGCCTTGACGACCTGGCTCTTGGTCAGGCGCTTGTCCTGCGCGGCGGTATCGCTCCACCACAGGACCAGGAAATCGACTGAGCTGGCGCCGAATTCCTGTGCGAAGACGAGCACGCCCTTGCCCTCGTCGATCGCGGGGAGGGCTTCGACCGCTTGCTTGATCACGCCTTCGGATTGTTCGAGATCGCTGTCGTAGGACACGCCGATGACCACCTGATCGCGGCGCAGGTGCTGGTCGTTGAAGATGTCGACCGGATTCTTGAACAGCATCGAGTTGGGCACCACGGTCAGTTCGCCCGAGAACTGGCGCACGTAAGTCTCGCGCAGCGTGATGCGTTCGACCGAGCCGGTAATGCCGTTGCACTCGATCGCATCGCCGATGTTCATCTTCTCGCGCAGCATGATGAGCACGCCGGCGAGGAAATTCTCGAAGATGTCCTGAAACGCAAAGCCCACGGCCAGAGCGCCGACGCCAAGGCTGGCGAAGGCCCCGGCGGGCGTGAAGCTGGGGATTGCGACGGTGAGCGCGATCAGCGTGCCGATGATCCACACCACCAGCCGGGTGATCGTCTCGAACAGTTGTTGCAGATCGGTGCGCAGGTTCGCGCGTTTGGTCACGCGCCCGACGATGCGCAGCACGATCCCCACCACCACGCGGGTGACGAGCATGATGAGCAGGGCAATGACCAGCGAGGGCAACATCTGCATGAAGCCCTTGCCCATGCTCTCCAGTTCTTTGCTCAGCGTATCAATATAATTCACGAAGAAAATCCGTCCTTCCGGTGCCTTTTGCACCTAACTGCCGAGGCGTGAGGCAGGTTCCATGTTGGGCAAACCGCCCGAAGGCGCTTGCGAAATCGCGCGGGATCGCAGATGAGCGCGCGCATGACTGAAAATGCCCTGACCGAAGCCGCCCGTGTGTCCAAGGCCTGGCCCTTCCAGGAGGCCCAGAAACTGCTCAAGCGCTATCCAAATGGCAAGAGCGGTGCGGATGGTTCTCCAGAGCCGATCCTGTTCGAAACGGGATACGGTCCCTCGGGCCTGCCGCATATCGGCACCTTCCAGGAAGTGCTGCGCACCACGCTGGTGCGCCGCGCCTATGAAGCGCTGATTGGCGCGAAGCCGGGTGACGGCGCGACGCGGCTGATCGCCTTCTCGGACGACATGGACGGGCTGCGCAAGGTTCCCGATAACGTGCCGCAGGCCGATCTGCTGGCCGCGAACCTTGGCAAGCCGCTCAGCCGAATTCCCGATCCGTTCGGCAAGTTCGAAAGTTTTGCGCATCATAACAACGCGATGCTGCGCGATTTCCTCAACCGTTTCGGGTTCGACTACGAATTCGTGGCGGCGAGCGACCGCTACAATTCGGGCCAGTTCGACAAGGCGCTGGAAGGCGTTCTGACGCAGTACGATGCGATCATGGGCGTGATGCTGCCAACGCTGCGCGAAGAGCGGCGCCAGACCTATTCGCCCGTGCTTCCCGTCTCGCCGACCAGCGGCGTCGTGCTCCAGGTCCCGGTCGAGGTGCTTGACCCGGCGACGGGGCTCATCCGCTTCACCGACGAGGATGGCTCGGTGGTCGAACAGAGCGCGTTCGGCGGACAGGCGAAGCTTCAGTGGAAGGTCGACTGGGCGATGCGCTGGGTGGCGCTTGGCGTCGATTACGAGATGTACGGCAAGGACCTGACCGATTCGGGCACCCAGTCGGGCAAGATCGCCAAGATCCTGGGCGGCCGCCGCCCTGAAGGCCTGATCTATGAGCTGTTCCTCGATGAGAACGGCGAAAAGATCTCCAAGTCCAAGGGCAACGGCCTGACGATCGAGCAGTGGCTGACTTACGGCACCGAGGAATCGCTGGGGTTCTATCTCTTCCGTGAGCCCAAGAGCGCCAAGCAGCTGCACATCGGCGTGATCCCCAAGGCGGTGGACGAGTACTGGCAATTCTACGGCAACCTGCCGGGGCAGGCGCTCGACAAGCAACTGGGCAACCCGGTCTGGCACCTGCTGCGCACCAACGGCGAAGCGGACACGCAGACGCCGGTTCCGCCGGTGACGTTCGCGCTGCTGCTCAATCTCGTCGGCGTACTGGGTGCCAACGCCACGCGCGAACAGGTCTGGTCGTACCTTGAAAACTACGTCGCGAACGCCGATCCGGCGGCGCACCCCGCGCTCGATGCGATGGTGGCCTGCGCGCTCAATTACAACCGCGACTACATCGCTCCCACGCTCCGGCGCCGCGCGCCGGTGGGCGGCGAGGTGGCCGCGCTCACCGAACTCGACGCGCAGCTCGCCAAAGTGCCCGCCGATGCCAGCGCCGAGGATCTCCAGAACATCGTCTACGAGATCGGCAAGGACGAACGCTACGGCTTCGAGACCCTGCGCGACTGGTTCCGCGCGCAGTACGAAACGCTGCTCGGCTCCTCAGCCGGGCCGCGCATGGGCAGCTTCATCGCGCTTTACGGTGTTGCCGAAACCCGCACGCTGATTGCCGAGGCGCTGGGTGCTCACGACGCCGCGAACGCCTGAGCAGCTCGCCCAGGACCTGCTGGGGCGCCGCTTCGAGGATCTCGATGCGGAGGAACAGCGCGTCCTGGGGCGGATCGCCTCGGGCACGGTGATCGGCCAGGACGCCGACGAACTGGCCGCCTCGCGCGCCTCGGTCGGGGACCGGCTGGCGGACCGCGTGGCCGCGATCGGCGGCTCGTGGGGCTTCATCATCGGCTTCGGGCTGGTGCTTGTGGTCTGGATGCTGGTCAACAGCCGGGTGCTCGAATACTTCGGCGTCCATCCCTTTGACGCCTATCCCTACATCTTTCTCAACCTGATGCTCTCGATGCTGGCGGCGATCCAGGCGCCGGTCATCATGATGAGCCAGAACCGCCAGTCCGACAAGGACCGCATCGCCGCGCGCCACGATTACGAGGTGAACCTGCGCACCCAGCTGGAGATCCTGCGCCTGCACCGGCGCATGGACTACCTGCTCGAAACGCTTGAGGCGCGAAAGAGCGCGGAGGCCGGCGAGGAGGCCTGAACGCGCGCCGGCTGCGGCAGGCTCTGCCGTGCCGCGATCCAGCGCGCGACCCGCTCCTGCAGGATGCCCAGCGGCATCGCGCCCGATCCGATGACTTGCTCGTGGAAGGCCTTGATGTCGAAGCGCGGGCCGAGCGCGGTCTCGGCCTCGTGGCGCAGCCGCTCGATGGTCAGCGCGCCGATCTTGTAGGACAGCGCCTGCGCGGGCATTGCGATGTAGCGATCGACCTCGGTCTCGGCGTCGGTGCGCCCCATGCCCGAATGCGCCAGCATGTAGTCGATCGCCTGCTGGCGCGTCCAGTGCTGGGCGTGAATGCCGGTATCGACGACGAGACGCATCGCGCGCAGCATCTCGTCATCCAGATTGCCCCAGTGCTGGAGCGGGTCCTTGTAGAGCCCCATGGGGTAGCCCAGCGTCTCGGCGTAGAGCGCCCAGCCTTCGACGAAGGCATCGTTGTCCGAATAGCGCTGGAAGGCGGGCAGCTGGGCGTTTTCGCGGGCCAGGCTGATCTGCAGGTGGTGCCCCGGCATTCCTTCGTGCAGGTAAAGCGTGGTGATGCCCGAGATGAAGCGGTGCTTGAGATCGTAGGTGTTGTAGAAGAACGTCGCCGGGCTGCCGTCCTCGTCGCTGGCCTCGGCGTAGGAGCCGCCCGCTTCATAGCGCGCGCGGTAGCCGGGGTAGGGGGCGAGCACCAGCGGCGTCTCCGGCAGCTTCGCGAAATAGTCGGGCAGGAGCGCATCGACGGTGTCGGCCACCAGTTCGAAACGGTGCTGGAGGTCCTGCGCGCTTGTCGGGTGGAAGCGCGGATCGCTGCGGATGGCCTCGAAGAAGCTGGCAAGCGAACCGGTATGCCCCAGCTGGCGGGCGACCTCGGTCATTTCCGCTTCGATCCGGGCGACTTCGCGCAGGCCCAGCGCATGGATGTCCGCGGGATCGAGCGTAAGCGTCGTCTCGCGCGTGATGAGCGTGCGGTAGAGCCCGTCGCCGCCGGGCGTGTCGCAAAGGCCGATGCTGGAGCGTGCCGCAGGCAGGTAGGTGTCGTGGAGAAAGGCGCGCAGGCGGGCGTAGGCGGGCAGGACATCGTGCGCGGCACTGGACTCGATCGCCGCCGTGTAGTGCGCGCGCTGGTCGGCGGGCATGTCGGCGGGCATGTCGGCGATCGGTTCGAGAAACGGCGAGGCGGCGCGCGTCTGGGCGAGCAGCGCATCGGTTTGCGCGATCATGTGCTCGACCGTGACGCGTGGCTCGACCTGGCCTTGCGCGATGCCTTGCCGGAACCGCGCGATGGCGTTGTCGATCACCGTGGGAAAGGCGTGAAGCGCGATCAGCGCGCGCGCGTAATCGTCGGGCGTGCGGTAGGCGAAGGCGCCGCCCGGCGCGATGAGCGAGGGAAAGTCGAGCGCGATGCCACCGAAGTGGTTGAACGGACGCACGCCTTCGAAGGCGCGCACTTCGGGGCGCAAGTCGGCGACTTCGCGCTCCTTGCGCCAGGCGAACAGGGTGTCGGACAGTTGCAGCGCGGGGACGAGATCGCAGGCGGGGATCTGCGCCAGGTGCTCGAGGCTGCGGCGTGCCGAGGCGAGCCGGTCGCGTTCGAGGGCGTCGGTGAAGATGCGCGCCAGCGCGGTGTCGTGCGTCACGTCGCCGCGATAGAGCGCGCTCAGTGGATCGAGCGCATCCTCGCGTTCGGCATCCTCATCGAACAGGGCGGTGAGCGCGGCGGTCGCCGAGTTGCGGCGTGCCGGGGGCACGGAAAGCGCTGGATCGCAGCGCGCCAGAGTGGCCGCGCGGGCGGGCAGGGGCGCGTTGAAGGTGAGCGCCAGCAGGCTTGCCGCGAGGGCCGCGCGCGCGGCGTGGCGCGGCGTCGGAGGGAACGCTCGCACGGTGCGAAATGTCATTGCCAGTCGTGCGTCCGGAACCATTTGGTGATGATGTACTTCACGCCGCGCACCACCGGGCGCGCCGCGTGCATCGTGTAGGGATTGGGGCGCCCGTCTGGCAAGGCGTTGTTCCACAACAGAAGACCGCCGGTCCACGGGGTGACGCTAAGCGCCAGGCGGGTGAAATCGGTGGTCCCGCCTTCGTCGACCGCGTTGAGGTAGATCATGGCCGTCCAGCTGCGCTGGCCCCCGCAGCGCCGCTCGCGCGGCCAGTAGGCGGCCTGGGTGTCGAACCAGTCGCAATGCTCCTGGAAGAACTGGCCGCGTTCGTAGCGCTGCCCTTGCAGCGCTTCGCTGCGCGAGGCGGCGATGCCGGTCAGCGCGCAGAGGCGTGCGTCGAGCCGGCGCACGAGGCGATCGTCGGGGTCGATGTCGCTCGAGTAGCTGGTCCGGGTTCGGGTCTGGTCGCTGTCGTCGACGAGGCAGGATGGCTCGGCCACGGTGTCGATCAGGTCGATCAGGTGGCGGCAGTGAGCCGGGCCGAGAAAACGGTCGATGCAATAGATCTCGGCGCGCGGATCGTTGAGGCGGCGCGCGTCGAACACCGCGTCGAGCCGGGTGCGCACGCGCGACCCGAGCCGGGCGAGCACGTCGCAATCGCAGTTGCCCGTTGAATCCATGCCCCTCAGACTACAGCGCAGGCGCGTCGGATCAATCGCGCATTTTGCCGGCCTGTAAAACGCCCCGCAGCGCGAGGGCGCTACGGGGCGTTTTACAGGCCGGCATGGCCGCGATGCTTACCAGAAGAAGTCGTAGATCACGTCGACGACTTCGCCGGTATAGACATTCACCAGCAGGACGTCGTCGTAGTAACGCACCCAGCGGTAGGGGCCATAGACGTCGGGCAGGCGATAGGCCCAGGGGTCGTTGATCCAGTAACGGCTTCCGTAGAACAGCGAACTGAGGAAGAAGCCGGTATCCAGACGGCGGTAGGCGTAGCCGCGGTAGGGCGAATAGTAGCGTCCGAGCCGGTAGGTCGAACGGTTGTGGGCCCGAAAATCGCGCCAGTCGTAACGGTTGTCACGGCGCCATTCGTTGCGATCCCAGCGACCGTCCGAACGGGCGAACCGACGTTCGTCGCGTCGATCATCGCGCCCGCCGTTTCGTCCGCCGTTCCAGCCGTTGTTGCGCGCATCGTTGCGGCCGCCGTTCCGCCCGTCGTTTCGATTATCGTCGCGATGGTCCCGGCGGTTGCCCTGCCGGTTGTCTCCCGAGCGATCGTTGCGTCCCTGCGTGCGATCACCCGCGCCAGGGCGGTCCGGGCCCCTGCTGTCCGGGCGGGCGTCGCCGCGCGGTGATGGGGCGCGCATGTCGCGTCCGGCATTGTTGCCGCGCTGGTCGCCCGATTGTGCAAACGTGCGCTGTTGGGGGCGCGATTGGGACTGGGGCCGCTGCTGGGGCCGGGCAGAAGAACGCTGCTCACGCGGCTGGTTGTCACCGTGCACGCGCTCGGCGCGGCTCTGGCGCTGGCCGCCTTCCTGATGCGATCGCTGTTGCGCACTGGCGATATCGGGCGCGATCATGCCGGTGGTCGCCAGCAGCATGGCACCCCAGGTGCCGGTTCTCAAAAGCTTGCGTGTCATAGTCGCCGAACCCTTTTCCTGTCCCGATCGGGATCCGCCATCGACCCTTTCGGCCGGGTCTTCACCCGGAGTTGTTTCATGATGTGTCATCACGTTACGCCGTGGCAACTGACGGGAATATGAATTGCTTGGTGTCGCTTCGTTCAGCTTTACCAAATTTTACATGAACGACCGTCGGCCTGATTGCGGCGATGGCGCGGCGCGTCCATCGGCGGGGCATCCACCCAAGCAAAAACGGCCCGCGCGAAGGCGGGCCGTCTTCTCGACGCCGTTGGCGTAGCGCTCAGCGGGTGAGCTTCTTGTAGGCCAGTGCGGTCGGACGGTCGGCCGCATCGCCCAGGCGGCGGCGCTTGTCTTCTTCGTAGGCTTCGAAGTTGCCTTCGAACCATTCGACGTGGCTGTTGCCCTCGAAGGCGAGGATATGTGTGGCGAGACGGTCGAGGAAGAAGCGGTCGTGGCTGATGACCACCGCGCAGCCTGCGAAGTTCTCGATCGCCTCTTCGAGCGCGCCGAGCGTTTCGACGTCGAGGTCGTTGGTCGGTTCGTCGAGCAGCAGCACGTTGCCGCCCTGCTTGAGCATCTTGGCGAGGTGAACGCGGTTGCGTTCACCGCCCGAGAGCTTGCCGACGTTCTTCTGCTGGTCCTGGCCCTTGAAGTTGAACGCACCGACGTAGGCACGGGTCGAGGTGTCGTGCCCGTTGACCTTCATGTAGTCGAGCCCGTCGGAGATTTCTTCCCAGACGTTGTGCTTGTCGTTGAGGTGGTTACGGTTCTGATCGACGTAGCCCAAGTGGACCGTCTGGCCGATTTCGATGGTGCCGGTGTCGGGCTGTTCCTGCCCGGTGAGCAGCTTGAACAGCGTCGACTTACCCGCACCGTTGGGGCCGATGACACCCACGATGCCGCCCGGCGGAAGGATGAACGAGAGGTCCTCGAACAGCAGCTTGTCGCCGAACGCCTTCGAAATGCCCTTGGCTTCGATGACCTTGCCGCCCAGGCGCTCGGGCACCTGGATGACGATCTGGGCCTTGCCGGGGGTGCGCTGGTCCTGGGCGTTCTGCAGTTCCTCGAACTTGCGGATACGCGCCTTGGACTTGGTCTGGCGGCCCTTGACACCGGCGCGGATCCACTCGAGCTCGTCCTTGAGCGCCTTCTGGCGGCCGGTCGCCTCGCGGTCTTCCTGTTCGAGACGCTTGGCCTTCTTCTCGAGGTAGGTCGAGTAGTTGCCTTCGTACGGGAAGTACTTGCCGCGGTCGATCTCGAGGATCCAGCCCACCACGTTGTCGAGGAAGTAGCGGTCGTGGGTGATCATCAGCACCGCGCCGTGGTATTCCTTGAGGTGGTTTTCCAGCCAGTCGACGCTTTCGGCATCGAGGTGGTTGGTCGGTTCGTCGAGCAGCAGGATGTCCGGCTTCTGGATCAGCAGGCGGGTCAGCGCGATGCGGCGCTTTTCACCGCCCGACAGGCTCTTGACCTCCCAGTCGCTGGGCGGGCAGCGCAGCGCTTCCATCGCCACTTCGAGCTGGTTGTCGAGCGTCCAGCCATCGACCGCGTCGATCTTGTCCTGCAGCGTGCCCATTTCCTCCATGAGCGCGTCGAAATCGGTGTCGTCCTGCGGATCGCCCATCTCGGCCGAGATCGCGTTGAAGCGGTCGACCATGTCGGCCACTTCGCGCGCGCCGTCCTTGACGTTTTCGAGCACCGTCTTGCTCTCGTCGAGCTGGGGTTCCTGCGGGAGATAGCCCACGGTGATGTTCTCACCCGGCCAGGCTTCGCCCGTGATGTCCTTGTCGATGCCCGCCATGATCTTCATGAGCGTCGACTTGCCCGCGCCGTTCGGGCCCACGATGCCGATCTTGGCGCCCTGGTAGAACTGCAGGTTGATGTTGGAAAGCACCGGCTTGGGAGCGCCGGGGAAGGTCTTGGTCATGTCCTTCATGACGAAGGCGTATTGGGCGGCCATGCGGTCCTCTAAATCTTGTTCGATGCGGAAATTGATCTTGGCCCTTACAGACCCGGCCGAGCGGCTGCAAGCGGCGCCGTACCTGCCACGGGGCAAACGCGCGGCATGTGCGGGGCAAACGTGAGCCTGGCCGGGGTGGGAGGGCGGCCTCAGGCCAGTTCGGCGATGCTCTGCGCGACGGCGAGGATCTGCTCGGCCTGATCGCGGTGGAGCAGCTCGGTCATCTTGCCCTCGACGCGGATCGCCCCCTTGCCCTGGTTTTCGGGAAGGGCGAAGGCCGCGATGACGCTGCGCGCCCAGGCAATGGTCTGTGCATCGGGGCTGAACACCGCGTTGCACGCCTCGATCTGCGCGGGGTGGATCAGGCTCTTGCCGTCAAAGCCGAATTCAAGCCCCTGGCGCGCTTCGGCGGTGAAGGCGTCGAGATCGCGAAACTCGTTGCACACCCCGTCGAGGATGGTGAGGCCGTGGAGGCGCGCGGCGGCGACCGCCTGGGCAAGGAACGGCAGGAAGGGCGTGCGCGCCGGGGTGAGCTGCGCGCGCATTTCCTTGGCAAGATCGTTGGTGCCCATGATCCACAGGGAAAGGCGCGTCGTGCGCGCCATCGCGGCGAGGGCGGGCAGGTTGAACACCGCCTCGCACGTCTCGATCATCGCCCAGAGCTGAAGGCTGGCCGGCGCGCGCTCGAGCGCTTCCTCGTAGCGGCCGATGTCCTGCGTGCAGCCTATCTTGGGCACCAGCACCGCGTCGGCCTTCGAGTCCGCAAGGGCCGCGAGGTCGGCCGCGCCCCATTCGGTGTCGATCCCGTTGGTGCGCACCGCCACTTCGCGCGGGCCGAAGCCGCCTTGCGCGATCGCTCCGATGGCGGCCGCACGGGCCTCGTCCTTGGCCTCGGGCGCCACCGCATCCTCAAGATCGAGCACGACGATGTCGCAGGGCAGGGTGCGCGCTTTTTCGATCGCGCGTGGGTTCGAGGCGGGCAGATAGAGCGCGCTGCGGCGCGGACGGATCGGCGTGGATGCGGGCGTCGAAATGGGCGTCGAAATAGGCAGGGGGGCGGGCATGGCGGTCATCTCCTGATTGCACGCTTCCTTGCGTCCGGGGGGAGGCTCGGTCAAGCGCGCGGGGCGGCGGGGCATTGTTCCAAAGTCTCAGTGCAATCGTTTGAACCGGGTGCTAGAGGAGTCCTTGTCGACGCCAAGCCTCCGAGGCGTCCGAAAAGAAAACGATGTATCCCGTGCCGTGGTCTCTCTCACACACTCTCTCTCCTACTCGGCACGGGGAACTCTTCGGGTCGTACCGGCCGCTCCGATCGGATCGCAAGCAATGCGATGGCCGGCGGGGCGGTTTTTCTTTTGACGGCGGCTTTTGCCCTTCAGATTTTTCTCGGGTGTGCGCTCCAAGCCGTCTGGACACGCGCGCCGTGCCGGGTAACACTGCGGCCCATGCGCAAGACATTCCTCACGCTCGCCGCCCTCGGGCTGACCTCCCTGCCGCTGGCGGCGCATGCGGCCCTGCCGGTCGGCGCGAAGGCGCCGCTGTTCAAGACCAAGGGGGCCAAGGCGGGCAAGGTGATGGATTTCGATCTCGCCGCCGCGCTGAAGAAGGGGCCGGTCGTGCTCTACTTCTACCCCAAGGCCTTCACGCAAGGCTGCACGCTCGAGGCGCATGCCTTCGCCGAAGCCACGCCCGAATTCGCCAGGCTGGGCGCGACGGTGGTGGGCATGTCGGCCGACGACCTGCCCACGCTGCAGAAATTCTCGACCGAGGAATGCCGTGACAAGTTCGCGGTGGCCACCGCCTCGCCGGCCGTGGTCAAGGGCTACGATGCGGCGATGAACCGCCCCGGCGTGCCCGATGGGGTGACCGCGCGCGTCAGCTACGTCATCGCGCAAAGTGGAAAGATCGTGGAAGTCCACTCCGATCCCGATTACCGCGATCACGTCACGCTTGCGCTCGAAGCGGTCAAGGCGCTGCGCAAGAAGTAACCCTTGCGAGCGCAGCGCGTCTGCGCCCACCCGTGCCTGAACCGGGCCGTGACCGGCGCCGGACCGCGTGCGTTGCGCGTCAAGCCGCGCTGGCGTGCGACAGGGCTTGAACCCTGTTCCCATAACCGGATATGGGGCGCAGTTTGAAGCGGGCGCTGCGTGCGCCGGCACCCGACATCGCAAGGCCCGTCCGGCAAGGGCGGGTCGTCGCCGTTTTTTGGAGTAATCCGCCATGCGTGCCGAGGGGCAGGCCCATATTGACCGCATCGAAAAGGCGCTCGCGCTCGTGCGCAAGTCGCTCGACTGGGATCGTGCCCTGCGCCGATTCGACGAGCTGAACGCCCGCGTCGAGGACCCCACGCTGTGGGACAAGCCCAAGGAAGCCGAAGCGGTCATGCGCGAACGTCGGCGGCTCGAGGCGTCGATCGGCGCGGTCAACCAGATCACGGCCGAGATGAACGACGCGGTCGAATTCGTCGAACTGGGGGAGATGGAAAGCGACGAGGAGACCATCAACGAAGGTCTTGCCGCGCTTGCCGCGCTTGCCGAACGCGCCGATCGCGACAAGGTCCAGGCGCTGCTTTCGGGGGAAGCCGACGCCAACGACACCTATCTTGAAGTCCACGCTGGTGCGGGCGGCACGGAAAGCCAGGACTGGGCCGAGATGCTGCAGCGCATGTACATGCGCTGGGGTGAGCGCAAGGGCTTCAAGGTCGAGCTGGTCGAATACCACGCGGGCGAAGCGGCGGGCATCAAAAGCTGCACGCTGCTGCTCAAGGGCGAGAACGCCTACGGCTGGGCCAAGACCGAAAGCGGTGTCCACCGTCTGGTCCGCATCAGCCCCTACGACAGCTCGGCGCGGCGTCACACCAGCTTCTCCTCGGTCTGGGTCTACCCGGTGATCGACGACAGCTTCGAGATCGAGATCAACCCCGCCGATCTGCGCATCGATACCTACCGCGCCTCGGGTGCGGGCGGCCAGCACGTCAACACGACGGACTCGGCCGTGCGCATCACCCACCAGCCCTCGGGCATCGTGGTGGCCAGTCAGATCGACCGTTCGCAGCACAAGAACCGTGAAATCGCGATGGGCATGCTCAAGTCGCGCCTGTTCGAGGAAGAAATGCGCAAGCGCGAGGAAGCCGCCAGCGCCGAGCACGCGAGCAAGAGCGACATCGGCTGGGGCCACCAGATTCGCTCCTACGTTCTTCAGCCCTACCAGCAGGTCAAGGACTTGCGCACCGGCGTGGTCTCGACCTCGCCCGACGACGTGCTCGACGGCGAGCTCGATCCGTTCATGGCCGCGGCACTCTCGCAGCGCGTGACGGGCGAAAAGGTCGAAATCGAGGACGTGGACTGATCGTTTTGAACGGGGCTGCTGCAGGCGGGAGGCGTTCGCGCTGGCTACCGCTGGTCGGTTCGGCGCTTCTCCTGGCGGCGGGGGGGTGCACGCTGCACGACGATGCGAATCGGGATCGTCCGGCCAGTGCGCGGGCCTTCCCTCGGGCCGACCGCCCCGTCTCGCGCGGCGGGCCGACTGACTACGCGGCCGAGGACCAGCGCGACCAGGCGCAGGAAGCCACGCTGGTCATGGACCTTGCCGACGTGCGTTCGGGCATGACGGTGGCGGACCTCGGTGCGGGGGCAGGGTACTATACGGTGCGCCTGGCCCGGCGCGTCGGCCCCAGGGGGCGTGTCCTGGGGGAGGATGTCGTGCCCGAGGTGGTCGAGCGGCTGGGCCTTCGGGTTGAGCGTGAAAACCTCCAGAACACTGCGATCAAGCTGGGGGCTTCCGACGATCCGCGCTTGCCGCAAGGCAGTTTCGATCGCATTTTCCTTGCCCACGTGTACCATGAAGTGGATGAGCCTTATGCGTTCCTGTGGCGATTGCGGCCGGCGCTGCGCGAGGGTGGCAAGGTTATCGTGGTCGATGCGGATCGCGCAAGCGACACGCACGGCATCCCGCCCGCGTTGCTGTTTTGCGAATTTTCAGCGCTAGGCTTCCGTTTGAGCCAATTTGTTCGTAAGCCCGCGTTGCAAGGTTACTACGCTCAGTTCGAGGCCACGGGGGCAAGGGCCCGGCCTCAGGACATCGTACCCTGCCGTATGGCGAGCAGGGCGGAAGAAACATAAAGACTGGGCTAGCGGGTTCGGGCGGAAAAATTCCATTCACAGGCGTTGAATGCCATGGCCGGGTTCTTAAGTCGGGAATTTGGCGCCGAGGGGGAAAGACAAGAGTTACGATGGGTTTCAAGGGTTTAAAGCCGATTAACTATGGTGGACGCGAAGTCTGGCCGCTTATCGAAGGCGGCAAGGGCGTTTCGGCGACCAATCATATGAGTTCGGGTGCATGGGCCGCGGCGGGCGGCATCGGCACGGTCAGCGCGGTCAACGCCGACAGCTACGATGCTGAAGGCAAGATCGTACCGCAGGTCTACAACGCGCTCACGCGCAAGGAGCGCCACGAGGAACTGATCCGCTACGCCATCGACGGCGCGGTCGAGCAGGTGCGCCGCGCCTACGACATCGCCAGCGGCAAGGGCGCGATCAACATCAACGTGCTGTGGGAAATGGGCGGCGCGCAGCAGGTGCTTGAAGGCGTGCTGGACAAGACGCGTGGCATGGTGACGGGCGTTACCTGCGGCGCGGGCATGCCCTACAAGCTGTCCGAGATCGCGGCGCGTTTCAACGTCAGCTACCTGCCGATCGTCAGTTCGGGCCGCGCCTTCCGCGCGCTGTGGAAGCGGGCCTACCACAAGGTGTCGGATCTCATGGCTGCGGTGGTCTACGAGGACCCCTGGCTGGCTGGCGGCCACAATGGCCTGTCGAACGCGGAAGACCCGCTCAAGCCCGAAGATCCGTTTCCGCGCGTCAAGGCGCTGCGCGACGTGATGCGCAAGGAAGGCATCTCGGACGAGGTGCCGATCGTGATGGCCGGCGGCGTGTGGTACCTGCGCGACTGGGAAGACTGGATCGACAACCCCGAACTGGGTTCGATCGCCTTCCAGTACGGCACGCGTCCGCTGCTCACCAAGGAAAGTCCGATCCCGCAGGCGTGGAAGGACGCGCTGCGCGATCTGGAACCGGGCGACGTGCTGCTGCACCGTTTCTCGCCGACGGGGTTCTACTCCTCGGCCGTGCGCAACCCTTTCCTGCGCAGCCTCGAGGCGCGCTCGGACCGCCAGATTCCCTATTCGAAGGTCGAAGCGGGCGAGCATACCGTGAAGCTCGACGTGGGCGTCAAGGGCAAGAACTTCTGGGTAACGCCCAAGGACCTCGAGCGCGCGCGCGGCTGGTCCTACGAAGGCTTTACCGATGGCCTGCGCACGCCCGACGACACGATCGTCTTCGTCACGCCGACCGAGCGCGACATGATCCGCAAGGACCAGGCGGACTGCATGGGTTGCCTGTCGCACTGCGGGTTCTCCTCGTGGAAGGACCATGACGACTACACCACCGGCCGGCTCGCCGATCCGCGCAGCTTCTGCATCCAGAAGACGTTGCAGGACATCGCGCACGGCGGCCCGGTGGATGACAACCTCATGTTCGCAGGCCACGCGGCCTATCACTTCAAGCGGGACCCGTTCTACTCGAACGGCTTCACGCCGACGGTGAAGGAACTGGTCGATCGCATCCTGACCGGCGACTGATCGCCGCAAGGCGTGAGCCCCGAAAACGAAAAAGGCCCGGCCGGACGCGCCCACCTGAGGCGATCGTCCAGCGGGGCCTTTTTCTATGGCCGCGGCGCAACGCGCGCGGGAGCAAAGGTTCAGCCCTGCGGGCCGGGATCGGACAGCGCATCGAGCCCGGCCTGCTCGCGTTCGAGCGAAACGCGCATGGGCAGGACGAGCGAGGTCATCGTCGCCAGCACGACCGTGCCGAACAGCGTCCAGACACCGCAGACGGCAAGACCGATGGCCTGGGCGAGGACCTGGCCGGTCATCGTCGTGCGCGCGGCGTAGCCCACGCCGCCAAGCGCGGGTGAGAGCAACAGGCCGAGCGCCAGCGTGCCGACGATGCCACCCGTGGCAAAGAGCGCAAAGACATCGCCCGCATCGTCGATCGTGCCGCTGCGCCGGATGCCCGCCGCCGCGCGCGCGGCGAGCGCGCCGAGAATGCCCAGCACGATCGCCGCGCCGGGCGATATCAGGCCCGCTGCGGGCGCGATGGCGGCAAGACCCGCGATCATGCCGCGCCCCAGTTGGAACAGCCCCGACCCGCGCGGCCCCCAATGGCCAAGGAGCACGCAGGTAAGGCCACCGCTCGCCGCCGCCGCGAAGGTCGCGATCATCGCCGCGGCCGCATCGTCGTTGGCGGTGAGGGCGAGGGCGCCACCTTGCGCGGTGCGCCCGATCAGGAAGAAGAAGGCGCCAAGCAGCGAGAGCAGCGCGCCGAGCGGCACCGGGGCCGCCGTCGGCTGGCGGCGTGGGCCGATGATCGCGGCGAGCGTGAGCGCGGTGAGCCCGGCGGTGGTCTCGATCACGATTCCCCCGCCCCAGTCCTCGACCCTGACCGATGCGGCCAGCCAGCCTCCGCCCCAGACCCAGTGGGCGATCGGGGCGTAGACCACGAGTGACCACAACCCGGTGAACACCAGCAGCCAGGCGGTGTTCGCGCGTCCGATGAGCGCGCCCACGACAAGCGTCGGAGCCAGCGCGGCGCAGGCCATCTCGCACAGCACGAAAGCGCTTTCGGGCAGTCCGGTCCCGGCGCGCAGATTGCCAAGCTCGATCAGCATCCAGGCGTTACCGCTGCCCAGCCAGCCATGCGTGACCGTGCCGAAGGCGAGGGTATAGCCGGTTACGATCCACAGCAGGCACGCCAGCAGCGCCACCGCGCCGCACTGATAGAGATAGGTCGCGTAGTTGCGCCCGCGCGCCTGCGGCAGCGTGAACAGCACGAGGCCGGGCAGTGTCGCGAGAAAACCGAGCAACGTCGCGCCGAGCACCCAGGCGGTGTCGCCCCCGTCGGACAGGTCGAGCGCACCGTCCTGCGCGAAGGCCGGGCTGGCCATCGCCGCCAGCGCCATAAAAAGCACCGCCAAAGAGGTTCGAAGAGGGCGCCGCAGGACCGGGCCAAACCAGCTAGACATCGCGAACGTTCCACTCCCGCCAGGGTAATTCTTAACCGCAGGCGAGGGTTAGAACACGAAAATGCTTAAAGACAAGCGTTTGGATGGTTTCGTAAGCCATCGCAGGTGGATCGGACCGGCCACAGGCTCGGGTTCGGCGATGCCGGGGCGCGCGTCCGGGCCAGTGCTATTCGGGCAGGACCTGATCGGGCGGGCGGTGGCCATCGGCCCAGAAGCGGATGTTCGCGATGATCTTTTCGCCCGCGGTCTCGCGCCCCTCGAAAGTCGCGCTGCCAAGGTGGGGCAGGGCGACGAGGTTGGGTGCGGCGAGAAGGCGCGGGTCGATGTTCGGTTCGTGCGCGAAGACGTCGAGCCCGGCGCCTGCGATCCGCCCGGTCTCGAGCGCGGCGACCAGCGCCTCCTCGTCCACCAGATCGCCGCGTCCGGTGTTGATGATGCACGCGCTCGGCTTCATCAGCGCAAGACGTTCAGCGTTCACCAGATGGCGCGTGGAGGCGGCCAGTGGGCAATGCAAGGTAAGCGCGTCGGCGGTCGCGAACAGCCGCTCCAGATCGGGCTCGTAATGCGCCGAGAGGATGTTCTCGAGCGCTTGCGGCAGGCGATGGCGGTTGTGGTAATGGACGCGCATCCCGAACGCGCGCGCGCGGTGTGCGACGGCCTGCCCGATTCGCCCCATCCCCACGATCGCCAGCGTCTTGCCCGCCAGGCTCTGCCCGAGCATCGCGGTCGGCGCCCAGCCTTGCCAGGCGCCATCGAGAAGCGCGCGGGCGCCGGGCACGAAGCGGCGCATGGCCAGGATCAGCAGCGCGAAGGCGAGGTCGGCGGTATCGTCGGTGAACACGCCCGGCGTGTTGGTCACCAGGATATGCCGCTCACGCGCGGCCCGCAGGTCGATATGCTCGGTCCCGGCGCCGAAATTGGCGATGAGACCAAGACGTTGTCCCGCGCTTTCAAGCAGGTCGCGATCGATCGTGTCGGTCACCGTGGGGACCAGCACGTCGCAGGCCGCCAGCGCGGCGCGGAGCGCCTCGCGGCTCATCGGAGTGTCGCTCGGGTTGAACACGGTGTCGAACAGCTCGCTCATGCGGCTTTCGACGCCAGCGGGCAGGCGCCGGGTCACGACGACGCGCGGGCGGACGCGGTCCGGGCGATCCTGAGTGGAAGCGTTCGTGTTGGACATGGCGTCTTAGGGCTATCGCCGTCCACAGGCTCGCGGTCAAGACGTCTTGATGGGAGGGGCCTTGCAGCGGTAAACCGCGCACCATGCGGTGCAGATACTTCCTTGCGGCGGCCCTTGGCCTGGCGCTCATCGGATCTCCGGCGTTCTCGGCCGACGAGGACAAGGTTCCTTACTGGGCGTCGATCGATACCGACGTTGCCAACATGCGCGTAGGGCCGGGCAACACCTTCCGGATCGACTGGGTCTATCGGCGGCTCCACCTGCCGGTGAAGGTCCTTCGCCGCGAAGGCCCCTGGCGTCAGGTCGAGGACCCCGACGGTGCGCGCGGGTGGATTCGGGACGTTCTGCTCTCGCGCCAGCGCGGCGCGATGGTGCGCGCCGACGGTCTGGTCGAGATGCATCAGGCGGGCGCCAGCGGCTCCCCCGTGCTGTGGAAGGTGGAACCGGGTGTGGTGGGCCTGCTCGGCGAATGCGACAAGGGCTGGTGCGCTTTCGAGGTCGCAGGGCACAAGGGCTTTGTCGAACAGGACCGGCTGTGGGGCGCGCAGAACCTGTGATGTCCTGAACCGGGCGCCGCATAAGGCGCGTTTCGGTAACGAAAAAGCCCCTCGTCCGGGTTGGACGAGGGGCTTTTTGCAGGACCGCGGGCCAAACGCCCGTGTCCGCGCCGATCAGGCGATTTCGACCGCGACCGCCGTCGCCTCGCCGCCGCCGATGCACAGCGAGGCCACGCCCTTCTTGAGCCCCTTGGCCTTGAGCGCGTTGATGAGCGTGACGAGGATGCGCGAGCCCGAGGCGCCGATCGGGTGACCCAGCGCGGTCGCCCCGCCGTTCACGTTGACCTTGTCGTGCGGGATGCCCAGGTCCTTGATCGCGAACATCGCGACGCAGGCGAAAGCCTCGTTGACCTCGAACAGGTCGACCTCGTCGA
Source organism: Novosphingobium organovorum (assembly GCF_022832435.1). Lineage (GTDB taxonomy): Bacteria > Pseudomonadota > Alphaproteobacteria > Sphingomonadales > Sphingomonadaceae > Novosphingobium > Novosphingobium organovorum. Next base: position 59,059 of record NZ_JALHLF010000001.1, on the reverse strand, counting down.
GCGTCCAGCCGATCTTCTTCACCAGCTTGGAGATCGCGCCCACCGGCGCGGTGGTGAACAGCTTGGGGTCGTGCGCGTGGGCTTCGACGCCGACGATCGTGGCGAGCGGGGTCGCGCCCTTGGTCTCGGCCACGCTCTTGCGGGTCAGCACCAGCGCGGCGGCGCCGTCCGAGATCGAGCTGGAGGATGCTGCAGTGATCGTGCCATCCTTGGCGAACGCGGGGCGCAGCGTCTTGATCTTGTCGGGATTGCCCTTGGGCGGCTGTTCGTCGGTATCGACGATGACATCGCCCTTGCGGGTCTTGACCGTGACGGGGACAACCTCGTCGGCGAAGGCGCCCGAGGTGATCGCGGCGTTGGCGCGGCGCAGTGACTCAATCGAGAATTCGTCCTGCATTTCGCGGGTGAGCTGGTACTCGTCGGCGGTGACCTGCGCGAACGAGCCCATCGAGGCGCCTTCGTAGGCGTCCTCGAGCCCGTCGAGGAACATGTGATCGTAGAGCGTGTCGTGGCCCGCGCGCGCACCCGAGCGGTGCTTCTTGGAGAGGTAGGGCGCGTTGGTCATCGATTCCATGCCGCCCGCCACAATCATGTCGATCGATCCCGAAGCGAGCGCCTCGCTGCCCATGATGACCGTCTGCATGCCCGAACCGCAGACCTTGTTGACCGTGGTGGCCTGGACCGACTGGGGCAGGCCGGCCTTGAGCGCGGCCTGGCGGGCCGGTGCCTGGCCAAGGCCTGCGGGCAGCACGCAGCCCATGTAGATGCGCTCGATGTCCTCGGCGGCGATGCCGGCGCGTTCGACGGCGGCCTTGACCGCAGTCGCGCCCAGTTCGGTCGCATCGACAGCGGCAAGAGCGCCCTGCAATCCGCCCATCGGGGTCCGCGCATAAGAGAGAACGACGATGGGATCGGAAGCTGAAATCTGGGTCATGCTTGGCCTTTCCTTGCGGGCGCATCGAGCCCGCATGCGTGGGTGTCGCAAGAAGGGATAATGGCGCGATGCGCCATTTGCAACGCCGCTGCGGACCAAAGCCGGAGCGGGCGGCGGAACGGGGCTGGAGAGGGTTGAATGGGGTGTCGGGTTCCAGGCCCGCGGCTATCCTGCCCTGGCCAGGTGACGCTTTGCTGACAGCCGATGCGAGCGATTTGCCGGCGCTGTGCTTTGCGGCCATGGCCGCGTCGGGATGGCGCTGTGCTTTGCGGCCATGGCCGCGTCGGGATAAGGCTTCGTTGCGACCTTGGCGGCGGGGATGACGGCACCGGGCGCGATTTCGGGAATTGCGACGGCACTGGCCATAAATAAATGCGAATTAGTCGCATTAGCAAAAATAAAAGGCAAATCGCACCGAAATGAACGCGACTCGTGCCGTTTGAACGTTGCAATAAGCTCAATTTTGGGTGCGCATTATTGCAGATTGTTTCCCTCTGGCAGGCCGATAATATCGCTCGGCACCGCACGCGTCTGCGGATTTGCCCTGTTTTGTTGCAATGCAATGGGCGAAGGCGGAATAATCCTGTGGGACACCTTGCGATGCGCCAAGGGCTGGCCTAAGGACCCGCACAACGCCCAGAAAACCATAGCGGTGCAACGGCGCACCGCCGCACCCGGTAAGAGGCCAGAGACCATTGACTGATCTGTCGCAATATCTGCCGATACTCATTTTCCTCGTGATCGCCGTAGGCCTGTCCTCGGTGATCGTGTTCCTGCCGATGAGCGTGGCGCGCCTGACCGGTGCGGCCAAGCCGAACGCCGACAAGCTCAGCGAATACGAATGCGGCTTTCCCGCCTTTGAAGATCCGCGCAGCCAGTTCGACGTTCGCTTCTATCTCGTCGCGATCCTGTTCATCGTGTTCGATCTTGAAGCGGCGTTCCTGTTCCCCTGGGCCGTCTCGCTCAAGATGACCGGTTGGGCCGGTTGGACGACGATGATGGTGTTCCTGGGCGAGCTGGCCATTGGCCTTGCCTATGCATGGAAGAAGGGAGCTCTGGACTGGGAATGAGTACGCTCGTGAACGCATCCGGACAGCCGCTTGGAGCGGGGCAGGGCACGCAGGTGACCCCGCCCGACCAGGCGTTTTTCAACGATCTCACCCAGGAAGTGTCCGATAAGGGCTTCCTCGTTACCTCTACCGAGGATCTGTTCCAGTGGGCCCGCACCGGCTCGCTGTGGTGGATGACGTTCGGTCTTGCGTGCTGCGCGGTCGAGATGATCCACGTCAACATGCCGCGCTACGACATGGAACGCTTCGGCGCCGCGCCGCGCGCGTCGCCGCGCCAGTCGGACGTGATGATCGTCGCAGGCACGCTGTGCAACAAGATGGCGCCGGCTCTGCGCAAGGTCTACGACCAGATGTCGGAGCCCAAGTACGTCATCTCGATGGGCTCGTGCGCGAACGGCGGTGGTTACTACCACTACAGCTACAGCGTCGTGCGTGGCTGCGACCGCATCGTGCCCGTGGACATCTACGTCCCCGGTTGCCCGCCGACTGCCGAAGCCCTGCTCTACGGCATCATGCAGCTGCAGCGTAAGATCCGCCGTTCCGGCACGGTCGAGCGCTGAGGGAGGAACCGGACATGGCCATTCTTCATTCCGCTCCCAAGTTCGCATCGAACGAAGGTGTCATCGAAACACTGGGCACCGCGCTCGGCGCGATGCTCGTTTCGGCCAAGGAGCAGCACGGCGAGGTCGTCCTGACCGTCGCGCGCGGCGAGATCGAGAACGCGCTGCGCCTGCTGCGCGACGAGCACGAATACCAGCAGCTCATGGAAATGGCGGGGGTCGACTATCCCTCGCGCCCTGAGCGCTTCGAAGTCGTCTACATGCTGCTTTCGGTGACCAAGAACCACCGTCTGCTGGTCAAGTGCACCGCGGCCGAACACACCCCGGTGCCGACCGTGACGACGCTGTGGCACAACGCCGGCTGGCTGGAACGCGAAGTGTTCGACATGTACGGCGTGATCTTCGCAGGGCACAAGGACCTGCGCCGCATCCTCACCGACTACGGCTTCGAAGGGCATCCCTTCCGCAAGGACTTCCCGCTCACCGGCTATGTCGAACTGCGCTATTCGCAGGAAGACAAGCGCGTGGTCTACGAGCCGGTCAAGCTGGCGCAGGATTTCCGCACCTTCGACTACATGAGCCCGTGGGAGGGATCGGACTACATCCTGCCCGGTGACGAAAAGGCCGAAGGAGACGCGAAATGAGCATGCAGCTCGAGCAGTCGCCGACCACCGGCGATGAAGTCATCACCAACTACACGATCAACTTCGGTCCCCAGCACCCCGCGGCGCACGGCGTTCTGCGCATGGTCATGGAGCTCGACGGCGAAATCATCGAACGTATCGATCCGCACGTCGGCCTGCTCCACCGCGGCACCGAAAAGCTGATCGAGAACAAGACCTATCTCCAGGCGTTGCCCTACTTCGACCGGCTCGACTACTGCTCGCCGCTCGGCATGGAATACAGCTACGTCCTGGCGATCGAGAAGATGCTCAACGTCGAGGTGCCGCTGCGTGCGCAGTACCTGCGCGTGCTCTTCGCGGAACTGACCCGCATCTCGAACCACATGATGAACATCGGCAGCCACATCATGGACGTCGGCGCGATGACGCCGAACCTGTGGCTGTTCGAAATTCGCGAGGACTGCCTCAACTTCTTCGAACGTGCTTCGGGCGCGCGCATGCACTCGGCCTGGTTCCGTCCCGGCGGCGTGCACCAGGACGTGCCGCTCAAGCTGCTCGCCGACATCGGCGAATGGCTCGACACGCGCCTGCCCGAACTGTTCGAGGACGCCATGAGCCTCGTTGTCGACAACCGCATCTTCAAGCAACGCAACGTCGACATCGCGCAGGTCAGCCGCGAGGACGCGCTGGCCTGGGGCTTCTCGGGTCCGATGATCCGCGCCACGGGCATCCCCTGGGACATCCGTAAGAGCCAGCCCTACGACGTCTACGATCGCATGGAGTTCGACGTTCCGGTCGCCACTGAATCCGACTGCTATGGTCGCTTCATGGTCCGCGTGGAGGAAGTGCGCCAGTCGGCCAAGATCATGAAGCAGTGCCTCGCGCAGATGCCCGAAGGCCCGATCATGACGACCGATCGCAAGGTTGGTCCGCCCAAGCGCGGCGAAATGAAGAGCTCGATGGAATCGCTGATCCATCACTTCAAGCTCTACACCGAAGGCTTTCACGTTCCTGAAGGTGAAGTCTACGTTGCGACGGAAAGCCCCAAGGGTGAGTTCGGCGTCTATCTCGTCTCGGACGGCTCGAACAAGCCGTACCGCTGCAAGATCCGCCCGACCGCGTTCAGCCACCTCCAGGCGATGGACTTCATGTGCAAGGGGCACATGCTGCCCGACGCGACCGCCATTCTGGGCGCGCTCGACATCGTGTTCGGGGAGTGCGACCGGTGATCGCGGTGGCGCTTTCCAGGCTGGAAACGGCCAAGGCGATGATCGCGGCCTACAACGCGCAGGACGCCGACCTTTACGTCTCGTACATGACCGACGAGGCCTGCGAGGCGAACTACCGCGGCGCGGTGGTGCGTGAGGGTAAGGAAGGCACGCGATCGGGGCTCAAGGCTGCGTTCGCCAAGTGGCCGCAGAACACGGCGCACGTCGTCTCCGAAGAGGTGACCGACAACTACGTGGTGTTTCGCGAACACGTGACGCGCGGGCCCGCCAGCGATGGTTCCGATCTGGTCGAGCCGTTCGACGTTCTCGCGGTCTACAGCTTCGAGGGCGACAAGTGCAGCCGGGTGGAGTTCATTCGATGAACCTCTCGTCCGTGCAGATGATCCGCGTGTGGGCGGGGCTGACCGGCCTGTGCCTCGTGGCCTTCTATTTCGGCGTGCTGTCGGTGGGCGGTGTCCCGTCGCAGACCGTGGTGATGCTGGCGACCGCGATCGGTGGTTTTGAAATTTTCTTTTTCGGCCAGGAACAGTGGCTGAAGCGCAGGGGTAAGCATGGCTGACCGCTATATCGAACCGGATTCGCCGGAACTGCGGGCGCGTTGGGGTAATTTTGCCTGGACGCCCGAAAACGCCGAAAAGGCCAAGGACGTGCTCTCGCGCTATCCCGAAGGGCGCCAGCGCTCGGCGGTGATGCCGCTGCTCGATCTGGCCCAGCGCCAGGTCGGCGCCGAAGAAAACACGCAAGGCTGGCTCCCCATCCCGGTGATGGAATACGTGGCCGCCTACCTCGACATGCCGATCATCCGCGTGGTCGAGGTTGCGACCTTCTACACGATGTACAACATCGCGCCGATCGGCCGGTTCCACGTGCAGGTCTGCGGTACGACGCCCTGCATGCTGCGTGGGTCGGACGGAATTATCGCGGCCTGCAAGAAGCGTGGCATGAAGGCCGGGCACATCTCGGATGACGGCCTGTGGTCGTTCACCGAGGTCGAGTGCATGGGCAACTGCGCCTCGGCGCCGATGGTCCAGATCAACGACGACAACTACGAGGACCTCACGCCGGAGCGTCTCGATGTCGTGCTCGATGCGCTGGCGCGCGGCGAAACGCCCAAGGCTGGCACGCAGGAGCCAGGTCGCCACACGGTCGAGCCTTCGGGCGGTCCGACCTCGCTCAAGGCGATGGTGACCGAAAATCACGATTACCGAGGGGAGTGGTAAGTCATGGCACTCGCTGACAAGGATCGTATCTTCACCAACCTTTACGGGTTCCAGCCCTGGAACCTGAAGGAAGCCATGGCGCGCGGCGCGTGGGATGGCACCAAGGATATCCTCGCCAAGGGCAAGGAAGCCATCATCGAGGAAATGAAGGCGTCGGGCCTTCGTGGCCGTGGTGGTGCAGGCTTCCCGACCGGCCTCAAGTGGTCGTTCATGCCCAAGCAGCCGCCGGTTGACCAGAACGGCAACCCCAAGCCCAGCTTCCTGGTCATCAACGCGGACGAATCCGAGCCCGGCTCGTGCAAGGACCGCGAGATCATGCGCCACGATCCGCACCTTCTGTTCGAAGGCGCGCTGGTGGCCGGTTTCGCGATGGGCGCGCGTGCGGCCTACATCTACATTCGCGGCGAATACATCCGCGAGGCCGAAGTGCTCTTCGCCGCGCGCGAGGAAGCCTACGCGGCGGGCCTGCTGGGCAAGAACGCCTGCGGTTCGGGCTACGACTTCGACGTCTTCGTCCACCGCGGTGCGGGCGCCTACATCTGCGGTGAGGAAACCGCGATGATCGAGAGCCTGGAAGGCAAGAAGGGCCAGCCCCGCCTCAAGCCGCCGTTCCCGGCCGGTGCGGGCCTGTACGGCTGCCCGACCACGGTCAACAACGTGGAATCGATCGCGGTGGCGCCCACCATCATGCGGCGCGGCGCGGCCTGGTTCTCCAGCTTCGGCAACGAGAACAACCGCGGCACCAAGCTGTTCCAGATCTCGGGCCACGTGAACAAGCCGTGCGTCGTGGAAGAGGAGATGTCGATCTCGTTCCGCGAACTGATCGAGACCCACTGCGGCGGCATCACCGGCGGGTGGGACAACCTGCTGGCGGTAATTCCGGGCGGTTCGTCGGTCCCGCTGGTTCCCGCTGCCGACATCATCGACTGTCCGATGGATTACGACGGCCTCAAGAAGGTCGGTTCGGGCCTCGGCACGGCCGCGATCATCGTCATGGACAAGTCGACCGACATCGTTCGCGCCATCAGCCGCATCTCGCACTTCTACAAGCACGAGAGCTGCGGCCAGTGCACGCCCTGCCGCGAAGGCACGGGCTGGATGTGGCGCGTGATGGAACGTCTGCGCACCGGGGATGCCGAGGTCGAGGAAATCGACATGCTCTACCAGGTGACCAAGCAGGTCGAAGGCCACACCATCTGCGCCCTGGGTGACGCCGCTGCCTGGCCGATCCAGGGTCTGATCCGTCATTTCCGCCCCGAGCTGGAACGCCGGATTGCCGAAAACATGCCGGAGGCTGCCGAGTAATGCCCAAGGTCAAAGTAGACGGCGTAGAAATCGAGGTTCCGGCAGGCGCTACCGTCCTGCAGGCCTGCGAACTCGCCGGTAAGGAAATCCCGCGCTTTTGCTACCACGAGCGCCTGAGCATTGCCGGCAATTGCCGCATGTGCCTGGTCGAGGTGAAGCCCGGACCGCCCAAGCCGCAGGCTTCCTGCGCGCTGCCCGCCGCCGAAGGCCAGGAAATCCGTACGGATTCCGAAATGGTCAAGAAGGCGCGCGAGGGCGTGATGGAGTTCCTCCTGATCAACCACCCGCTCGATTGCCCGATCTGCGATCAGGGCGGCGAATGCGACCTTCAGGACCAGTCGGTGGCCTATGGCCGTGGCGGCTCGCGCTATGACGAAAGCAAGCGCGCGGTCACCTCAAAGAACATGGGCCCGCTCATCAAGACCACGATGACGCGCTGCATTCACTGCACCCGCTGCGTGCGCTTCTCGGAAGAGATCGCCGGCGTGGACGAAATCGGCGCGATCTATCGCGGCGAGAACATGCAGATCACGACCTACCTTGAAAAGGCCGCGACGCACGAGATGTCGGCCAACGTCATCGACCTGTGCCCGGTCGGTGCGCTGACTTCGCGTCCCTACGCCTTCGAGGCGCGTCCCTGGGAGCTGAAGAAGACGCTCGGCATCGACGTTTCGGACGCGACCGGCGCCAACATCCGCATCGACAGCCGCGGCCGCGAAGTCCTTCGCGTGCTTCCGCGCGTCAACGACGACGTCAACGAGGAGTGGATCTCGGACAAGGCGCGCTATCAGGTCGATGGCCTGACCAAGCGCCGCCTCGACAAGCCGTTCCTGCGCAAGGACGGCAAGCTGGTTCCGGTCAGCTGGTCCGAAGCCTTCGCGGCGATCGCCACGCTCAACCCCGGCAACTCGATCGCGGCGGTGGCTGGCGACATGCTCGATTGTGAGACCATGTTCGCGGCCAAGAAGCTGCTCGGCGCGCTGGGCTCGACGCTCCTCGAAGGGCGCCAGACGGGCATGGACTACGATTGTTCGAGCCTGGCTGCGGTCAACTTCAACTCGGGTTTCTCGGGCATCGAGACGGCCGACGCGATCCTGATCGTGGGCAGCCAGGTGCGCACCGAAGCCCCGCTTGTCAACGTGCGCCTGCGCAAGGCCGTCAAGCGCGGCGCCAAGGTGTTCCTGGTCGGGCCGGAGTGGGAAACCACCTTCGGCGGCGAGTTCCTCGGCGAGGATCTCTCGGTCCTCAACGCGCTTCCGCAGCATGTCTGGGAAGCTCTGTCGAACGCCAAGCGTCCGGCGGTGATCGTCGGCGGCGCCGGGATTGGTCGTGGCGGTCTCGAGGCGTCGCTCTCGATCGCCAGCCAGCTCAACTTCGTGCGCACGCTCGAGGATGGTACGGTCTGGAACGGCTTCAATGTGCTGCACCTGTCGGCTGCGCGCATGGGCGGCCTGATGCTCGGCTTCGCGCAGAAGGGCGGCATTGCCGACCTCGTCGCGGCGAGCCCCAAGGTCCTGCTCGCGCTGGGCGCGGACGAAGTCGATTTCGCCAAGTTCGCGAACTCGATGGTGGTCTACATCGGCCACCACGGTGACAAGGGCGCCCACGCGGCCGACGTCATCCTCCCGGCCGCAGCCTACACCGAAAAGAACGGCACTTACGTCAACACCGAAGGGCGCGTGCAGTGGTCGGACAAGGCCGTCTTCGCGCCCGGCGACGCGCGCGAGGACTGGACGATCCTTCGCGCGATGGCCGATGCTTTCGGCGTGTCGGTCGGTTTCGACAGTTTCGAGGACCTGCGCAGCGCAATGGCGGCTGAGGTTCCCGCACTTGGAACCGAAGGTCTGGCCGACTATGGCCAGGACCTGCCCGCCGGTGGCGGCGCGGCATCGGGCCTGATCGCTTATCCGATCAAGGATTTCTATCTGACCAACCCGATCGCGCGGGCGAGCGCGGTGATGCAGCAGTGCTCGGCAGAGCTGCTTCACGCGGGTGAGATCGCGGAGGCCGCGGAATGACCGCTTTCTTCCAGTCCCTGGGCATGTCGCACGATTGGGCGTGGTTCGTCTCGACCATCTGCGGCATCCTGCTGATCGCGCTGCCGCTGATGCTGGCGGTGGCCATGATCATCTACGTCGACCGCAAGATCTGGGCGGCCATGGCGCTGCGCCGTGGCCCGAACGTGGTCGGCCCCTTCGGTCTCCTCCAGTCCTTCGCCGACGGTCTCAAGGTCTTCCTTCAGGAAACCATCGTTCCTTCGGCGGCGAACAAGGGCATCTTCCTCATCGCGCCGGTGGTGACCTTCACCGTGGCGCTGATGGCCTGGGCGGTGATCCCGTTCAACTCGGGCGCGATCCTCGCCAACATCAACGTCGGTCTGCTCTACATCCTCGCGATCAGTTCGCTCGGGGTCTACGGCACGATCATGGCGGGCTGGGCGTCGAACTCGAAGTACCCGTTCTTCTCGGCGATGCGCGCCTCGGCGCAGATGATCTCCTACGAAGTTTCGATCGGTTTCATCATCGTGTGCGTGGTCCTGTGGGCCGACACGTTCAACCTTAACCAGATCGTGATCGCACAGAAGGGCCATGTGCTCGGCATCTTTAACGGCTTCGTGTTCAATCCGCTGCTGTTCCCGATGTGGGTCATGTTCCTGATCTCCTCGCTCGCCGAAACGCAGCGCGCTCCGTTTGACCTTACCGAAGCGGAATCCGAGCTCGTCGCGGGCTACCAGACCGAATACTCGTCGATGGCCTTTGCCGCTTACTGGCTGGGTGAATACGCGAACGTCCTGCTGATGTGCGCGCTCAACACGACGCTGTTCTTCGGTGGCTGGCTGCCCCCGCTCGACATTCCGGTGCTGTACCTTGTTCCGGGCTTCATCTGGTTCCTGCTCAAGGTCGGTTTCTTCTTCTTCGTCTTCTCTTGGGTGAAGGCGACCGTGCCCCGCTATCGCTACGACCAGCTCATGCGTCTTGGCTGGAAGATCTTCCTGCCGACATCGCTTCTCTTCGTGGTCCTGGTCTCGGGCTACCTGATGCTGACGAGGTATTCCTGATGAGCGTCGCTCAACTCGTAAAATCCTTCACGCTCTACGAGTTCGTGAAGGCACACGCCCTGACCTTGAAGTACTTCTTCAAGCCCAAGGCGACGATCAACTACCCCTTCGAGAAGAATCCGCTCTCGCCCCGCTTCCGCGGCGAGCACGCGCTGCGCCGTTATCCCAACGGCGAAGAGCGCTGCATCGCCTGCAAGCTGTGCGAGGCGATCTGCCCGGCCCAGGCGATCACGATCGAGGCCGCGCCGCGCGAGGACGGTTCGCGCCGCACCACGCGCTACGACATCGACATGACGAAGTGCATCTACTGCGGTTTCTGCCAGGAAGCCTGCCCCGTGGATGCCATCGTCGAGGGGCCGAACTTCGAATACGCGACCGAAACGCGTGAGGAACTGCTCTATGACAAGGCCAAGCTGCTGGCGAACGGTGACAAGTGGGAGCGCGCGATCGCTGCCAATCTTGAAGCCGATGCGCCCTACCGGTAGGGGCTCGTTGAGGGGAAACATGGTCTCATGATCCACATTATAGCCTTTTACCTGTTCGCGGTGATGACCGTGGGCTCGGGAGCGATCACGATCCTCTCGCGCAACCCGGTCCATTCGGTCCTGTGGCTGATCCTCGCGTTCTTCAACGCGGCGGGCCTGATGGTCCTGGCCGGCGCTGAATTCATCGCGATGCTGCTGGTCATCGTCTACGTCGGCGCGGTCGCGGTGCTGTTCCTGTTCGTCGTGATGATGCTCGACATCGATTTTGCCGAACTGCGCGCCGGCTTCGTGCGCTACTTCCCGCTCGGCGCGCTGGTTGCCGTGGTGCTGCTGGCCGAAATGGTCCTGGGCATCGGTGCCTACCACGCCGGTGGGATCCAGCTCGGCACGCCGTCGGGAACCGCCAGCACCGCCGCGGGTGTCTCGAACACCGCTGCGATCGGCGCTCTTCTCTACAGCCGTTACCTCTTCCTGTTCGAAGCGGCCGGCATCATCCTGCTTGTCGCCATGATCGGTGCCATCGTGCTGACCCACCGTCAGCGTGGCGATACCCGTGGCCAGAAGATCAGCAAGCAGAACGCACGCCGTCCCGATGAGGCGACGGTCAACGTGAAGCCCGAAGTGGGCAAGGGGGTAACGCTGTGATCGGCGTCGAACACTATGTCGTGGTGAGCTCGATCTTGTTCGTGCTCGGCGTCCTCGGCATTTTCCTCAACCGCAAGAACGTCATCGTCGTCCTCATGGCGATCGAACTGATCCTTCTTTCGGTGAACATCAATCTTGTCGCCTTCAGCGCCTTCATGGGCGATCTGACCGGCCAGATCTTCGCCATGTTCGTTCTGACCGTGGCAGCCGGCGAGGCTGCGACTGGTCTGGCGATTCTCGTTATCTACTTCCGTGGCCGTGGCACCATCGCCGTCGACGACGTCAACCGGATGAAGGGATAAGGCCTTGCACCCGATCCTGATCATCGTATTCCTGCCGCTTCTGGCAGCGATCGTCACCGGCCTTGGCAACAAGGACCTGGGAGGCGGGCCGGCCAAGCTCATCACGACGCTGTGCCTGTTCGTCTCCGCCGCCCTGTCGTGGTACGAGTTCATCCCGTACCTGACCGAAACCGCGCAGACCCAGGTCGTGCCGGTCCTCAAGTGGGTGGCCTCGGGCTCGTTCGCGTTCGACTGGACGCTGCGGGTCGACACGCTGACCGCCATCATGCTGGTGGTCGTGACCTCGGTCTCCTCGCTCGTGCACCTCTACTCGTGGGGGTACATGGACGACGAGCCGGACAAGCCGCGCTTCTTCGCCTACCTCTCGCTGTTCACCTTCATGATGCTCATGCTGGTGACCGCGAACAACCTGGTCCAGATGTTCTTTGGCTGGGAAGGCGTGGGCCTGGCTTCGTACCTGCTCATCGGCTTCTACCTGCGCAAGCCTTCGGCCGGTGCCGCCGCGATCAAGGCCTTCGTCGTCAACCGCGTTGGTGACCTTGGCTTCATGCTCGGCATATTCGCGACCTATCTGGTGTTCGGGACGGTTTCGATCCCCGACATCCTGGCCGCGGTGCCCGGCGTCGCGGGATCGACCATCGGCTTCATCGGTTTCCGGTTCGACACCATGACGGTCATCACCCTGCTGCTGTTCATCGGCGCGATGGGTAAGTCGGCCCAGCTTGGTCTCCACACCTGGCTGCCCGACGCGATGGAGGGCCCGACGCCTGTGTCGGCGCTGATCCACGCGGCGACCATGGTCACCGCCGGTGTCTTCATGTGCTGCCGCCTTTCGCCGATGTTCGCTGCGTCCGAGACGACGATGACGGTCATCACCTTCGTGGGCGCTGCCACCTGCTTCTTTGCCGCCACCGTTGGCTGCACGCAGTGGGACATCAAGCGCGTCATCGCCTATTCGACCTGTTCGCAGCTGGGCTACATGTTCTTCGCGATCGGTGTCGGTGCCTTTGGCTCGGCGATGTTCCACCTCTTCACGCACGCCTTCTTCAAGGCCCTGCTGTTCCTGTGCGCCGGTTCGGTCATCCACGCGATGCACCACGAACAGGACATGCGCTACTACGGCAACCTGTGGAAGAAGATCCCGATCACCTTCTGGGCGATGACCTTCGGTACGCTGGCAATCACCGGTGTGGGTCTCTTCGGGGTCGGTTTTGCCGGCTACTATTCGAAGGACTCGATCATCGAGGCCGCCTATGCAAGCGGCACCGGCATGGGCCACTTCGCGTACTGGATGGGCATTGCCGCGGCGCTGATGACGAGCTTCTACTCGTGGCGTCTGGTGTTCCTCACCTTCTTCGGCAAGCCCCGCTGGGCGCAGTCGGAGCATATCCAGCACGCGCTGCACGATGCGCACGGTCATGGCGACCATGGCCACGGCCATGACGCCCACGGCCACGACGATCACGCGCATGGCGATCATGGTGACGGTACGGGCGGCTATCAGCCGCATGAAAGCCCGCTGGTCATGACCTTGCCGCTGATCCTGCTGTCGGTCGGGGCCATCGCCGCCGGTTTCGTGTTCGAACATTGGTTCGTCAGCGAAGGTACGGGTGCGTTCTGGAAGGGGGGCCTCGTGTTCAACGAACACCTGATCCACGCGATGCACGGCGTGTCTGGCATCATCAAGTACATGCCCTTCATCGTGATGGTGATCGGTTTTGTGATCGCCTGGTACGGCTACATCAAGAACACCAGCTTCCCGGCCAAGGTCGCGGAGCAGATCGGTCCGGTCTACACCTTCGTCTACCGCAAGTGGATGTTCGACGAACTGTACAACTTCCTGTTCGTCAAGGGTGCCTTCACGTTCGGCAAGCTGTTCTGGAAGGTTCTGGATATCAAAATAATCGACCGGTTCGGTCCCGACGGCGCGGCCTGGGTTGTCGCCAAGGGTTCGACTTACGCACAGAAGGTCCAGTCGGGCTACCTGTACAGCTACGCTCTTGTCATGCTGCTGGGCCTTGTCGGCGCCATCAGCTGGGTGATCGCGGGATAAGATGATGAGTGGTTTTCCGATCCTCAGTCTGATGCTCCTGGTGCCGCTCGCGGCGGCACTGGTGTGTCTTTACCTTGATGCCAAGGGAGCGCGCTGGCTCGCGCTCGCCGCAACGCTGGTGGACTTTGTCCTTGGCGTGGCCCTCTGGCTGAACTTCGATGTGGGCGGTGCCCAGTGGCAGTTCCAGGAGAGCCATGCGCTCTTCTCGGGCTTCAGCTACGCGCTGGGTATCGACGGCATTGCCTTGCTGCTGATCCTGCTCACCGTCTTCCTCATGCCGGTCTGTATCGGCGCGAGCTGGAAGTCGGTCGAGAAGCGGGTGAGCGAGTACATGTGCGCCTTCCTCGTCACCGAAGCGCTGCTTCTGGGCGTGTTCATGGCGCAGGACCTGTTCCTGTTCTACATCTTCTTCGAAGCTGGCCTGATCCCGATGTACCTCATCATCGGCATCTGGGGCGGTGCGGACCGTATCTACGCCTCGTACAAGTTCTTCCTGTACACGCTGCTTGGCTCGGTCCTCATGCTCATCGCGATGCTGTGGATGGTGAACACGGCGGGGACCACCTACATCCCCACGCTCATGGCCTACGATTTCTCGCCGCAGGCGCAGACCTGGCTGTGGCTGGCCTTCTTCGCGAGCTTCGCGGTCAAGATGCCGATGTGGCCGGTCCACACCTGGCTTCCCGCCGCACACGTGCAGGCGCCGACCGCAGGGTCGGTCATCTTGGCCGGCGTGCTGCTCAAGATGGGTGGTTACGGCTTCATCCGCTTCTCGTTGCCGATGTTCCCCGAAGCGTCGGCGTACTTCGCGCCGATGATCTGGGGCCTGTCGATGGCCGCTGTCGTCATCACCTCGCTCATCGCGCTGGTGCAGGACGACATGAAGAAGCTGATCGCCTACTCCTCGGTTGCCCACATGGCGATCGTGACGGTCGGCCTGTTCGCCTTCAACACGCAAGGGCTTGAAGGCTCGATGATGGTCATGCTCAGCCACGGCCTCGTCTCGGGCGCGCTGTTCCTGTGCGTTGGCATCATCTACGAACGCCTGCACACCCGTGAGATCAGCCGTTACGGCGGTCTTGCCATCAACATGCCGCGTTACTCGCTGTTCTTCCTGCTCTTCACGATGGCCTCGATCGGCCTTCCGGGCACCAGCGGTTTCGTCGGCGAATTCCTGAGCCTTGCAGGTATCTACCAGGCTTCGAGCTGGACGGCGCTGATCTGCACCACCGGCATCATCCTGGGCGCTGCCTACATGCTCTATCTTTATCGCCGGGTGGTCTTTGGCCCCCAGAAGAACGCCGATGCCGCCGCCATGCTGGACCTGGACGCGCGTGAGATCCTGATGGTTCTCGTGCTGGGTCTCTCGGTTCTGTGGATGGGCGTCTACCCTGAGAGCTTCCTTGCTCCGATGCGCAGCGACATTGCCGCGCTCAACGCCCGGATCGCGCGTGCGGCTCCGGCGGGTGACGCCAAGGTGACGGCAGGCACTGAAAAGCCTGCGCATATCGAAACTGCGCACGAGGGGGCACACTGATGGACTGGTCGCAGTCGCTGCGCCTGATCGCGCCGGAAGAAACACTGAGCATTGCAGGCCTGGTCCTGCTCCTTGTCGCCGCCTGGGGCGGTGACAAGGCAAGCCGTCTGATCTCGATCCTGTCGGTTGCGGCGCTTGTCGCGGCCATGGCGCTTGTCGCTCCGGCCCTGTGTGGCGGGGCGATGGGGCCGGATACTTCGGCCTTCTTCGGCCAGTTCCACGCCGACGCCTTTTCGAGCTTCGCCAAGATCCTGATCTACGGTTCGGCCGCGATCACGCTGGTTCTGGCGCCCAGCTATTTCGAGCGTTTCAATTCGATGCGCGCGGAATACCCGATCCTGGTGATTTTCGCCTCGATCGGCATGGGCATGATGGTTTCGGCAGGCGATCTTCTGACGCTCTACATCGGGCTTGAGATGATGTCGCTGGCCTCGTATGTCCTTGCTGCGTTCCTGCGCAACGACGGGCGTTCGGCCGAAGCGGGCCTCAAGTACTTCGTGCTGGGCGCGCTGGCTTCGGGCATCCTGCTCTTTGGCATGAGCCTGACCTACGGCTTCACGGGGTCGACTTCGTTCCCGCTGATCAACGCCGCGCTTGCCAATGGCCTGCCCACCGGCGCGCTGTTCGGCATCGTGTTCATGCTCATCGGTCTTGCTTTCAAGATCAGCGCGGTTCCGCTCCACATGTGGACGCCCGACGTCTACGAAGGCGCGCCGACGCCGGTGACCACCTTCTTCGCGACGGCGCCCAAGGTGGCGGGCTTCGGTCTGCTCATGCGTGTCCTGCTCGATGCGTTCGGTGGGCAGTCGGCGGCGTGGCAGCAGATCATCGTGTTCATCGCGCTGGCCTCGATCGTGGTGGGTGCCCTTGGCGCCATCGGTCAGACCAACATCAAGCGTCTGATGGCCTATTCGTCGATCAACAACGTCGGGTTCATCCTGGTGGGCCTGGCCACCACGACGCAGGCAGGGGCAACGGGCATGCTCGTTTACCTGACCATCTACGTCGCCATGTCGGTTGCCGGTTTCACCGCGATCCTCATGCTCAAGGATGCCGACGGCAACTACGTTGAGGAAATCGCCAAGCTGGCCGGTCTTTCGCGAACCCGTCCGGGCCTCGCCCTGGCGCTGGCGATGGTCATGTTCAGCCTTGCCGGTATCCCGCCGCTGCTCGGTTTCTGGGGCAAGTTCGTGGTGTTCCAGGCCGCCGTCCAGGCCGACATGCTCGCGCTTGCGGCGATCGGTATCGCGGCTTCGGTAATCGGCGCGTTCTATTACCTCAAGGTCGTCAAGGTGCTCTACTTTGACGAACCCGCTGATGTGGTGACCGGCGAGAGCGATGTGTGGCATAAGATCATCCTGGTGTTCTCGTGCCTGTTCATCTCGCCCTTCGGCTACCTGCTGACCGGGTGGCTGGGCGCGAACGCCGAAAAGGCGACCACGGCGCTGCTCGCAGCGCTGTGATCCGCACCTTGAATTGATCCATTACGTCGAGGAAACCGGCTCGACCAACGCCGATTTGGCGAGCCGGTTGAAGGCAGGCGCGTTCGTTCCCGAAGGGGAATGGCTCGTCGCGGATCGCCAGACGGCCGGGCGGGGACGCCTCGGCCGTCACTGGTTTGATGGTTCGGGCAATTTCATGGGCTCGTGCCTCGTTCGCTGGAGCGAGGGACAGCCACCTCCTGCAACGTTGGCGTTGGTCGTGGGGCTTGCCGTTTACGAGGCGGTCGCACCGTTGCTGTCGGGGCACGCGCTGGCCGGGCAGGGCGATCTGCGGCTCAAGTGGCCCAACGATCTTCTGCTCGATGGCGCGAAGCTTTCGGGCATCCTGCTGGAAATGGTGGCGGGTGTGGTGATCGTGGGGATCGGAGTCAATCTGCGGCACGCGCCGGTGATCGGGGGGCGCGAGACGGTGGCTCTGTCGGATATTGGCGTTGCCGTGCCGCGTGATGTCTTCGCCGAGCGGCTTGCCGCAACGCTCGATCGCGAGCTGGCGCGTTGGCGCGGGGCAGGCCTTGCCCCCATGTTACGCCGCTGGCAGAGTGCCGCGCATCCCGAAGGGACCGCGCTTGTCGTGCATCCGCCCGGTGAAGGCCCGGTTCAGGGCACGTTCGCAGGGCTGTCGGACGATGGCAACTTGCGCCTTGAGACCAGCGATGGAACGGTGCGGCTGATCCATGCCGGGGATGTTTTCCTGCGTTCCAACGCAGGGTGAGTGAGAGGTTGGCTGGAAATGCTACTTGCCATTGATGTCGGGAACACGAACGTCGTGTTCGCCCTGTTCGAGGGGCGCACGGTTCGCGGACGCTGGCGCATCGCCACCGACGCCCGGCGCACCGGAGACGAATACGCGGTCTGGCTGATGCAGTTGCTGGCCATTCGGGGCATCGCGCAGACCGAGATCGACACCGTCATCATTTCGACGGTGGTGCCGCGCGCCTTGCACAATCTCGAAATCCTGTGCCGCCATTATTTCGAGGTCGAGCCGCTTGTGGCGGGCGTCGGCAAGGCGGCGTTCGATATCGAGATCGACGTCGATCATCCGCGTTCGCTGGGGGCGGATCGTGCGGTCAACGCGATCGCCGCGCATGCGCGCTACGAAGGCGATCTCATCGTCGTCGATTTCGGAACCGCAACGACGTTCGACGTGATCGACTACAACGGCGCCTACAAGGGCGGGATCATCGCGCCGGGGATCAACCTCTCGCTCGATGCGCTGGTGGGCAACACCGCCAAGCTGCCGCGCATCGCGATCGAGGTGCCGCGGGTCAATTCGGTGATCGGGCGCAACACCGAGGACCAGATGCTGATTGGCGTGTTCTGGGGTTATGTGGCGATGATGGAAGGCCTCATCGCCCGTATGCGCGCCGAGATCGGGCGCCCGGCCAAGGTCATCGCGACCGGCGGCCTGGCCGTGCTGTTCGACAAGGCGACCGATATTTTCGATGCCGTCGAGGCGGATTTGACGCTCGATGGTCTCGCGCTGCTGGCTGAGAGGGCTTCGAACACGTGATTCCGGGTAAGGAACTGATTTTCTGCGCGCTGGGCGGGTCGGGCGAGATTGGCATGAACGTCAATCTCTACGGCTGTCACGGCAAGTGGCTGATGGTCGATCTGGGTATGACCTTCGGCATGAACGAATATCCGGGTGTCGATCTGGTCTTCGCCGACCTCGAATTCATCGAGGCCGAGCGCGAGAACCTGCTGGGCATCGTGCTGACCCACGCGCATGAGGATCATATCGGCGCGGTTCCCTATTTCGCGGCCGATCTGGGTGTCCCGCTCTACGCAACGCCGTTCACCGCCAAGCTGGTGGCGGCCAAGCTTGAGGAAGCGGGCATCCTGGGCGATGTCGAGCTGGTGGTGGTCGAGGATCTCGATCGCTTCGAACTCGGGCCGTTCGGTATGCGCTACGTTCCGCTGGCGCATTCGATCGCCGAAGGCAACGCGCTGCTGATCGATACCCCCTACGGCCGCATCTTTCACACCGGCGACTGGAAGCTCGACGACGAGCCGCAGATCGGGGTTCCGGCGACCAAGGACGAATTGACCGCGATTGGCGACGAGGGCGTGCTGGCGCTCGTTTGCGATTCGACGAACGTGTTCAATCCTGCCGCCTCGGGTTCGGAAGGGGAGGTCTACGAAGGGCTTCTGGCCGAAGTGTCTCGCTACGAAGGGCGCCGCGTGCTGGTCACGACCTTTGCCTCGAACGTGGCGCGGCTCAAGACGCTGGGCGATGTCGCGCGGCGCACCGGGCGCCAGCTGTGCGTGGCCGGGCGGTCGCTCGACCGGATCATCGCGGTCGCCAAGTCGTGCGGTTATCTCGATGACTTTCCCGAAATTATCGACGCGGAAGAGGCGATGGAACTGCCGCGTGACGATGTGCTCATCATCGCGACCGGCGGCCAGGGTGAGGCACGCGCGGCGCTTGCCCGCATTGCCGATGGCAACCACGCGATCAAGCTGGAGAAGGGCGATGTCGTCCTGTTCTCGAGCCGTCAGATCCCCGGTAACGAAATTCCCATCGGCCGTATCCAGAACCGTCTCGCGGAAGCGGGCGTTCAGGTCGTGACGGATCGCCAGAGCATGATCCACGTCTCGGGCCATCCGGGGCGGCCCGAGCTCGAGGCGCTCTACAGCTGGATCCGTCCTGAAATCCTGATGCCGGTGCACGGCGAAGTGCGCCACATGAAGGAGCAGGCCAAGCTTGGCCTGTCCTGCGGTATCCCGCGCGCGGTGTTTCAGAAGAACGGCGACCTTGTCCGCCTCGCGCCGGGGCATCCGGGCAAGTTCGGCGAGGCGCGGGCCGGGCGCCTGATCCTCGATGGCGACATTATCGCGCCAGCCGACGGCGAGGCGATGGTCATGCGTCGGCGAATTTCCTATCAGGGCGTTGTCTCGGTGGCAGCCACGCTGGATGGCAAGGTCAAGGTCGGTGCGATCGGCCTGCCGCTCGACGAAGACTACGAGGATTTCGTGGCCGAGGCCGAGCAGGACGTTGCCAACGCGCTGGCCCGTTCGCGCAAGGCCTTGCCCGATGATCGCCGTGAAGCTGTGCGCCTTGCCGCGCGCCGGGCCGCGACACGCTGGTCGGGCAAGAAGCCGCAGGTTCAGGTGCTGCTGTTCGATCAGGATAGGTAAACAGAGATGGGCCTGGGCTTCGCGTACCTGCAAGGGCAGGGTGTGAAGCCCGACCGGCCCCAGGCGAGGAGAGGCGAGCGCCATGAAGTGGACATCGATGGTCGCGATCTACGGCCTGCTCTGGGTGCTCAGCGCCTTCATCGTCATGCCGATCGGCCTGCGCACACCCGATGAGGTGGACGATTACACCGTCGAGAAGGGCCACGCGGATTCCGCGCCGGTTAATTTCCGCCCCGGTCGCATCGCGCTGCGCGCAACGATCCTCGCGGCGGGGCTGTGTGGTTTGTTCTACCTCAACTGGACCCAGGGCTGGATCACGCGCCAGACATTCACCTTCTTCGGTGGTGCGCCGGTCGATCTGGGCTACTAGAGCGGTCTT
>NZ_JALHLF010000001.1:0-38978 GCF_022832435.1 Novosphingobium organovorum | reverse complement strand
GGGCTGGATCACGCGACAGACATTCACCTTCTTCTGTGGTGCGCCGTTCGATCTGGGATACTATAGCGTTCTTCGATCCGATTGAATCGGATCGAAGACCGCTCTAGTCCTTTGTTTTGACGCATTTTCTTAACCGTCAGGTGATTCCACCTGACTGGAAAATGCTCTAACGACCTTTCAAGGGCCAACGGCCTGTCCGTCGCATTCTTACGCGCTTCGTTCGCCGGGGGCGGTGCGGCCGGCCGTTGGGGGCAAGCGGCGTTGCCCCCTTGAACGATGACGGACCAAAATCGCTTGCGCTTTAACTGCGAAGCCGCTCGATGCCTTGCGCGAGCGCGACGTAGAGCTTGCCCATGTCCGAGGAGAGCAGCGTCACGCCCATCGCGTTGCCGTCACGGGTGGAAAGAACCTGGCGCAGCAGCGATTCAAAGTCGTGGATGTAGCGGCTTACGTGCTCGCGGAAGACGTCGTCGCGTTCGTAGGTCTGCTGGATTGCCCTGGCTTCGCTGTTGTCGATCAGCGTGACCGCGCGGCGGGTAAAGATGCCGCGATCACCGCGCAGGTAGGCGGCCCAGGCCGTGTCCGAGATCTCGCTCGAAAGCGAGGCAGCGATGTCGATCGCGTTGGAATTGAGCGATTCGGTGATGAGCGCGGCGCGGCGGGCGAAATCGTTGTTGACCGTTTCCGTGGCCTGCTCGCGTGCTTCGGCGACCCGGCGTTCGAGATTGCCGACGAGGTCGTTTACCCGCTCGATCTGTTCGCCGAGCTGGAGCGTCGCCTCGCGGCTGACGCCCGAGGCGTGCGCGACGGCCTGTTCGAGCTGGCCGGAAATCTCGGCGACCGTGGTGCGCATGGCCTTGTCGATCGCCTTGCCGCTGGCATCGCCAAGCGCGTGGGTCACGTTTTCGATCCGAGCGGGCGCTTCGGTTTCGATTGCGGCAATGGCCTCGGCAAGGGTGGCGTGCAGCGCGTTTACCGCGTCGCGCAGTTCGCCGCGGGCGCGTTCGGTGTTGCCGATGAGCGCGTGTTGGATGGTGTCAAGCGTGGCGGTGAGATCGGCCAGCAGCCCCGTGTGTTCCTCGCCGCGCGTGGTGATGCCGATTTGGGCCGCTTCGAGTTCGCGGTTGAGCGCCGAGAGCGTCGTCGCCGATCCATCGAGCGAGCCCGACAGTGCCTGTCCGCTTTGCGCGGCCTGATCGAGCAGGGCGCGCACCGACGCGATCCCGCTTTCGAGCCGGGTGAGGCGTTCTTCGGAAACCGCCATCGCTTCGGGCAACGTGCCGTGGGCCTGCTGTGCGCTGGCGCGCAGCAGGTCGAGCAGGCGCAGGCTGTCTTCGGTGAGCTTGGCGACGTCGCCATCGGCCGAGGCGAGAGAGGCGCGCGAGGCGGCGAGGCTGTCCCCGAGCGCGGCGACCGAGGCGAGCAGGCGGGTTTCGGTATCGCTGCTCTGCACCGCGATCGAGCGCAGGCGGGCTTCGGACTGTTCGAGTTCGCCGGTGACGGCGCGCGCGCGTTCGGTCAGCGCGTCGGCCTGGTGGCGATGGCGCTCGAGGCGTTCGGCAAGCGTCCCGTCGAGTTCGGCGAGCATCTGGTTGACGCGCGCGATGGCGTGGCGTTCCTGTTCGAGCTGGCGGTCCTGGCGTGCCTGGACTTCGGCGCGGAAGCGTTCGTCGCGGGCCTTGAAGGCGTCTTCGGTGCCTTGCGCGTGCTGGGCCAGGCTGGCGAGCCGTTCGCGCAGCGCGGCGACGACGTTTTCCTGCGCGGCGGTGAGGCGCGCTTCGGTCTCGTTTGTGGCCGCGCTCAGCACACCGAGCCGTTCGGTCAGACGCGCAAGGGCGCTGTCGTGATCGGCGCTGATCGTTTCGCGCGCGGCGCTGTGCTGCGCGACGAGTGTCTCGAGCGTGTGTTGCAGATCGTGCCGGGCGCGCTCCTGCGCCGCGCCGAAGCTACGGCCGACGACATCGCACTCCTCGCGCAGGCCCGAAAGCCGGGCGCGTAGCGATGTCAGGCTGCCCGCCTCGTTTTCGTCGAGCTGTTCGCGGGTGAGGGCGATTTCGTCCTTTAGCGCGCTGGCGCGGGTCTGGATCGAGGCGAGCGCCTCGATTTCGTGGCGTTCGAGCTCGGTGCGAAATTGCGCGCTCTGTTCGGTCAGGGCGGCAAAGCGCTGGCGGGCGATCACGTCGAGATCCTCGCACTGGCCAGCGAACTGAGACAGCGCGGCGTCGATCGCGGTGCGCAAGGTGGAGACCTGGCGCTCGCTCGCAAGACCGAACTCGTTGAGGCGGTTGAACCCGGCGATCAGGTCTTCAAGTTGAGAATGGGCAGTGCGCCCGGCGTTGCCGATGTTGTTGGTGACGTCCTTTGCAGAGCTGGCGATCACCGGAAGCTGACCGCGCAGCTTCTCCATGTTCTCAAGCGCGGCGGAGCTGACCGTGCTGATCGTCTCGACCCGTGCGCCATTGTCGCGGATGAGTTCCTCGAGCCGGCCGGCGTTGGTCGAGAGCCGTTCGCTGGCGAGCCGGCCGAGCGTTTCAAGATCGCGGGCCTGCGCGGCGACGAATTCGCGCGCGAGGCTCAGTTCGCGGTTGACGCTGGCGAGGCGCCGTTCGAGCAGGTCGCTTTCGACCGAGAGAGTGCGGGCAACGTCGCCGAAACGCCGCCCCTCGCGCGCGGAGTGGCGCAAAACCAGCAGCCAGACGAGCCCGATCAGGAGCACCGGAACACACCATTGGGTGACGAGGGCGGGCACCTCGGCCAGCGTCACGCCGCTGCGCAGCGATGGCCATCGGGCGGCGAGGAACAGCGCGCTCCAGCCCAGTGCGAAGGTTCCGGCCAGCAGCGGCGCGACCAGCGCGCGGACCGGCGAGGGTGCGGTATCGGCCGGCCAGTCCGCTTCGCCGCGCGCGTCGCTGGCGACCCAGGCCATGTCCCAGTTGTCCGGCGTGGCGGCGAGGTCTTCGCTCGCGGCGGCCTCATCGCCCAGCGCATCGCGCAGGCGCGCGCCGTCGGTGGCCTGATTGGGCCCCTGATCGAAGCCCTGATCGAAGCTCTGTGCGTTCGGCGCGGCGGCATCGGTGTTGCCCGTGCCGAACGAAATGATCCTGCTATCCCCAGACATGGCGCGCAGGATACCACGCCCTGAGCGGCAGGAAACCCCGGATTAAGACTTGGTGCGGTAAGCTGGGGATTATGGCGTACGAACCGGGGGCACTGGAAGCGACACTGGCCGCGGCGGCGGGAGGCGATCCGGCGCTGCTGGGCGAATTGCGCCGGGCCTACCAGGAAAGCGTGGCGCGTCAGGTCGATCTGCTGGCCCGCGCCCGGTGCGATGGAAACTGGGAGCTGGCCGCGCAGCGCCTGCTTGGCCTGGCAGCGAGTTTTCATTGCGAGGACTTGCGCGCGATGGCCGACGCGGCGCTTCGGGCGGCTCCGGGCGAGCCCACGGCCGTTCGCCGATTGCAATCGTATATCGACCGATTTTCCGGCAGTTGAGCGCTGCCACCGCTTGGCACCCGGCGCAGCTGTCCGTAGAAGGGGGCGACGGTGGAGTGACGAACCTGCGTATTGCCCTGATATCGATGACGGACCCTTCGGACGTGGGTCTACCGCATCCGCGGGCCTTCCTGCGCATCGCCGGGGCCAGCCTGGCGCAGCATCAGTTGGGGCTGGCGCTCGCGCTCAAGTGCCATCGCGTCATCTGCATCGCGCCCGAACCCTCTCCCGATCTGCTGGCGGTGCAGCATCTTGCCGAGGATTCGGGCGTCCAGTTCTACGTTGCCAGCGGGCCGCGCCAGATCGCGGCGCAAGTGACCGCGAGCGATGATCTTTTCCTGATTACCGATGGTCTTTTCGCCGATCCTGCGGGCGCGGTGCCCTTGCTCGAGGCGGGGCGTTCGCTGGTGCTGGTGCAGCCGGTCGAAGGGCCACAGGCGAGCGCGTTCGAGCGTATCGATCTCAACCGTGCGGCGGCGGGCCTGGCGCGGATACCCGGCTCGCTGGTCGAACGGCTGCATGAACATCCGGCCGATTGCGACGCGATCTCCACGCTCATGCGCATCGCGCTGCAATCGCGCGCGGCGATGATCGAGGTTCCCGCCGCCACGCGCAGCGGTGCTTCCTGGCGCCTTGTGCGCAGCGAGGCCGAGGCCGTCGAAGTCGAGCAGGAGTGGCTGCGCGAGCATTTCGGCACCAACGGTCCGCGCACGCCCGGCCGGATGCTGGCGCGCAGTGCGGCGCTCATGCTCGGCTCCTCGCTGCTGCAACGCGGCGGGGCGAGCAACCTCGTCAGCGGCGTGGTGCTGATCCTGCTGGCCATGGCTGCGCTGCTGGGCTGGTTCGGGTTTGTCATTCCGGGTTTCGTGTGCGCCGGATCTGGCTGGGTGCTGGTCGAGGCGGGGCGGCGCCTGCGCGTCGCCGAACGGCGCCCGCTGGGCGAGATGATCCCCGCAGTCGAACGCGCCGATGCACTGCTGTGGGTGGTCGATGCGGTGCTGGCGGGGCTGGTGCTGGCGGCTAGTCCGCCGCTCGCGGGAGAGGCGGTGCTGACCTGGCTGTTTGCCCCCGTGATCTTCTTCCTGCTGCTCACCATGGCGCCGCGTCTGCTCGAACCGCGCGCCGCGGCCTGGGTGGCAGACCGGGTCCTGCTGGCGCTGGTGCTGGCGATCGGCGCACTGTTCGGATCGGTCCAGCTGCTGGTCGAAGCGTTCGCGCTGGCGCTGGTGGTCTGGGAACTTGTTCTCATGAAGCGTTCCTCGGTATAACCTCGATTTAACCAAGACCGATCTAGGCAGGTGCGATGAACGAGAAGCTTGCCACGCCGGACAGTCTGCGCGCCGTCGAAACCGTTTTTCGCGACGAGCTTTCGCGCGGGGATGCCACGGCGCAAACGGTGCTGCCGATCCTGCGCCATCTGATCGGTGCCGAGGACAATTCGGTGTTCAGCGACGAAATCCTGGCCCGCGTGCGCGGCATGGTGGGCGATCTGGCGCGCCAGCTTCTGGACGCGGTGGCCAGTACGTGCGGTAGTGAGGGCGCCGGGGCGGGGCTGCGGATGGAACGGGTGGCGCAGGCGCTGCTCGACAATCCGCAATTGCTCGCGCACGTCCATTCGCTGGCGCTCGAGTGGCAGTTGACCGAGCGCTTGCAGCACCGCCTCGCGCTCGACCCGGTGGTCTCCCCCTTGCTTCAGGCCCTGATCTCGGCTGCCGATCCCGCCACGCAGGACACCGCCATGCGTTTTCTCGCCGCGCAGGCGCGCTGGTGCCAGGCGCAGCGCCGCATGACCCTCGCGCTGGTCGAACTGCCCGCCGAAATCCTCCACGCCGCGCTGATGACGCTGGGGGTGATGGCCGCCGGGGATCCGCGCCTGTCCGAAAACCTCGCGCTGGTCCAGGCCGACGTGCGCGCGCGCTACGACGAGGGTGCGTCGCGTCTGGGGCTGGCCGCGCACCTGCTGTTCACGCTGGGCGGCGGTGTCCAGGCGGCGCTGTCGCTCGACAGCGCGGGGCTGGCGCTGTTTCTCACCGCGCTGGGTTTCAGTTCGGGGCAGGACCGCGAACAGGTGGTGTTTTCGACCCACGAAAGCCAGTTGGCGCGCCTTGCCCTGGCGCTGCGCGCTTCGGGGCTCAAGAGCGCGACGGTCGAACGCGAATTCCTCGCCTTCCATCCCGATATCACCCTGCCCGAAGGTTTCGAGGCCATCGGTGTCGATCGCGCGGCGGCCTTGCTCGCGGCGGGTGAGGGGACGCGCTGATGCGCTCGGATGGCACGGTGCTCGCCCGCGCGACCAGCGACGGGGAAGATCGCCTGATCGAGGCTGACGAGCCGCTCGCCGGGCTGCATTTGCGCTGTGGCGGGCAACTGCCCGGCACCATCGCGGTGCCCGAACTGCTCGAACTGGTGCGCAAGGCGCGCCGGTTCCGTTTTCCGCTGGCGCGCGCGGTCAGCGCGCACGATGGCGGCGACGTGATTACCGCCTGGGTCGAGGCGCAGCCGAGCGAAACCGGGGACGGCTGCGACATTCGCGTGCGCAACTGGCGCAGCGCGCCGATGCCGCACGAGGATTCGACCGCAAGCGAGGCGCGCCGGGCCACCACCGATCGCCAGTTGGCCGAACTCACCGCGACGCTCGATGCCGGGCAGCGCCTGTTGGCGGTGGAGACGACGAGCGCGGAACTCGTCGCGCTGGCCGGAGCGATGGAAAGCGGGATCGGGCGGGTGTGGACCGAATTCCTGCCGCCCGAAAATGTTGCGCACCAGCAGCCGCTGCACTGGCGCCTGCTCGACGGGACGCGGGTGATCGTGCCGGGCTCGGGCCGCACGTTCCACGTCCGGCTGCTGCCCTCGATGCAGCCGGGTTTCGATCCGGCGGGTTTCGAGCTGCTCCTGTTGTCCGATCAGCCGCCCCCGCTTGCACCGACGGCGCCGGGAACTGCGCTGCCGAGCAACCGGCGCGGGCTGGTGGGGCAGGAACTCGCGCCCGTGCTGCGCCAGCCTATCGCGCGCATCATTGCCAACGCCGAGACCATCCGCACGCGCATGGCGGGGCCCTTGCCCGATGCCTATGCCGGTTATGCGAGCGAGATCGCCAGCGCGGGCAAGCTGCTGCTTGACCTGCTCGACGACCTGTCGGACCTCGAAGTCGTCGAAGCGCGTGACTTTCAGACCGCCCCTGACCAGATCGACCTGGGCGAGGTGTCGCGGCAGGCCGCGGGGATTCTCAACGTGCGTGCGCAGGAAAGGGGGATTACCCTGATCGCGCCCGACGCCGCGCAGAGCCTTCCTGCCATCGCCGAGTTCCGCCGTGTGCTGCAGATCCTGCTCAACCTCATCGGCAATGCGATCCGCTATTCGCCCGAAGGATCGCGCGTGTGGATCCGGCTCGAGCCCGCCGGGCCGATGGCGCGCGTGGTCGTCGCCGACGAGGGCGAGGGCCTGTCGCTGGAAGAGCAGGGGCGCCTGTTCGCCAAGTTCGAGCGTCTTGGCCGCAAGGGCGATGGCGGTTCGGGCCTCGGGCTGTTCATCTCGCGCCGGCTTGCGCGCGCGATGGGCGGCGAGCTTTCCGTCGAGAGCGCGCCGGGCCAGGGCGCCCGTTTCCGGCTCGAGGTTCCGGCGGACCCCGACGCGGGATGAGCCGGTTTGGTCCGGCATTCCGGCTAACGTGCCGGACCTGACGTAAGCTGCCCCCCAACGAAAAAGGCCCCCGCTTGCGCGAGGGCCTTTTTCTTGTCGTGTCCGTGAGGATCAGCGGGCGCTGAGCGGCACGTAATCGCGCTGCGTCGGGCCGGTGTAGAGCTGACGCGGGCGGCCGATGCGCTGGCCGGGATCGGAGATCATTTCGTTCCACTGCGCGACCCAGCCCACGGTGCGGGCGAGCGCGAAGAGCACGGTGAACATCTCGGTCGGGAAACCGATCGCCGAGAGGATGATGCCCGAATAGAAGTCGACGTTCGGGAACAGCTTCTTCTCGATGAAGTACGGGTCGTTGAGCGCGATTTCCTCGAGGCGCATGGCGGTCTCGAAGAGCGGATCGGTGACCTTGAGCGCCGAGAAGACCTCACGCACGGTTTCCTGCATGACGGTCGCACGCGGGTCGTAGTTCTTGTACACGCGGTGACCGAAGCCCATCAGACGGAACGGATCGTTCTTGTCCTTGGCGCGCTCGATGTAGTGCGGGATCTTGTCGGGGGTGCCGATTTCACGCAGCATGTTGAGCGCGGCTTCGTTGGCGCCGCCGTGTGCCGGGCCCCACAGGCAGGCGATGCCGGCCGCGATGCAGGCAAACGGGTTGGCGCCCGAGGAACCGGCCAGACGCACGGTCGAGGTCGATGCGTTCTGTTCGTGATCGGCGTGGAGGATGAAGATGCGGTCCATCGCCTTTTCGACGGCGGGGATCACTTCGTATTCCTCGGCCGGAACGCCGAACGTCATGCGCAGGAAGTTGCCGGTGTAGGACAGGTTGTTGTCCGGGTACAGGAAGGGCTGGCCCACCGAGTACTTGTACGCGGCCGCCGCGATCGTCGGCATCTTCGCGATCAGGCGGTGGCTGGCGATCTTGCGCTGTTCGGGGTCCGAGATGTCGGTCGAATCGTGGTAGAACGCCGAGAGCGCGCCCACCACGCCGCACATGATCGCCATCGGGTGCGCGTCACGGCGGAAGCCCTGGTAGAAGTGGCGCAGCTGCTCGTGGATCATCGTGTGACGGCTGATCGTGTATTCGAACTTGGACAGCTCGTCCTGGCTCGGCAGTTCGCCGTTGAGCAGCAGGTAGCTGACTTCCATGAACGAGGACTGTTCGGCCAGCTGGCCGATCGGGTAGCCGCGGTGCAGCAGGACGCCTTCGCCGCCGTCGATGTAGGTCAGAGCCGACTCGCAGCTCGCCGTCGAGGTGAAGCCGGGGTCGAAGGTGAACTTGCCGGTCTGGGCGTAGAGCTTACGGATGTCGATGACTTCCGGCCCGACGCTGCCTTTCAGGATGGGGTATTCGAAATCAGCGCCTTCGGCGCTAAGCTTTGCCTGATCACCCACCAGTTCTTTCTCCTTATGATTGTGTCTCCGCCGAAACGGATGCCTGCGCGTGTATGCGCGCGAGGCTTTCGTCCCGGCCGAGCAGTACGAGTACGTCAAAAATCCCGGGCGAGGTCGTCTGCCCCGTCAGGGCTGCCCGCAGGGGTTGTGCGAGCTTGCCGAGACCCAGTTCGAGCTCGGCGGCCATTGCCTTCAGGTTGTCTTCCAACGCCTCGAGTGTCCATTCGGACAAGCCCGACAGCCGCTCGTGCATCGTGGCAAGGCGCGAACGCGCCTCGTCGGTCAGGAGCTTCTGCGCCTTCTCGGTCAGAGCGAGAGGGCGTTTGGCGAAAAGGAAGGCGGCGCCTTCTGCAAGTTCGTTGAGGTCCTTGGCACGGACCTTGAGTTCGGCCATCGCGCGCGCCAGCAGGGCCTTGTCGGCGTCCTCGTAGCCAGCGGCGGTGAGCCGCGGCAGGACGAGTTCGGCAAGGCGCTCATCGGCGGCTTCGCGCAGGTAGTGACCGTTGAGGTTCTGCAACTTGGCCATATCGAAGCGCGAGGCGCCCTTGTTGACATCGGTGATGTCGAACCATTCGATGGCCTGGTCGCGGCTGATGATTTCCTCGTCGCCATGGCCCCAGCCAAGACGCAGGAGATAGTTGAACACCGCCTCGGGCAGCAATCCCATCTCGTCGCGGTAGGCATCGACGCCCAGCGCGCCGTGGCGCTTGGACAGCTTGGCCCCGTCGGCGCCGTGGATCAGCGGGATATGGGCGTAGACCGGATCGGGCCAGCCACCCTCGATCGCGTCCATCGCGCGCAGGATGACGAGCTGGCGGAACGCGTTGTTGATGTGGTCGTCGCCGCGAATGACGTGGGTCACGCCCATGTCGCGGTCGTCGACCACGACGGCGAGCATGTAGGTCGGCGTGCCATCCGAGCGCAGGATGACGAAATCGTCGAGTTCGCGGTGCTGGACGGTGATCGCCCCCTGCACCTGATCGTCGATCGTGGTCTCCCCGTCACGCGGGGCCTTGATGCGCACCACGTAGGGCTGGTCTTCGGGCCAGGTCGTGGGATCGGCGTCGCGCCATTCGCTGTCGAGGCGGAACGGGCGGCGCTCCTCCTGCGCCTTCTGGCGGCGCTCGGCGAGCTGCTCGCTGGTCAGGTAGCAGCGGTAGGCCTGTCCCGCATCGAGCAGGGCCTTGGCGACCTCGGCGTGACGCTCTGAACGGGCGAACTGGAACACCGGCTCTTCGTCACCGGCAAGGCCAAGCCAGGACAGGCCATCGAAAATGGCCTCGATCGCGGCATCGGTCGAACGGGCGCGGTCGGTATCCTCGATGCGCAGCAAGTAGGTCCCGCCGTGGTGACGGGCGTACAACCAGTTGAAAAGCGCCGTGCGGGCACCGCCGATGTGCAGGAAGCCGGTTGGCGAGGGAGCAAAGCGCGTAACGACGGCCTTCGTGCCGCTCGATCCGCTCGATGCACTACCACTTGCCATTCTGATTACCTTCCTGTCCAATTGTCGGGTATGGCGAGCGAGGCCGCGAAACCCGATGAAAAATCATCCCCGGACATGTCCGGGTGCGCTGCATTGCGGCGTCGGCAATGGAACAGCGAAAGCAACTTGTCGAGGGCTTTGGCGGGGGTAGAGGGATTTCTTTCGAAATCCGGCCATGATCGCGCTCCGTGGCTTTGCGTAGCCTTTGGGACGGGCATTCTGGCTTGGTTTACGCTTCCCCTGCCACTCCATTGGGTTACTCTGACGACGCTGTGCATTGCAGCAAGCCTGGCAGCTCACCTCTGCTGGCGGCGATGTGGTGCTTTTCCGTATGTGTCGCAAGCTCTTTTTTGGGTTCCGCTGTTGCTTGCAGCGGGATGTTTGCTGGTCTGGGCGCGTTCCGAGATCAGCGGGACCCGTCCGATCCGCGCGCCGCTTTTCGGAACGTTCACCGGCCGGTTGCTCGCGGTGGAGGAACAGTCCGCGCTGGGGCGGCGGCGGTTGTTCGTCGCCATCCGCGAGCCCGGCGGTGACCGGGCGATCAAGGTCCGCCTCAACCTCGCTGACGCGCCCACCACGCCATCGCCCGTAGCTTCCGGTTCGGGTGACGGCGCATCGCAAGGGGCTGGGCCGCTCACGCCTGGAAGCCTGGTGCGATTCAAGGCCCGTCTGATGCCGCCCGCCGCCGCGATGGTGCCCGGAGGCTATAATTTTGCTCGAACGGCCTGGTTTTCCGGCCTTGCCGCAAGCGGCGCGGTGCTGGGCAGGGTCGAAGTGCTCGAACCGGGGCAGGCCGGTGGCAGCCTTGCCGGGCTGCGCCGGTCGCTCTCGCGTCATGTCCGCGCGCGTATGCCGGGCGGGGCGGGTGGGATCGGGGCCGCGCTGGTCTCGGGCGATCGCGGCGGTATTGGAACTGGCGATGCGCAGGCGATGCGCGATGCCGGACTGGCGCATCTGCTGTCGATCAGCGGGCTGCATGTGAGCGCGGTCATCGCGCTGGCGTACATGGTCGCGATCCGGCTTCTGGCCTTGTGGCCCGCGCTGGCGCTGCGCGTGCGCCTGCCCGTGCTGGCCAGCGCCATGGGGGCCCTGGCCGGGGTGAGCTACACCGTTCTGACCGGGGCGCAGGTCCCCACCGTCCGCTCCTGCGTCGGGGCCTTGCTGGTGCTGATGGCGCTGGCCATCGGACGCGAACCCCTGTCGCTGCGGATGCTGGCGATCGCGGCTTTTGTCGTGCTTGCGCTCTGGCCTGAAGCGATCATCGGACCCAGCTTTCAGATGAGCTTCGCGGCGGTTCTGGCCCTGGTTTCGCTTTCGACCTGCGCTCCGGTCCGTGCTTTCGTGGCGGCGCGAGAGGAAGGCGTACTGGCCCGTCTGGCGCGCTGGTTCGCCATGCTGCTCGTCACGGGTCTGGTGATCGATCTCGCGCTGATGCCGATCACGCTATACCATTTTCATCGGGCGGGCTTCTATGGTGCTTTCGCGAATATCGTGGCCATCCCGATGACCACCTTCGTCATCATGCCCGGCATTGCGCTGGGGCTGGCGGCCGATCTGTTCGGGCTCGGCGTGCCGGTATGGTGGCTGGTCGAGCGCGCGATCGACACGATCCTGGCTCTTGCGCATTTCGTGGCGAGCCGTCCGGGGGCTGTGACGGTCATTCCTGCGATTGGCGGGAGTGCGCTTGCGCTCTTTGCGTTGGGAGGGGTGTGGGTTGGTCTGTGGCGAGGGCAGGTGCGCCTACTCGGGCTTGGTCCCGCGCTGGCCGGCCTGGTCTGGCTGGCGCTGCTGCCGCCTCCCGATATCCTCGTCGGCGGCGATGGACGCCATGTCGGCATCGTGGAGCGCGGGAGCCGAAAAGGTACCGCAGACCGGCTCGTGCTGCTACGGGAAAGCCGCAGTTCCTACGTGCGCGACAACCTGCTCGAACTGGCAGGCATGCAGGGGGACACGGCCTACCTTCCCGACCAGCCCGGCGCGCGCTGCACGCCCGACTTCTGCACCCTGGTGCTCGAGCGCGGGGGCAAGGCCTGGACAATCCTCGTTTCGCGCAGCCGCAATGCGGTGCCCGAACGCGCGCTCGCCGCGACGTGCGACCGTGTGGACATCGTCATCGCCGATCGCTGGCTGCCGCAAAGCTGTCGCCCGCGCTGGCTCAAGGCCGATCGGGCGATGCTCGTGAGGACCGGGGGGCTGAGTATCGATCTGTCGAACCAGACCCTACGCACCGTTGCCGAGGGTCAGGGTAAGCACGGATGGTGGCGCCCTTACGAGAGCGGGACCGGAATGGACCTGCCCTTGATCTCTGCCAAGGTGTTCTGACCGGTCTCTTCGGGGCCAACCCGCGTTGCCCCCTGTTCGCGAGGCGTCTCACCGAGGTTGGTCGTGCGTTTCGTTCTGTACCTTCGGCTTTGAACAGCAGAAGGCAACTCGCCACAACAAAAGGTAACTAAGACCACCGCACCGGGTGCCTTGCACCAAAGGTCCCGCACCAAGCCACTGACAAGGCCTTCTCCCGGCAGGCCGGCGTCTGTCCTGCCGGGAGCGAGCGCCGGTCCATTCAACGCTGGCGGCTCAATGGTAGCGACGCAGCAGCCCCGCCAGCTTGCCCTGGACTTCGACTTCGTCCGGTCCGTAGATCTGGGGTTCGTACGCCGCATTGGCCGGATCGAGGCGGACCATGCCACCTTCGCGGCGCAGGTACTTGAGCGTCGCTTCCTCTCCCCGGATGAGCGCAACCACGATCTCGCCGTCGCGCGCGGTGCCGGTGCGCTTCACGAGCGCGAAGTCGCCATCGAGAATGCCAGCTTCGATCATGGAATCGCCCGAGACTTCGAGCGCATAATGTTCCCCTGAACCCAGCAGGGCAGCGGGAACGGGCAGCATGGCCTGATCCTCGAGCGCTTCGATCGGGACGCCCGCCGCGATGCGACCGTGCAGGGGAATCTCGATCACGTCGTTGGCGGGTTGCGGAACGTTGCGCGTCGAAGGCTGCGGGCTTGCAGCGAGGTTGTTGTTGGCGGCGGCGGGAACCGGCGGGGCCGTCGATCCTTCGTCCGCCCGGCGCAGCACTTCGAGCGCGCGGGCGCGGTTGGGCAGGCGGCGGATGAAGCCGCGTTCCTCCAGCGCGGAAATAAGGCGATGGACACCCGACTTCGACTTGAGGTCGAGCGCTTCCTTCATCTCCTCGAAGCTGGGCGAGATGCCGGTTTCGTCAAGCCGGGTCTGGATGAACCGGAGCAATTCGTGCTGCTTGCGCGTCAACATCTTGGCTGCCTTTTCCCTCAAGTGCTGGCAGGCCAGGATGGACTATCCGTAGCTGCCGGTGTTCAGGAATGTTCCAATCGTGAACATTGAGGGAACAATTAAGCAACAAAATTCAAGACGTCAAGCGATACCGCCATTGTGGAGCAAGTACACCCGCACGGCTTCACCCGTCGTCGCGGCCGGGGCATGGGCCGCGCGATCGATCAGGACATTGCTTGCCGCGAGCGAGACCAGTGCCCCGCTGTCCTGCACCGGCATCGGGCGGACATTCAGGCCATCCCACAAGCCGCGCACGAATTCGCGGCGCGGACCGGTGGCGGGGAGCGTGCCTTCAAGCGTGGTTGCGATGTCGAGGGGCAGCGGGTTCGCCGCGCCGAGCAACGCGCGCAGCAGCGGCAGCAGGAAATGATACCCGGTCACCAGCGAGGAGACCGGGTTGCCCGGAAGCCCGAGGATGATCTGGCGCCGGTTGCTGCGCTGCCGGGTGGCGACCAGCAGGGGCTTGCCCGGCTTGATCGCGATGCGCCAGAAGTCGAGCGAGGCGCCCCATTTAGCGAGCGCGGGGCGGATGAGGTCGTGATCGCCGACCGATGCGCCGCCGCTGGTGACGATTACGTCGGCGTGCGCGGCCTGTTCGAAGGCATCGATCAGGGCGTCGATCCGGTCCGGCACCGGGCCGATCCGTTCACTGCGGATGGCGAGCCCGGCGATCATCGCCTCGAGCATGGCGCCGTTGCTGGCGGGGATCTGGTGGACCGGGCAGGCGGTGGGGTCGATGGCCAGTTCGTCGCCGCTGTCGATCACGGCAACCAGCGGGCGGCGGGCCACGGGCAAGTGCGTATGCCCGGCCGACAGCGCGAGGGCGATCTGTGCCGGGCCGATCAGGAGGCCTTGCGGCATGACCACCTTGCCGGTGGCGAAGTCGAGGCCGCAGCGGCGCACGTGGCGATCGTGCGGGTCGGGGGCCGTGCCGCGCAGACGCAGCGCGCTGTCTTCGCGCACGAGGTCTTCCTGGAGGATCACGCCCGCGGCATCGGCCGGAAGCAGGGCTCCGGTGGACATGCGCACCGCTTCGCCCGGCCGGATCGCGCCGGTATAGGGATGGCCCGCCGCGCTTTCGCCGACGATGGTCCAGGGACCGGCAAGGTCGCCTTCGGTGACGGCGTAACCGTCCATGGCGGAAAGGTCCGCGGCAGGCTGGGTGCGGCGTGCGGCAAGCGGTTCGGCAAGATAACGCCCGATGGCGCCTGTCATGTCGACATGCTCGCGCGGCATCGGATCGGCGAGCGCGAAGAGGCGGCGTTGGGCCTCCTCGAGCGGGAGGGGTTTGGGAATTCCGGGAACGGCGGCGGGTTCGCTCATGCCCACCCGTCCGCGATCCAGTGTCCGGACTTGCCGCCGCGCTTCTCTACCAGCCGGATCTCCGAAATGACCATGCCCTTGTCGAGCGCCTTGGCCATGTCGTAAACCGTCACCAGCGCGATCGAGACCGCCGTGATGGCTTCCATCTCCACCCCGGTCTTGCCGGTAATCGCGGCGGTGGCGGTGGCGCGGATGGTGCCGCAAAATTCCTCTTCGGCCTCGAACGTGAAGTCCACATTGACCGCATCAATCGGCAGCGGGTGGCACAGTGGGATCAGTTCGGCGGTCTTCTTCGCGGCCATGATCCCGGCGATCCGCGCAGTGCCCAGCACGTCCCCCTTGGGGGCATCCCCCGCCTTGATCGCGGCGAGCGCGGTATCGGTCATGGTGATCGTGCCGGTGGCGACGGCGACGCGTTGGCTTGCTGTCTTGGCTCCGACGTCAACCATGCGCGCGGTACCGTCCGTATCGATATGGGTGAGGGACTGGCTCAAGACGGCTTCCTATCCGGCCCGTTCGCGGGGCTTGTTGAGGGGATGCGAGGAGCGGGCCGCGCGCACGAAAAAGGGCCGTCAGGCGCCGGTGAGCAGCGCACGGGTCGCGGCTTCGACGTCGGCCTGGCGCATCAGCGTTTCGCCCACGAGGAACGTGCGCGCTCCGCAACCCGACAGACGCACGAGGTCCTGGTGATCGCGAATGCCGCTTTCGGCGACCAGCAGCGTGCCTTCAGGCGCGAGCGGGGCGAGCCGTTCGGTCGTCGCGATGTCGGTGACAAAACGCTTGAGGTCACGATTGTTGACACCAATAAGTCTTGATTTCAAAAGACTTGCACGCTCCATCTCATGTTCGTTGTGAACTTCGACGAGGCAGTCCATGCCGCGTTCGAGCGCCGCAGCCTCAATTTCGGCCATGAGCGTATCGTCCAGCGCGGCAACGATGATGAGGATCGCGTCGGCGCCGATCGCGCGCGCTTCGGCGACCTGCCAGGGATCGATCATGAAGTCCTTGCGGATCACTGGTAGCGACACCGCCGCGCGCGCGTCCATCAGGTAATCCTCATGCCCCTGGAAATAGGGCGCGTCGGTCAGGATCGAAAGGCAGGCCGCGCCCCCCTTCTCGTAGGCGAGTGCGTGCGCGGCGGGCTGGAAGTCGGGGCGGATGAGGCCCTTGGAGGGGCTGGCCTTCTTGATTTCGGCAATCAGCGCGAAACCGGTTTGGGCCCTGGCCCGCAAGGCGGCCTCGAACCCGCGCGGCGCGCTCTGGTGTGCGGCGTGGGCGTCGAGCGTGGACACGCTGGCGGCGCGCTGGCGTTCGGCTACTTCCTGGCGCTTGGTGTCGCAGATTTCGGTCAGCTTGTCGGACATGGTGTTCTCGTCTTGGCGGCCGCTTCGCTCGGCCTTGATCGATAAAGGTTCAGGCCTGAGTGGCGGCGATCCAGCAATCGAGCAGGGCGTTGGCGAGCCCCTTGTCGATGGCCTCGGCGGCTTCCTCGACGCCTTCGGCCCAGTCGTGCGCGGCGCCCGCGATGACCAGCGCGCCGGCCGCGTTGAGCAGTACCGCATCGCGGTAGGCGCCGGTCTCGCCCTGGAGCAGCGCGCGCAAGGCGCGGGCGTTGTAGGCCGGGTCCCCGCCACGAATGGCGTCGACCGGGGCGCTCATCAGGCCCAGTTCGGCCGCGGTGATACGCTTCATCGCCACTTCGCTGGCGTTGACGTCGGCCACTTCGTTGCCCCCGGCCAGGCTGAGTTCGTCGAGCCCTTCGTCGCCCGAGATGACCATCGCCCGTTCGATCCCCAGGCGCATGAGCGCCTCGGCGTAGATCGGGACGTAGGCGGGGCGGGCGATGCCGACCAGCTGGCGCTGGACGTTCGCGGGGTTGGCGAGCGGGCCCATCAGGTTGAAGATCGTGCGCCGCCCGATCGCTTTGCGGATCGGCATGATCCGCCCCATTGCCGGGTGGTGCTTGGCGGCAAAGAGAAAGCCGATGCCGATGTCGTTGAGCGTCTGCTCGGCGGTCTCGGCCGCGCGGTCGAGATTGATGCCGAGCGCTTCGAGCGTGTCCGCCGCGCCCGATTTGGAGCTGGCGGCGCGGTTGCCGTGCTTGGCGACCGGCACATCGCAGGCCGCGACGACGAGGCTGACCGCGGTTGAGACGTTGAGCGTGTGGTGTCCGTCACCGCCCGTGCCGCACACATCGATCGCGCCGTCGGGGGCATGGACCGGGATCATGCGTTCGCGCATGGCGCGCGCGGCGCCCGCGATCTCGCTCGCGGTTTCGCCGCGTTCGGAGAGCGCGACGAGGAAGGCCTTGACCGTCTCATCGTCGAGCGCGCCGTCGAGGATCGCGCCGAAAGCCTCGTGCGCCGCGCCCTCGGCGATCGGGTGGGCCGGATCGGGCAGATGGGAGAGGCGCGTGCTCATGCGCCCAGCCTTGCCGGCATCTTGGGCGCGATCCCGCAAAGGCGCAGGAAATTCGCGAGCATGGCGTGGCCGTGCTGCGTCGCGATCGATTCGGGATGGAACTGCACGCCGTGGATCGGCAGGCTCTTGTGGCGAAAGCCCATGACGTGGCCGTCTTCGGCGCGGCAGTTGACCTCGAGCACCTCGGGAATGTCCTCGACGATGAGCGAGTGGTAGCGGGTTGCAGTGAATGGCGAGGGCAGACCTTCGAACAGGCCGGTGCCGTCGTGGGTCATCTGCGAGGTCTTGCCGTGCATCAGCCCGCCGCGCACCACCATGCCACCGAAATACTGGCCGATCGACTGGTGGCCCAGGCACACGCCGAGCAGGGGCACGCCCGCATCGGCCGCCGCGCCCACGAGATCGAGGCTGATCCCGGCTTCGTTGGGGGTGCAGGGGCCGGGCGAGATGAGGAAGCCCGCCGCGCCCGAACCGAGCGCTTCCTGGGTGGTCAGCGCGTCGTTGCGCACCACTTCGACCTTCGCGCCCAGTTCCATCACGTAGTGGACGAGGTTCCAGGTGAAGCTGTCGTAATTGTCGATGACGAGGATCATGGGACTTCCTTTCGTGGCGCGGCCACTCGTGTGGTGGCCTTCGCGCGTTTCTCGACGACGATCAAGGGGCCAAGCTCGGGCCCGCCGTCGACACGGCCATGCTCGGGGTCCCACAAGGAGGACACCGAGCCATCGAGATAGAGGGCGTTGGGGCAATGCAGCGCATCGCGGAAATAGCGCGCGAGCGTGCCGAAGGAGACGGGCTCTTCGGAGATGACGAAGTGCGCCTGTCCGGCGCGGTCGACGCCCACGCCGTTGCGCATCTTCTTGGAGGTTCCCCTGGGGTCGATGTCAGGGTGCAATTGCCCGTCGATGACCAGCATCGGCCCGGACTGGGTGCCGAAGTCCGGCCGGTGACTGACCCCTGCGGCGAATTGCTCGCTGGTCATCACCCGCCAGTGCCCGTCGGTCGAACCGAAGAACACGCCATTGGGCAGGAGGTGGAAATTGCCCGGCCCGGTATTCGTGTTGAGGGGGTGGCGGCGCACGCCCTCACTCACGTAGTAGCCGATCGGATAGCCCGCCTGATCGAACATTCCCGCGTTCATTGCAAAAGCGACCGGCGCGCTGCCCGCCGCTCGCCCGACCGCCAGTTCGCTCATCGTGCGGTAGGGCTTGCCGCCCTTGGGACCGATGACGAGATGGATGGCATGGCGTCCGGGCACGGCCAGGCAATGCGTGAAGCTCGCGCTGTCGAAGCGTGCGGTCTCGCACGCCGGGGGAGGCGGGGCATCGGCCTCGGCTTCGGGGCTGGACGAACAGGCGGCGAGGAACAGGAGCGGGGCGGCGGCGGGAAAGAGACGCGCGCGCCTCACACCTCGCGCACCCCGGCGCCCGCCAGAGCCTGGCGGAACGCCTGCAGGGTCTCCACGCTGATCTGGGCGCGGGGCAGCCAGACCATCATCGGGCCTTTGGTGCGCAGGAGCAGAAGTGCGTCGTCCTGCGTCCACCAGGCGAATTCGCCCCAGGTGAACGCGCGCTGCGCTTCACCGCTCTCGATCGTGAAGCCGTCCGCGGTGAAGCGGTAGTGGCAACTCGCGCCTTCGAGCCCGTTGGCCTCGAAACGCTTCTTCGCCTTTCTCGGCATGACCAGAGCGAAATAGAGCGCGATGAGCCCGGCGAGCAGCGCGAGGTAGCCCATCGTCGCGTAGACCGCGCGGAACAGGCCTTGTTCGACACCTGAGGCGCCCGGCGCGAAGTTCATCGCCATCAGCAGGACGATGATGACCGAGCCGGTGACCAGCCCGCGCCATCCGCGCCAGGCCTTGAGCGCGAGCAGGCGGTTGGCGCGCAGGTAATCGGGGAAGGTGTAGCGCGTGGTGAAGCCTTCGGGCTGCGGCGCGCTCACTGGCCGAAACCCGCTTCGCTCGCGACGCGGATCGCCTCGCGAGCGGCGGCGAACAGCGCGCCCGACTTGTGCAGGCACTCGCGCTGTTCGTAGTCGGGATCGCTGTCCGCGACGATCCCCGCGCCCGCCTGAACGTGGAGCACCCCGTCCTTGAGCACGCCGGTGCGCAGCACGATGCACGAATCGACCGATCCGTCCGGCGAAAAATAGCCAACACCGCCCGCGTAGGCGCCGCGCGTTTCGGGTTCGAGCTCAGCGATGATCTGGCATGCGCGCACCTTGGGCGCACCCGACACGGTGCCCGCCGGGAAGCCCGCGAAGACCGCGTCGATCGCATCGTGGTGCTCGGTGTCGAGCGTGCCGACGACGTTCGAGACGATGTGCATGACGTGGCTGTAGCGCTCGATCGTGTAGCTGTCGGTCACTTCCACGCTGCCCGCCGCAGCGACCCGCCCAACGTCGTTGCGGCCAAGATCGAGCAGCATGAGATGCTCGGCGCGCTCCTTGGGGTCGGCGAGCAGGCTGGCCTCGTTGGCCTTGTCCTCGGCCGGGGTCTTGCCGCGCGGGCGGGTGCCCGCGATCGGGCGGATGGTGACTTCGGGCTTGCCCGCCTCGTCCTTGCGCACGCGCACGAGGATCTCGGGGCTCGAGCCGATCAGCGCGAAGCCGGGCAGATCGAGGAAATAGAGGAAAGGCGAGGGGTTCACGCGGCGCAGTGCGCGGTAGAGCGCGAGCGGGGGCAGCGCGAAATCGCAGGTAAAGCGCTGGGCGAGAACGATCTGGAAGATGTCGCCCGCCTCGATGTAGTCCTTGGCGCGGGTTACCATGCTTTCGTACTGGCCCGGCGCCATGACCGGGGTCTGCACCGGTTCGGGCAGGTCGGCGATGCCCGGCGTTTTGGGCACCGGCCGGGCGAGCTTGCGCAACGTTTCCTCGATGCGTTCCTCGGCTGCGGCGATCATCCGCGCCGGATCGCCTTCGCGCGGCCAGACCGGAGCGACGCAGAACAGCTCGTCGCCCAGGCTGTCGAACACCAGCAGGACCTGCGGGCGCACGAACAGCATGTCGGGCACGTCGAGCGCGCTCTGCGGCGCGCGCGGCAGTTTTTCCACGAGGCCGATCGTCTCGTAACCGAAGTAGCCGACCACGCAGGCGAGCGCAGGGGGCAGTTCGGCGGGAACGTCGATCCGGCAGCTTTCCACCAGCGCGCGCAACTGGGCGAGCGGATCACCCTCGAGCGGTTCGAACGCTTCGGGGGCACTGGTCCACTGGCGGTTGATCGCGCAGGTCTGCTCCTTGGCGCGGAACACCAGATCGGGATCGAGCCCGAGCAGGCTGTAACGCCCGCGGATCGCGCCGCCCTCGACCGATTCGAGCAGGAAATCGCCGCGCCCGTCCTCGAACAGCTTGAGCGCAGCCCCCACGGGTGTTTCGGTATCCGCGACGAGCCTGCGCCAGACCAGCGCCGGGTTCCCTTGCGAGAGCCGGTCTTCGGCGTCCTTGCGGATCGCGTCGCTGTGCGTCTGGCGCTGTGTCGTCATGGTCCTGTTACGTTTCGTGTGGGGAATGGTGGGATGAAAGGCGGTCGCCGCGGCGGTGCGCGGCGCCCACCGGTCAGGCGCCGGGGGCGGCGGTGCCGCCGAGGCGCGCCTTGACCGCCTTGATCGCCGCCGGGTCCTTCTTGACCGAAAGTTCGCTTTCGACGGCGTGGCCGTAAGCGGCGGCATAGGCATCGCCGAGCTGTGCGCCGAGTTCCTTGCGGGCCTGGGCGACGATCTCGGGCGCAGGGGTTTTGCCCTGCGTGATGTCCTTGAGCTCGACCACGAACCAGCCACGTTCGCCGTCGGCGCTCTGCACCTTCACGCTGCCCTTGGTCATGTGGAACATGAGCGAG
Organism: Novosphingobium organovorum; assembly: GCF_022832435.1. GTDB lineage: Bacteria > Pseudomonadota > Alphaproteobacteria > Sphingomonadales > Sphingomonadaceae > Novosphingobium > Novosphingobium organovorum. The sequence goes on along the minus strand of NZ_JALHLF010000001.1, from coordinate 18,084 downwards.
ACCGGCGGGGGAACCTGACGACCCGACTGGAGCGCACGGCTGAGCGTCGCGCGCGACATGCCGACCTGCTCGATCGGGGGCAGGGTCTTGCCGGTCGCGGCCATCGCGACGGTCATCGACTTGCCCTTTGCCATTTCGGCCTGGACCTTGAGCGCGGCGGCCTTGGCGGCCTTCGACCCGGTGTCGAGCGCCCAGGCGACCTTCACGTCGTCCTTGATCTCCTTGAACGGCGCGGGCGCCGAGGGGGTGATCTGGGTGACGTCGTAGATCGCGAAGGGACGACCGGCCGAGAAGTCCTGGCCCTGGCCCATCTGGGTCAGCTGGGGCTGTTCCTGGTCCATCTTGAAGACGGTGGGGAGCAGCGGCTGGAGATCGGCGGGGACGGTCTCGCCGTTCTTGCCGTAGATGCGCCCGTCGGCGGTGATCGGCTCGGTGGTCTTGATCGCGATGTTCAGGGCCTTGGCGACTTCGGGCAGGCTGGCGCCGTTCGAGAACTTGTCCTCGATCGATTCGAGACGCGCGGCAAAGGCCTTGCGGCGTTCGTCCGCCTCGATTTCCTTGATCAGATCGCCCTTGACCGCATCGATCGACTTGGCCGGGGTCTTGTTCTCTTCCTCGACACGGATCACGTTCCAGCCCAGCGGCGACTTGGCAAGCTGCGCGAGCTTGCCGATCGGAGCGGCAAAGACCGCATCGGCGACCGCCTTGGAATACTGGTCGGTGAGCGTCTGGCGATTGAAGAATTCAAGCTTGGCAGCCGAAAGGCCCTTGGCCTTGGCCGCTTCCTCGAGGCTCTTGCCGCTATCGACCGCGGCGACGATCGCCTTGGCGTCGGCTTCGGAGGAGGCGATGACCTGGGTGATACGGCGCTCGTCCTTGGCGGCGAAGCGCGCCTTTTCGGTTTCGTAACGGGCCGAGATCTGGGCCTCGCTCGGCGCGGCCGGGGCGGGCATCTCGTCGATGGTGAAGGTCGCGTAGCGCATTACGCGGCGCTCGGGCCGGATGAAGCTGGAGGTGTGGCTCTTGTAGAAGCTCTCGAGCGTCGCGTCGTCGGGCGTGTCCTTGGGCGCGAACAGCGCCGAGGGCAGGGCGAGGACCGACCCGCTGCGCGTCTCGTCGATCATCTGGGCGTAGCGCGTGGCCATGAAGGCGGGCATCGAGGCGCCGAACTGCGCAGGCGTGACGAGCTGCTGGCCCACGAGCCCGCGTGCGATGTCCTCACGCAGCGTCTTTTCGGACAGGCCCTGCTGCGCCAGCGCCTGGCGGAAGGCCTTCTGGTCGAACTTGCCATCCACGCCCTGGAACGCGGAAATCTGCGCGATCTCGCTGTCGACCAGACGGTCGCCCGCGACGATCCCGTTTTCCTTGCCGAACACGAAGACGGCCGAACGCTGGACCAGTTCGTCGAGGATGGTGTCGAGGCCACCCTGCTCGAGCAGTTGGGCCATCGTCGCCTGCGGATTGTTGGTCTGCACGCGCTTGAGCGAAACGTTGGCGCCCTGGACCAGATCGTTGGTGGTCACCTTCTCGCTGCCCACGCTCGCCACGGTCGTGCCGTCGCCCACGCCCGAACCGCTGCCGAAGCCGGCGATGTCGCCGCTGGCAAAGGCCAGTGCGATGACGACCAGCACGGCAAGCGCGATACCGGCGCCGATCTTGGACTGGAGGAAAGATCTGAAAAAGCTGAGCATGTCGTGTCCGGCCGTTAGTGAGCGGTCTGTGAAATGCCGAGGCTCGGGATAAACCCGTGGCGACGGCGGGAAACGGCCGAGGCTTTAGGGGGCCTTTCGCCGTCCTGCAATGGCGACTCGTCGTTATCGGTGATGTTTCGTGCCCGATCGCGCACCAGAACCCCCGTCAGGATCGTTGTCCTTGGCGCAAATAGTCTGAACCACGCCTTTCTTGGTGCTTTCTCGATACCTTCGAGCGTAAACGATGCGGCGTCCTTCGCTGCACTTGCAAAGTCTTCGTCAACAGATGTCTCCCCGTCTTTTGACAAATCCGCTAGTGCTGGCCTAGCAGCGCCCCGTTACAGCGGCGCTCTGATTCCCTCCCGTTCGGGAGAGGTCGTTCGGTATGGCGTCGATTTGATCAAGGGACCAAGATGGCTGGATTGCCTTACATCGTCGGAAACTGGAAAATGAACGGCACGCGCGCGATGCTCAACGAGGTTCGCGCCATCGACCGTGCCGCAGGGCGTTTTCCCAGGATCCAGGTGGGCGTCGCGCCACCTGCGACACTCATCTATCGGGCGCGTGAAGCGGCCGAGATCATCGGTGTGGGCGGGCAGGATTGCCACACGCGGGATAACGGCGCCTTCACCGGCGATATTTCCGCCCCCATGCTCAAGGATGCGGGCGCCGACTTTACCATCGTCGGTCACTCCGAGCGCCGGACCTACCACAAGGAGAGCGATGCCGACGTTCAGGCCAAGGCGCAGGCCGCGCTGGGCGCGGGTCTCGGCGTGATCGTGTGCGTGGGCGAAACCGAGGCGCAGCGCGACGCCGGGACCGCCGAGGCGGTCGTCGGCGCGCAGGTCGCCGCGTCCTGCCCCGCGCTCGAGGAAGCGCCTGAAAAGTTCACCGTGGCTTACGAGCCGATCTGGGCAATCGGTACCGGCCGTGTGCCCTCGCTTGGTGATGTAGAGGCGATGCACCGCGCGATCCGCGCGACGCTGGTCGATCTCTACGGTGAGAGCGGGCAGGGCGTGCGCATTCTCTACGGCGGCTCGGTCAACGCGGAGAACGCCTCCGACCTGCTGTCGGTCCCTGAGGTGGGCGGCGCGCTGGTGGGCGGGGCGAGCCTGAGCGCGGAGAGCTTCCTGGCGATCGTCGGCGCGGCGGCCTCGCTCGTCGCCGACTGAGCGGCCTCCTGTTTGCGGCACGCGTTGCCGGTTCGGCGCACCAGACCAAAAGGCGCGACGGTCCGGGTTGCGTTCGCGAAGCGTAGCGCTTATCTGCGCCGCTTGTGACGCGCTTGCCATGCAGGCGCGCCGGACACGGTATTGGACGCAGGCCGCAGTAGTGCAGTTTTGCGGTTCCTCGAAAAGAGCTGAGATTTAGCGATGTTTGTTTTCCTGACGGTTGTCCAGGCGCTCGTGGCGGCCCTGCTGGTCCTGGTGATTCTCATGCAGAAGTCCGAAGGCGGTGGTCTGGGCGTTGGCGGCGGCAACCCCTCGGGGCTGATGTCGGCACGCGGCGCGGCCGACTTCCTGACGCGTTCGACCGCGGTTCTCGCCGGTCTCTTCGTGATCCTGAGCATCGTTCTGGCGGCCATGGCGGTTGACGCCAACAACGCCAGTGATATCGACACCTCGCTGCAGCGCAGCACGGCTGCGGCGGCAACGCCGAGCCCGCAGCCGGCCGATCCGCTGGCCGGTTCGGCGGGTGCCGACTCGGCGAACGGCACGACCTCGGGCACGACGCAGGACGACCCGCTCGCGGGTGCGGCCAAGCAGTAACGGCCCAAGCAGTAACGGCATAGACCGGGCGGTTCCGTGGCCTAGCCTTAGGAGCCGCCTGACAAAATCGTTGTAACCAGGATGCCGTCTGGCGCTGTCAGGCGGCATTTTATTGAATTTGACCTGTGGACACAGGCTCTCGGCGCTTGCCTGAGGGCCACCACGCAATTTAAGGCCCAATACCCATGGCGCGGCATATCTTCATCACCGGCGGCGTGGTCTCCTCGCTTGGCAAAGGCCTCATGGCCGCCAGCCTGGCCGCGTTGTTGCAGGCCCGTGGGTTCCGAGTGCGAATCCGCAAGTTCGATCCCTATCTCAACGTCGATCCGGGCACGATGAGCCCGTATCAGCACGGCGAAGTCTTCGTCACCGACGATGGCGCCGAGGCTGACCTCGACCTTGGCCACTACGAGCGCTTCACCGGCGTTTCGGCGCATCAGGGCGACAACATCACCTCGGGACGGATCTACCAGGACATCATCGCCAAGGAACGCCGCGGCGATTACCTGGGCGCGACGGTGCAGGTGATCCCGCACGTGACCGACGCGATCAAGGATTTCGCGCAGGCCGATACCGACGATCTCGACTTCGTGCTGTGCGAAGTGGGTGGCACCGTCGGCGACATCGAGGGCCTGCCCTTCATCGAGGCGCTGCGCCAGATGCGCAACGAACTGGGCCGCGAGAGTACGTGCTTCGTGCATGTCACGCTGGTGCCCTACATCGCGGCGGCCGGCGAGCTGAAGACCAAGCCGACGCAGCACTCGGTGCGCGAGATGACCGGCCTTGGCATCCAGCCCGACATCCTGCTGTGCCGCTGCGAGCACGAGCTGCCCGAGGGTGAGCGCGCCAAGATCGCGTTGTTCTGCAACGTGCGCCGCGAAGCGGTGATCCCCGCGCTCGACGCGCCCAACATCTATGCGGTGCCGCTGCAGTATCATGCCGAGGGCCTGGACGCGGAAGTCCTGCACCACTTCGGCCTGTCCTCGCCCGCGCCCGAGCTGTCGCGCTGGTCGGGCATCGTCGATCGTTTCCAGAACCCCGAGGGCGAAGTCACGATCGGGGTCGTGGGCAAGTACGTCGGCCTGCCCGACGCCTACAAGTCGCTCAACGAAGCGCTCGTCCACGGTGGCCTTGCCAACAAGGTCAAGGTCAAGATCAAGTGGCTCGACGCCGAAATCTTCGAAAAGGCCGATTCCGAAATCGCTGCCGCGCTCGAACCGATGCACGGGATTCTCGTCCCCGGCGGCTTTGGCGAGCGTGGGACCGAGGGCAAGATCGCCGCGGTGCGCTTCGCGCGTGAGCGAGACGTGCCGTTTTTTGGCATTTGCCTGGGTATGCAGATGGCCTGCATCGAAGGCGCGCGTTCGGCGGGTATTGAGAAGGCCAGCTCGACCGAATTCGGCCCGACCGAAGAACCGGTGGTGGGCATCATCACCGAGTGGATGGGCAAGGAAGGCCTCGAAACCCGTGCCGAGGGCGGCGATCTGGGCGGCACGATGCGCCTTGGCGCCTATACCGCCAAGCTTGACGGCAACAGCCTGGTTTCCTCGCTTTACGGCGGTGCGACCGAGATTTCCGAACGGCACCGTCACCGCTACGAAGTGAACGGCAAGTATCGCGAAGCGCTCGAGAAGGATGGGCTCATCTTCTCGGGAATGTCGCCCGACGGGCTTCTGCCCGAAATCGTCGAGCGGCCCGATCGCGCGTTTTTCGTTGGCGTCCAGTTCCACCCCGAACTCAAGTCGCGCCCGTTTGAACCGCACCCGCTGTTCTCGGGCTTCGTGGCCGCAGCGCTGCGCCAGGCCCGCCTGGTTTGACCGTTCCGGTGCTGGCCCCGCATGGTCCCGCCCCGCTTGGGGATGGGCCCATCGGGGTGGGCATCGTCGGCAACGGGATGGCGACGGGGGTGTTCCACGCGCCCTACATCGCCGCGACGCCCGGACTTGAGCTGCGCGCGGTGGTCTCGCGCCGGCGGGACGCGGCGCCTCCCGCGCCCGGTGTCCGGCTCGTCCCCGATATCGAGACTTTGCTTGCCGACCCCGCGATTGCTCTCGTCGTTATCGCAACGCCCAGTGCGTCGCACGCCGACCTTGCGACGCGGGCGCTCGAAGCGGGGCGCCATGTCGTCGTCGAGAAGCCTTTTACGCTCGATCCCATCGCGGCGCGCGGGCTGTTCGCCCTGGCCGAAGCGCGGGGCCTGTTGGCCACGGCGTTCCACAACCGGCGCTGGGACGCGGATTTCCTCGGTTTGCGCGCGGCGCTCGAGCAGGGTCTGATCGGGCGGCCGGTCCATTTCGAATCGCATTTCGACCGTTTCCGGCCCGAGGTTCAGGACCGCTGGCGTGAAAGCGGCGCGCCGGGTTCGGGGCTGTGGTACGATCTTGGCCCGCACCTCGTCGACCAGGCGGTCCAGCTGTTCGGCCGGCCGCTGGAGGTCGATGCCGATCTTTCCTGCCTTCGCGAGGGCGCGAGGGCAGTCGATCACGTTCACGTCGCGCTGCACTATGCAGGGCTTCGGGTGGTTCTGCACGCGGGCTCGTGCGTGGCGGGCGGTGAGGCGCGTTTTCGCGTCCACGGCACCGGCGGATCGTTGATCAAGGCGGGGCTCGACGTGCAGGAGGAGCAGTCCAAGGCCGGACTGCGGCCGGGCGACGAGGCCTGGGGGCTCGATCCCGAGCCGCTGGTGCGCTTCGACGCGCAAGGGCAGCGGGAGGAAACGCCCCTGCCACGCGGCGCGCAGCACCGGTTTTACGCGATGATGGCCGCCGCTTGCCGTGGAGAGGGGGCCTTGCCCGCGAGGCCGGAGGACGTGCTGCTGGTGCAGGATATCCTCGCGGCCGCGATCGCCTCGAGCGAACAGGGCAGTCGGATCACTCTGTAAAGCCAGTTGGGGCGGCGACCGTCCGGCTGCAGTTTCGTCCCGAGCGCTTGGCCTGATAGAGCGGGACGTCGGCGCAGGCGAGCCACTGCGCGGGCGTGCGGATGGCGCTGTGCAGTCCGGCAATTCCGAAGCTGGCCGAAACGGTCAGGTGCGTGCCCGGCGTGATCGCGATGGACTGCGCGGCGATCGCTTCGCGGTAGCGCTCGGCGGCCTGCAGCGCGCTTCCCGCGTCGGTCTCGGGCAGGAGCATGGCGAATTCCTCGCCGCCGAGGCGTCCGATGATGTCGTTGGGGCGCTTGATCCGTTTGATCGTCGCGACAACTTCGCTCAACGCCGTGTCGCCGCCGGGGTGTCCGAACCGGTCATTGACCGACTTGAAATGGTCGATATCGAATAAAAGAAGCGAACTATCGCATTTATAACGCTGAAATCGTTCTATTTCTTCTTCCATTCGATCGACGAAGGCGCGGCGTGAAAGGGCACCTGTCATCGTGTCGAACTGCGCCACGCGGCGCAGTTCGAGCTCGCTCACCACGATCTGTGAGAACGATGTGAGCAAGGCGATTTCGGCGGACGTGAATTCGCGCGGGGCGGTGTCGATCGCGCAGAGCGCGCCCAGATTGTAGCCATCCGAACAGCGCAGCGGAATACCGAGATAGGCGCGGATGCCCGGTTGCCCGAGGACGAATGGATTGGCCGCGAAGCGCGCGTCGTGTTCGGCGTCGGGAACGATCAGCGGATCGTCGGTCTGGATGGTGTGGGTGCAGAACGAAACGTCACGCGCCGTCTCGGCGATGTCGAGCCCGCGCCGGGCCTTGAACCATTGGCGGTTCTCGTCGACCAGAGCGACCGTTGCGATGGGAACGCCGAGCACCTGGCGCACCAGCGAAACGACATTTTCGAACGCTTCCTCGGGATCGGAATCAAGGACGTGGAGCCGGCGCAAGGCGGCCAGTCGGCCGGCTTCGTCGTCGTGCCGGGTGGCTTGGGCCATGGGCGCTCGTGCTACCTCCGTGCCTTTCAACCTGCGAGCATGGCGTCTGCGCCCAAGGACCCGCACCCGAGGCAGGACGGCAGGCGGACCGTACCTGCAAGGAACGCGTCCGTTTGTATCGTAGCAGGCGCCGTGAAGGCAACATGGCGGAGGCGGTTTTTATGTATCGCTATGTATCGAACGTCAGGGCGCGCACATGAAAAGGGCGGCCTGCTGGAACAGGCCGCCCTTCGAACGTTCATCGTTGCGCAGCGGTCGGGCCGTCCGCGCGCCGGTCAGGCTGCGGCGGAACCCTCGCCCGTGTCGCCTTCGATCACCTTGAGCGTGTTACCGCCGATGGCGATCTTCTTGGGCTTCATCGCTTCGGGCACTTCACGCACGAGATCGATCACCAGCAGACCGTCGGCGAGGTCGGCGCGGTCGACGCGCACGTAATCGGCCAGTTCGAAGCGGCGGTCGAAACCGCGCTGGGCGATGCCCACGTGCAGGAAGTCACCTTCGCCATGTTCGTCCGGCTTGCGGCCCTTGACCACCAGCAGGTTGGCCTGCGCGGTGATGTCGATATCCTCGGGCTTGAACCCGGCGACGGCCAGCGTGATGCGGTAGGCATCCTCGCCACGGCGTTCGATGTTGAAGGGCGGATACTTGTCGCCCGCGCTGATCCGGTTCTGGTTCTCGAGCATGTCGAAAAGACGGTCGAAACCGACCATGGAACGGCGATAGGGCGAAAAATCGATACGGTTCATGACAAAAATCCTCTGTTGAGCAATCTTCGTGTGATGAGGCCCGGCTGATCCGGCGCCTCGAGAGCGTGCCATGCCCACGAGGGGGCCATGACACGTCACCCTAGATATGATAGCGCAAGGCCAATTCAAGGGGGATGGGCGAACCGCGTGCGATGCGCTTGCGTGCACAGGTCCCTTTCCCCCATTTTCAATCGCTTCAGGAGCCAGACTGCATGAGCCAGCCCAAGGTCGAAATCTACACGAAGTGGGGCTGCCCCTACTGCGTCGCCGCCAAGGCGCTGTTCGACCGCAAGGGGATCGCCTACGAGGAATACGACATTACCATGGGCGGCCCCAGGAAGGCCGAGATGAATGAGCGTGTTCCGGGCGCCCGTACCGTTCCCCAGATCCTCGTTGCCGACAAGGCCTATGGTGGGTTCGACGATGTCAACGCGCTGGACCGGGCGGGCGAGCTAGATCCGATTCTGGGGCTGTGACCGGCGCTTCTACGGTCCGCGCGGCGCTTTTCCAGATGACCACGGGGATTGACCCCGCGGTCAGCGCGGCCCGCCTTGTCCAGGCCGTTGCGGAGGCGCGTGCTGGCGGGGCGGCGATGCTGTTCACGCCCGAAATGAGCGGGATCATCGACCGCGATCGCGCGCGCGGCGGCCCCCGGATCGTCGACGAGGCCCGCGACCCGGTGCTTGCCGCAGTGCGTGAGGCGGCCGCGCGCGAAGGGATCTGGGTTCATCTCGGCTCGCTCGCGGTGCGTCCCGAAGCCGGGGACGGGCGCTGCGCGAACCGCGCCTTCGTGATCGACGACAGCGGCGCGATCCGCGCGCGCTACGACAAGATCCATATGTTCGATGTGGATCTGGCGAGCGGCGAGAGCTGGCGCGAATCGAACGCCTATGCGCCCGGCGATACACCGACCGTGGTCGACACCCCGCTGGGCCGACTGGGGCTGGCGATCTGCTACGACATCCGCTTCCCGGCCCTGTTCGAGGCGCTGGGGCGTGAAAAGTGCGACGTGATCGCCATACCCGCGGCCTTTACCGTGCCGACCGGGCGGGCTCACTGGCACTTGCTCCAGCGCGCCCGCGCGGTTGAGGCGAGCGCTTTCGTGCTCAGCGCGGCGCAAGTGGGTCTGCACGAAGACGGGCGTGAGACGTATGGCCATTCGCTCGCCATCGACCCTTGGGGCGAAGTGCTGCTCGACATGGGCGGCGCGGAGTGGCCAGCGGCGGATGCGCCAGCGGAGCATGCGGGGGCGGCAAAGTCGCGGCTCGGCTTTGTGACCATCGATCACGCACGGCTCGCCCAGGTCCGGGCGCAGGTCCCAAGTCTGTCCAACCGGCGCACCCTTGCCAGGACGCGCGTGATCGCCAAATAGGCACGTCATGATAGTCTACGATCTGGAGTGCCGCGCGGGCGGGCATCGTTTCGAGGGGTGGTTCAAGTCCTCCGACGATTTCGCGCGCCAGCAGGAGCGGTCGCTGGTCGTGTGCCCGTTCTGCGGGGCGTGCGATGTGGGCAAGGCCATTCAGGCCCCGCGCCTGGCGCGAAAGGGCAACCAGTTGCCCGAAGCGCGGGCACCGCGATCGTCCAGCGCTTTGCCGCGCCCGGTCCAGGCCGGAGCGGATGGAGGGCCCGTTGCCCCGGTGGCCAGTCGCGAACTGCCACCTCAGGCGCTCGAACTGATCGACAAGCTTGCGCGCATGCAGGGCGAAGCGCTCAAGGCCTCGCGCTATGTCGGCACGAACTTTGCCGAGGACGCGCGCGCGATGTACTACGGCGAACGCGAGGCCGAGGCGATCCACGGTGAAACGAGCCTGGAGGACGCCCGCGAACTGATCGACGAAGGCATTGCCCTCGTCCCGCTGCCGTTCCCGATCGCGCCGCCCGAAGATACCCATTGAACCTGTCGGGGGACGACTTTCACCGGGATGGGTGAACAAGCGCGCGGAGCCGATTGCCAAGCGCCCTCCCCCCCGCTAGGACGAGCCCGAGTGCGCCCGTAGCTCAGCCGGATAGAGCACCAGATTCCTAATCTGGGGGCCGTGAGTTCGAATCTCGCCGGGCGCACCATCTCCTTCGAAAATGCTCCACCAGCTACGAGATGCGCGTCCGAACCGTGTTCGGACGGGGGCATCATCTTCCGTTCATGATTGGTTTGGCGATGCGTGGCGCGCGTCGTAGGGCGCGCATGCAAAGCCGCCGTCCGGCGCTTTCGGGCACGACCTCCACAGCGTGCCTTTCAAGCGCCGGACGGCGGTCGTTCGCCTCCTCCAGGCCGGGTTGGGGGGGTTAGTAGCTGACCTGGAAGCTGGCGAAGAAACTGCGACCGCGCTCGGGGAAGCCGTCGGTCAGGACGTAGTAGTCATCGAACAGGTTGCGCGCGCCAAGGCTCACCGACATGCCTTCGCGCAGGTCGTAGCGGGCGGTGAGGTTGGCCAGCACATAGCTGCCCGTGCGGTAATAGGCCGTGCCTGCCGTGTTCACCGTCCAGCGGTTCGAGGCAATGTCGGCGTTGGGCAACAGGTGCAGGGCGGGCAATGGGGTCCAGTCGGCCCAGGCGAAGGCCTTGTGCGTGGGAACGCCGGTGGGCTCGAAGGCGCTGTCGGTCGGATCGTCGAGATCGCGGTGGGTCCAGGTGTAGTTGCCGCCCAGCGATAGCGTGGGCAGGACCTGCGCGGTCAGCGCCAGTTCGGCGCCGTAGTAGTTGCCGTGGCCCAGATTGCGGCTCTGCGTCGCGGATTCGCCTTCGTACGTGACCGGGAAGGCCACGATCACGTTGCTGATGTGCGAATAGAACACCGCGCCGGCCGCGTTGACCGGGCCAAAGTGATGCGAGGCGCCGATCTCGTAGTTGGTCGCGCGCTCGGCCTTGAGTGCGGGGTTCGAGACCGCGCCGCCGAACTTGGTGCTGAAGCGTTCGGACAGCGTGGGAAAGCGCGTGCGCGCCGAGACGCTGGCGTGCACGCTGGTTGCCGCATCGGGGCTCCAGCTGAGCTGGCCCTGGCCGTTGATCGCGCTGCCGTTGTGCAGATCGTAGTTGATGAACGCGCTGTCGCTGTAATCCTGGGCCTGGACCAGATTGCGCCAGTCGAAACTGATGCCCGTGGTCAGCCGCAGCGTGGGGGCGAGCTGGAGGCGGTTTTCAGCGGCGACACTGTAGGTTTCCTCGATGCTGGTCTGGTGCGGTTCGGTAATCCCGGTCGAGAAGCTCTTTTGCCATTCGACGTGCTTGTCGCGCCGGTAGTGCGCCGCGATGCTGAGGGTGTCGACCGGCGCCAGCGCGAGGTCGAGTTGGGCCGAGCCGCCCCAGGCGGTGTCGGCGTACCAGCTGTCGAACGACTTGCCCTTGACCCGCGTCGTCTGCGTCGCATCGTCATAGGCGCTGAGCAGGTTGTCGAAACTGTTGCGGTAGAGCCGGGTCTTGAGCGTGGCGCTGTCGCCCAGCGCGGTCTTCGACAGGAAGTAGAGGCTATCGATGTTCCAGTAGGGCCATTTCCAGCTCTTCTGGCTGGAGGCGGCATCGTTGACGTGGAGCGGTGCGTTCTTTTCGCCTTCCTGGCGTGTGTAGCTCAGCGAGTATTCGTCGGTGGCGTTGGGGGTCAGGCCGATCTTGGCGTTGACCCGCCAGTCGCTGGAGCGCGAAAGGTCGCGATGGCCGCCGTTCTCGGCCGAATCCGCAGTGGGAGTGTAGCTTGCGGGCAAGTCCCAGTGGTCCTGGAAATTGCGCGTATAGCTTGCCTGCGCGTACCACAGCTCGTGCTTGGTGCCGAGCAGGGCATAGGCGTTGTAGCCCGCATACTCGGCCTTGCGCCCCAGGTTGAGCGTGCCGCCGACCTTGGCCTCGATCGCCTTGGTCGGCTTGGAGGTGACGAGATTGATCGCGCCCCCCATCGCGCCCGGCCCGTCGAGCACGGAGACATAGCCTTTGGCAACCTGTACCTGCGCGATGTCGGCCGTCAGGAAGCGTCCATAGTCGAGCCGCCCGTCAGCGGGCAGGTAGACGCGGATGCCGTCGATCGAGAGCGGCACCTGATAGCGGTCGAAGCCGCGTACGTAGATCAGCTGTTCGTTGCGCGCACCCCCGCTGTTCGAGGCGGACACACCGGGCATCAGGTTGACCGCATCGTCGAGCGTGGCGCGCTGGAAGGTCTGCATCGCCCTGGCGTCGAGCGTGTTGAGGTCAATCCCCGGATCGGCGCCGGGATGGGCGGTGACGGTGATCTGTCCCAGCGTGAAGGCATCGCTGGCTTGTGATGCGGTGTCTTGCGTCTCGTCGGCTTGCGCCGCGGTGGGAAGCGCGAGCGTGCATAAGAGCGAGGCCGCGAGAGCGGTCGAGTGGCGCATGGTTCGGAATTACCCCCTGAAACAGATTTTCGGCCTGCGCATGGCAAGCCTGCGCGTTGCGACGCGAATCTATATTTGAATGGATATTATATTCGTAATGATATAGTAAAGCGCGAAATCGAATGGGGGCCTTTGCAGCGATGATGATGGTGACGATTATGGCGAACGCGGCCCTGCGCGGTGGATGTCTGGCGGGTCTTGGCCTGCTGGTCCTGGCAGCGGTTCCGGCTTCGGCGCAGAAGGAGGCCCCCGCCAGCGAGTGCGCATCGTCAAGCCCGGCGCTTGCGCCCGAGTTCGCTTCATGGACTGGACGCGGTGGTCTTTCCGCGGCCGCTTCACTGGCCGGGGTCGGCGCCGCACAACTGCAACCGGGCCGGGCGGTCGAGGCCGGGCTTTTACCGACACCGCAGGTGCACTATGCACTGCGCCCGGAAAAACCGGGCGGCACGGTCAGCCACGGCGGGCTCTTCCGCTTTCATGTGGCCGCCGCCGGAACGTACCGCGTCGCGCTCGGCTCGGCCGCGTGGATCGACGTGGTGAAGGACGGCAAGGGGCTGGTTTCGACCGCGCATGGTCATGGCCCCGATTGCTCGGGTATCCGCAAGATCGTCGATTTCACACTCGTGCCGGGTGACTATCTGCTGCAGGTTTCCGCGAACGCAGAGACCTCGACCGGGCTGCTCGTTACCCGAAAACCATGATCAAGAGCCCATGTCGACAGGCCTTGCTGGCAAGCCTTGGCGCTCTTGCCGTGGCCTTGGGGCTGGCCGGGCCGCTGCGCTCCGAGGAGGGCGTTTCGCCCGGAGTGCAGGCTGCGCGCGTCGCGCTCGGGCGGCGGTTGTTCTACGATGCGGACCTCTCGATCAACGGGACGATGGCCTGTGCGACCTGCCACGAACAGCGTCGCGGCTTTGGCGATGGCAACGCGACCCACCCCGGCGCGCGCGACGATCCGGGGCGGCGCAACGTGCCGGGTCTTGCCAATGTCGGCGATTTCGCACGGCTGACCTGGGCCGATCCACGCCAGACCTCGCTCGAAGGCCAGGTCGACGTGCCGATGCTCGGGCATCATCCGGTCGAGATGGCGATGGACGGACACACCGATGCGCTTGCCGAACGGCTTGGTGCGCAACCGTGCTATGTCACAATGTTCCGCGAGGCTTTCCCGGATGAGGCGGCGCGGCCCGACTACGCCCATGCCGCGCGCGCGATCGCCGCGTTCGAACGCACGCTCGTCTCACGCTCGGCGCCGTGGGACCGCTGGCGTAGCGGCGAGTCGGGCGCGCTCGCACCGCTGGCCCGCGCCGGGGCGGCGCGTTTTGCGCGTGACTGCGCCTCGTGCCATTCCGGCGTGGACCTGACCGATCAGGACTACCACCGCATCACGGCACAGGACGGGGCCGACGCCGGGTTGATGGAGGTGACCGGACGGGCCGAGGATCGCGCCCGCTTTCGTACGCCTTCGCTGCGCAACGTGGCGGTCACCGCGCCCTACCTCCACGACGGCTCGGCACCAGACCTCGCCTCGGCAATCCGGGCCCATGCCGCCTTTGCCGACGCGGACGCGGTGAGCCTTGGCCAATTGAGTGCCTTTCTCGGCAGTCTGACCGACCATGCTTTTCTTACCAACCCGGCTTTCGCGCTGCCGATGGAGGCATGCGGCAAGCCGCTGTGACTTAGCCTCGCGCCAGCGCGTCCAACTCGCGCGCGACCACCGCGAGCGCGCGTTCGCTGGTCTGCGCGACGTTGAAGCGGATGTGGTGCGCGGCGCTGAGGCTGGGGCTGAAGACATTGCCGGGGGCGAGCAGGACATCGTGCTCAAGACAGCGGCGGGCCAGCTCGGCGCTGTCCACCGTGCCCGGCAGGCGGCACCACAACGCAAAGCCACCCGCCGGTTCGCCGAGCGGGCGGATGCCGATCCGGTCAAGCTCCCCGCCGATTGCGCGGCGGGCCCGGACCAGCCGCGTGCGTAGTGCATCCATGTGTCGTCGGTAGCCGCCACTGGCGAGGACATGGCTGATGACGCTGGTCGAAAGCGGCGTGGGGCCGCCGAACCCGGTGGCGAGCTGCAGGTCGCTCAGCGCGTCGATCCATTCGGCGCGCGCCGCGATGTAGCCGCAGCGCAGCGAGGCCGACAGCGTCTTGGAGAAACTGCCGATGCGGATCACCCCGCAGAGCCCGTCGAGCGCGGCCATCGTCGGCGCGCCGGGGACGAAATCGGCGAAAATGTCGTCCTCGACCACGACCATGCCGTGCGTGGCGGCGATCGCGGGAAGGCGGTGCGCGGTGACGAGGCTGAGGCTGTGCCCGGTCGGGTTGTGGAGGCTGGAATTGGTGATGTAGAGCCGCGGCCGCTCGGCGGCGACGATCGCTTCGAAGGCGTGCAGATCGGGGCCGGTCGGGGTGAAGGGCACGCTCACCGCACGCACCTTGTGCGTCGCGATCAGGGCCTGGTAGTTGAAGTAGCACGGATCGTCGAGCAGCACCGTGTCGCCCGCGCTCAGCAGCAGGCGGCAGATCAGGTCGATCGCCTGGGTGCCCGACTGGGTGAGCAGGATACGCTCGGGATCGCATTCGAGCCCTTCGGCGGCGAAGCGCAGCGCGATCTGGCGGCGCAGCGCCGGGTCACCAGCCGTCGTGCCGTAGCCGGTCAGCGCGGCCGGGTCGCGCGCGGCGTCGCGCAGTGCGCGCTGGAGCGCGGCCTGCGGCATCCATTCGTGCGGCAGCCAGCNGAAGCGCAGCGCGATCTGGCTGCGCAGCGCCGGGTCACCAGCCGTCGTGCCGTAGCCGGTCAGCGCGGCCGGGTCGCGCGCGGCGTCGCGCAGTGCGCGCTGGAGCGCGGCCTGCGGCATCCATTCGTGCGGCAGCCAGCCGCAGCCGGGCTTGTCGGCCTCTTCGGGCGTATCGAGCGACTGGCGCGAGACCCAGAAGGGATCGATGGCGTGATCGCGCGCCGAAACCTGCGCCGAAGGGCTGGGCGGTGCGCTGGCGAGATGGCTGACGAAAAAGCCCGATCGCGGCACCGCCTCGATCAGTCCTTCGGCGACCAGCCGGTCGTAGGCTTCGACCACTGTGGCCTGCGCCACGCCGAAGTGCGCCGCGCTCTGGCGCACCGAGGGCAGGCGGTCGCCCGCGCACAGGAGCCGCGCGGAAATGCGGCTGCGAACGCCGTCCATGACCCGGCCGGTCTGGGTGGGTTGGCCCATCTGTGTTGTTCCATGTTCCAGTACAGAATGTTCTTACTGTATCGATCTGTCCCTGTCGGCGCCAGCGCCAATCGCTAGAGCCGGGGCCTTGATGGATTAAAGGACCCGACGATGCAGGATACCACCCGTGGATGGAGCAATGGGCTCCTCGCCGTGCTCATTTTCAGCGGTTCGATGCCCGCGACGCGGCTGGCGGTGCTGGGTTTTTCACCCTGGCTGCTGACCAGCGCCCGGGCGCTGATCGCCGGACTGCTGGCGTTGAGCCTGCTCGCCGCGCTGCGCCAGCCCTGGCCAAATGCGCGCCAGTGGGGCGCCCTTGCGGTGGTCGCGGGATGCTGCGTGATCGGCTTTCCGCTGCTTTCGGGCCTCGCGCTTCAGCACATGACCGCAGCCCATTCGCTGGTGTTCATGGCGCTGCTGCCGCTCAGCACCGCGATCTTCGGTGTGGTGCGCGGCGGCGAGCGGCCCTCGGCCGCGTTCTGGGCTTTTGCCCTGCTGGGCGCGGGCGCAGTCGCCGGTTTTGCGCTGACGCAGGAATCGAGTGCGTCGGTCACCGGCGATGCGCTCATGGTGTTTTCGATCGCGGTCTGTGGGCTGGGCTATGCCGAAGGCGCGGTGCTGACCCGCGCGCTGGGCGGCTGGCAGGTCATCAGTTGGGCGCTGGTGCTCTGCGTGCCGATCGCGCTGCTCGGCACGATGGCGTTCTGGCCCGCGAGCGGCGTTATGCAGGTGCCGGTGCCGAGCTGGATGGGGCTGGGCTACGTTTCGGTGTTTTCGATGCTGATCGGTTTTGTGTTCTGGTATCGTGGGCTCAGCCTTGGCGGGATTGCGCGGATCAGCCAGCTCCAGCTGCTCCAGCCTCTGCTTGGCCTGGGTCTTGCCGCGCTTTTGCTGCACGAACACGTCGCGCCCGCGATGCTGGGCGCGACGCTGATCGTGATCGCCGCCGTGGCGGGCGCCAAGCGCTTCGCCTGATTCTAGGGCGCTGGGGGGACGATCTCGCCGATCGTCTCCTCATAGCGTGCAAAGCGGGCCTCGAGGCTGGCTTCGAGGCGGGCCTTTTCGCTGCGATCCTGCAGCGTCTTGCAGGCGGGCGCGGCGAAACTGGCGGCGCAGGCCGGGACAGGGGTTCCGACCGTGCCGCGAAGCCACAGGCTCTCGCCCGGCAGGAAGGCGTATTCCAGGCTGTTGCGCGAAGCCTGCTTGAGCGCGCGGTAATCGAGCCCCTGTTCGTGGACCGCGCGCACGTATTCGCCAGTCATGTCGGTGCGCAGCACGCCCTCGTCGTCGGTCGAAAGGACAACCGGCACACCGAAGCGGCGGTAGAGGTTGAGCGGATGCTCGCTGCCCTTGACGCCCAGGATCACCGCGTTGCTCGAAAGGTTGATTTCGACGGCAATGCCCTTTTGCGCCATGGTGCGCAGGGTTTGCGGTGCATCGGCCTCGTAGGCGATGTCGGTGCCGTGGCCGATCCGCTCGGCGCCTGCGGCTACCGCCTTGGCGATGTGGTCCTTCATGACCAGCGGCGGGACGAGACCATAGGCCAGTTCGCCCGCGTGAAGCGTGCGGTGAACGCCGGGATAGTGCGCCTCGAGAAAGCGGAACATCGCCATGTGCAGATCGTAGTCGCGCAGCGCGACGGGCCAGTCCTCGGGCTGGACGATGTTGACGCCCACGAAGCGCGGGTCGGCCGCGCAGAGCGCGAAACCGGCGATGAGCGAGCGGAACACCTGAGCGGGAGGCAGCGCGCGAAAGCCGCTGGCGAGGTAGTGCAGCGCGACGCCGCAGGCCGGCTCGGCCTGCGGCGTGCCGCAACCCAGGTGAGCGCGCGCGGCCGCCTCGGTCGCGTCGATCTCGGCGCGCATCTGCGCCACGAGCGCGGGCAGGGCGCTCTTCTCGACCTCGTATCGCGCGGCCAGACCGGCTTCATCGAGCGGGACATCGGGCGCGGCAAAGATGAAGCGGGTCATCGTCTCCGGGTTCATCATCAGCTCGAGATAGGCAACGTGATCGCCCGCCGCGGTGCGCAGGGCCTGGGCGAGCGAATCCGCCGCGTGCTTCGAGGCGACCATGCCAAAGCGATCGAAGCTGCGGAAGAACTGGGTGTGCCCGGTGACATCGTCGGCGCCGACCCCGCGCTGCCAGCCACGAGTGGAGAGATCATCGACGATCCGCGCGTAGACGAAAGGTTCATCGCGCGCGATCGCGGTGAGCGTATCGGCGGGCGGGCACGGCGGCGCGACGAGCGCGAGGCCCTCGCGCTGGACGCACAGCCCATCCTTCGCGGCCCAGCCGAGATAATCCTCGGCCGCAATCGCGCCCGAAAGGTGGTTGTGCAGATCGCCGCCCTTGGGCATCGATCGCAGCAGGACGCGCAGCACGGCGGTGTCGTCGCGGGCCTTGTCGAGGACCGCCTCGGCGCGCGCTTCGCCCGCGCCTGGCGCAGGCGCCGCATC